>JBBSDH010000015.1:0-33972 GCA_038249605.1 Chitinophagales bacterium | reverse complement strand
CGCTGGAACAACCTTTTCCTCGAACTCGATCGTTACGCTGGTGGCTACAGGCCCGGTCCCGCGCCTCGCGCATTGGCATTTCTGGGTTTTTCTGCCTACGAATCTATCGTAGCGGGTATCCCGGAAAACCAGTCGATCAAAAATTTATTTCCCGGACTTGCCATTCCAGAAGCCGATCCCGAGTTGGATTATTACTGGCCGGCCTGCATCAATGCCTCGTATGCTTACCTCATGCCGCGTTTGTTTTTCCATATGGAAAATGAATACACACATCTTTATGTAAAGATTGATCAGACGTACGGGCAACTCAACAACGAGTTTGCCCAGCAAACTACACCGGAAATTCTGGCCCGCTCGTTGGCATACGGTCAGTCTGTAGCCCAGGCGGTTTACAACTGGGAACGTGCTGACGTGGTAGGCCACAACGCCTTTTTGGATCCTCAGCCCATTTCCTATACGCCTCCCAGCGCTCCTGGCCTATGGCAACCCACGCCTCCGGACTTCGTACGCGCCATGTTCCCACAATGGGGAAGCGTACGCCGTTTTGCGTTGGATGAAACTGAATTACTTGCCCGCCCTCCTATCCCTTACAGTGAAAATCCCAATTCCCTGTTTTATAACCAAGCGTTTGAAACGTATACCACGGTGCTCAACATCGAGACCGACGGTCCTGGCGCATACGAACAGCGTTGGGTTGGTGAATTCTGGAGCGATGATATTCTTGGTCTTACGTTTTCTCCTCCTGCCCGTTTGCTTGCAGTTGCCGACCAGGTAGTGATCAATGAAAACCTTGACCTTGCAGGTAGTGCGGAATTGTATGCCAAACTGGGCATGTCCCTGAGCGATGCCAGCGTTGCTCTCTGGTATTCCAAATACCATTACAATGTGGAGCGCCCCATCACCTACATCCGCCGCATCATAGCACAACACCAGCCGGAAGCTGCCAACTGGGAAACCATATTGCGCAATCCGGTTGAAGGCTTCAACGGGGTTACGCCTGCTTTCCCTGCCTATCCATCAGGTCATGCAGGCTTCGGTGGCGCCGGTGGCAAAATTCTGAGTTCCATGTTCGAATACAACGCCAACCACCCCGGAACTTATTCCATGACCGACCAGTGCCACTTCAACCGGTCGGAATTCAATGGAACGCCGCGTCATTTTTCGTCCTTCAAAGAACTCGCCGACGAAAATGCTTACTCCCGCATACCCTTGGGTGTTCATTACCGTATGGACTGCACAGAGGGCCTCCGTCAGGGTGAACTTGCAGCACAACGCGTATTGGAACTTCCCTGGAAAAAGTAAGGTGCAGCCAAACTCCGCTTGTCTCTCTAAGCAGTATTCTTCCTTAACTGAGGTGTTAAACAAGCGCCTTCCCAATGATTCGGGAAGGCGCTTGTTTTTATAGTCCGAAGTTCGAAGTCAGGGATTTGTACAACTTCGTTGAAAGCAACATGGTCCGTTAAAAATAACCTTTAAGGTGTCTTAAACGAAGGGACAATGCATTCAATTGGCTTTCTGATACTCCTCCCAGGTTGTTTTTGAATAATGCTCTTCAGCACTAAATTTCAATTCTTTGAGCATATCCGGAGCTTCCTTGTAGCCCGGAGAGACCATGATGCGTTCGAATTTTTCGTTGAGGGTCACAAACGAAGGGTAGCTCATTTGTCCGTCGAGCAGTGAGTAGGCGAGGGTATGTACACCCCGACTTCCGTTGGCAACGTACTTGAAAACTTCGCCGTTGAAAGCGATGTCATCCTTCTGTTCGGCATTGAGTTTTACGGGGTAAAAATTGGTACTCATGTATTCCATCACCGCAGGATCCACGAAGGTGGATTTGTCCATTTTTTTACACCAGCCACACCAATCGGTATATACGTCGACAAATATCTTTTTGGGGTTGCTTTTGTTCAGTTCTACAGCTTCTTCCCAGGTGTGCCAGCGCATGGGCTCCGTTGCCGGAGGTTGGGGTTTGCTGCGGAATGACGTTAGGCCAGCCATGGCCAGCGTTATCAAAGTTAAAAAGGCAACGTATTTTTTCATGGATCAGGATTTACTTGATTTTAGGATTTGATGGGAGCATCATCGATTGGTTTGAAGGAGAACTACCTCATCATTACATTCATGCAAAGTTAAGGGCACAGCAAACACCGCGCCGTTAATGAAATGTCAAAACTTAGTTCTTCAAACTTTCAACTACCTCGCGTAAGGTGTCACGTCATGTTCCGCAAACTGTCCGCGCAGGTATTGGTAATAGCCGGCAATACCGATCATGGCAGCATTGTCGGTACAAAATTCGAAACGGGGGATGAAGGTGGTCCAGCCTTCTTTTTGTCCAAGTTCCTGAAGGCCTTCCCTTAGAGCCGAATTGGCGCTCACGCCACCAGCGATGGCCACCTGTTTGATGCCCGTTTCACGTGCTGCTTTGCGCAGTTTTTTCAACAAAATACCTACTATGCTGTGTTGAATAGACGCGCACAAGTCGTTCAGGTTTTCTTCTATAAACTGCGGGTTTTCCTTTTGTCGGTCGCGCAGAAAATAGAGGATCGAAGTTTTCATACCGCTGTAGCTAAAATTGAGTCCTTCGATGGCGGGTTCAGGAAAAGGGAACACAGGTTTGCCATGACGGGCCAGGCGGTCGATTTCCGGACCGGCAGGGTAGTCCAATCCCAACAGTTTGCCCGATTTATCAAAAGCTTCTCCGGCGGCATCGTCGAGGGTTTCACCCAAAACTTCTTGTTGGTGGTAATCCGTTACCCGAATGATCTGGGTATGGCCTCCACTTACCGTGAGGCACAAGAAAGGAAATGGCGGGTGTGGTTCTTCGGCAAAATGCGCCAGAACATGGGCTTGCATGTGGTTCACGTCGAGCAACGGCACGTTGAGCGCCAGCGCCAGTCCTTTGGCAAAAGAAGCGCCTACGAGCAGAGAGCCCATGAGTCCGGGACCGCGGGTAAAAGCCACGGCGGTGATGTCTTTGGTCGTTATGCCAGCGTTGCGCAGTGCCAGGTCTACTACAGGAACAATGTTGGCTTGGTGTGCCCGGGAAGCCACTTCCGGTACCACGCCGCCGAACTGTCGATGTACTTCCTGATTGGCGACGCAGTTTGACAATACGTTGCCGTCGCGGATTACGGCTGCGGCTGTATCGTCGCATGAAGATTCGATGGCTAAGAGGACAATGGACATGAAGTACCCTGTTTTTGGTATTTGTAATAAAAAAATTTTAGCAATGTATTTTGAAAAAATGCGGTTTTTAGCGTCATTTACAGCGCAAAAGTACGGCGATGTTGTTTGGGTTTGATGTTTTTTACAACCATACCCACAATTTGGCATGGTATTTTGTACAAGTTAGACACCGATTATCCGGTTTAACCGTGCAAACAATTGAACAACATCTCAACCTCCTAATAGTATGTTTTCCTCTTCCAAAGATAAAAAACCGGCTCCTGCCATGGGGCTCCCCAACGCGAACGACAAAGAAGGCACCATGATGACCGTGATTGCCAAAGGCACCACGATTGAAGGTAAATTCATGTGTTCGGAAAACGTACGTCTCGACGGTACGATCAATGGCGACCTGAAAGTTGAAAAACGCCTCGTAATGGGGGATACCAGTGAAGTAAATGGCAACATCCACGCCCGCGATGCCGCCATCAAAGGTCGTATCAAAGGGGATGTAAACGTCAAAGAGGCCCTGCACCTGATGGATACTGCCGTCATTGAAGGCAACATTGTAGCCAAAACGATGATTGTGGAAGAAGGCGCACGTTACAACGGTTCCTGCAAAATCGGCGCTATGATAGCTGCCACACCTTCCCTTGCAACAGCCAAAGTATAATCACCATTTTCATTTTATTTTGGAAGTGTAGCCGATGCTGCACCAACGATGCGCATATTTGCTGCCGGTAAAAGCTCTAACCAACCTTTGCCGGCAGTTTATTTATGGAACAACAGCTATTCGCCTGGAACAATGGCATCCCATTAACTTCGGAGGTCGCAGCACGCGCTGAATTGCGCGTGGTGATGGGTGTTGATGCTTTGTCGGTATTGATAACCGATGAAGAAGGTCGGGTTCTGAAGGTTGAATCTGTAGGGTTCGATCACTCCGGAAACCATTTCAATCTGGTGGAAAACGAGGTGCGCCAGTTGCTCGAACGTTGGTGCGCCAACGAACTGGGTAAAAGCTTTCGGCAGCGTCACCTGGCCCTTTTTCACCCAGCAGTTACCTTGGTTCCCCGGCGTTTGTTTCAAGCCGATACTTTGGAAATTTATTTCCGTTTGCTGCTGCCCGATGGTCCGTACGACTACGGTTTCGATGCCTTGCCCGAGCTGGATTGTTACCTCGTTTATGCCGTTGAACCCGTGGCGTTGCAACTCTTCCGTCAATTTTTTATAGGCCAGCCCGTTCAGCATGTCGCTACTGCTTTACTGCGCTCCTGGCGACCGGCAACGGTACGTATGGAGCACAGCGTTTGGGTAAACGTGCGCAGCAAACACCTCCAGGTGATGGTGTTCGACCGGCAAAACCTGCAGTTTTACAACAGCTTCAGCTACGAAAACACTGCGGATGCCACCTATTTTTGCATGTTGGCTTTTGAACAATTCAAACTGGACCCAGCACAGGTGCCCTTGCATCTCGCAGGCCTTGTAGATGAAAACGACGACTTGTATCGAAATTTGTATCAATACGTACAGGATGTACGGTTAACCACCCTGCCTCCCGGTTTTTTCCTTGGCGCCGGAGCAACCTTTCCAGTCCATAAAGCAGCGGATGTGTTCAGTTTGATCTAAATTCGCCCCATGCGCATTATTTCCGGAAAATTAAGAGGCCGCAGGTTTGATCCTCCGGCCGACAACTGGCCCACAAGGCCCACCACCGACCTCGCCAAGGAAGGTTTGTTCAACATCCTTACCAACAGACTGGACTTTGAGGAGATACGTGTGCTCGATTTGTTTGGCGGTACGGGAAGCCACAGCTACGAGTTCATTTCCAGGGGCTGCAACGACGTAACTTATGTGGATAAATTTGCCCTGGCCGTACAATTTGTTCGCAAAACATCCAAACTGTTTGGTATTGAAGATGAGTTGAAAATATTCCAGATGGATGTTTTCCGATTTATCGAAAATGCCCGTTCGCAATACGATTACATTTTCGCTGGTCCGCCCTACGATTTGCCGACCATTGACGTCATCCCCAACCTGATTTTTGAAAAAGACCTGTTGGCGCCAGGAGGCACTTTTGTGCTGGAACACAATCCGCACCACGAGTTTTCAAACCACCCAAACCTCTTCGACGTGCGGCATTATGGAAAAACGATTTTTAGTTTTTTCAGAAACGAAACAGCCTAATACGGGTCTACTTTTTACAAACAAGCACGATCGGCGCCGTAGAAATTTGGTTGCTCACGTGCCCGGCCCTGTCCTTAATGGAAATAAGGTAAAAAACCGTGTCTAAGGTTTGCGGAGCATTGTTGGACGTATCGCATGGCGGAATGCCTGAACTTTGCGTATAAATACAACAGGTGGTTGGGATGACAATGGAAATGGTGCCTGAAATACCGTTGCCTGTACCTTCTTGCTCAACGTATGGGATACGGTAAGAAGGCTTCATGAAAGAGTCGCGACCATCAACAATAAAGATGCTGGCTGACATGTCCTGGAAGCCGAGATCGCCGTCGCCGTCGGTAAAATCGAAGGTAATAACCACGCTGTCGGTGCCGAAAGTGGTTTGTTCCATCACGTTTTTGGAAAGGGCTACAAACTCGATCACCGGCTCGTCGGGGTAATCGGGTGGTTGGACGCAATAGGTCATTGCTAAGGCGAGTAAGAACACTATGCCAGGAAGGCGGTATTTGAGAAACGGCTTGGTGGACATGCCTTTAAAATTTGTGTTTATTTTGTGCCCAATTTAAGCGTATTGCGCATCATGCAAACCTCTGAAAGGGAAGATTTATTGCCACGTGTGGCGAATTTGTCGCCCCATACCTTCGAATCTACGGCATTGGCTCTGTTTCGGTACCAATCGAGGTACAACGAACTTTACAACCGTTACCTCATGCTGCTCGGCCGGAAGCCAGAGGCCGTTAACCGCCTTGAGGATATCCCTTTTTTGCCCATCGCATTTTTCAAAACCAGGGCGGTTCAAACTGGTTCCTGGACGCCCGTAACAGCGTTCAGCAGCAGCGGCACGACAGGACAAACACCGTCGCAACACCTCGTCCGCGACCCCGTTTGGTACTTGCAAAATACGCGTCGCGGTTTTGACCATTTTTACGGCGATCCTGAGGATTGGTGTTTCCTCGCTTTGTTGCCTTCTTACCTCGAACGCGGTGGATCTTCGCTGGTTGCCATGGCCGATGAATTCAGCCACAACTCACGCCACCCGGAGAGCGGCTTTTTTCTCCATGATTTCCAAAGATTGCAATCGACCCTCAAACGCTGTATCGAGCGCGGCAGGCGTACCCTCCTGTTGGGTGTGAGCTATGCCCTGCTCGATTTTGCTGAGGTGTTTCCCATGGACCTGAGCAGCATAACTGTGATGGAAACAGGAGGCATGAAAGGCAGGCGCAGGGAAATAACACGAGCGGAATTGCACCAAACTTTGAAGGAGGCGTTAAATTGCGAAACCATCCATTCAGAATACGGTATGACGGAGCTTTTTTCACAAGCCTATGCGCAGGGTGGTGAACGGTTCACCCCGGCGCCAAGTCTTCGTTTGTTAGCCACCGAAGCCAACGATCCGTTTTTTGTGGTGGCGCCTGGCAAAAGCGGCGTTTTAAACATGATTGATCTGGCCAACGTGGACACCTGCGCCTTCATCGCCACCGAAGACCTCGGACGTGTTTATGCAGACGGCACCTTCGAGGTGGTCGGAAGGCTTGACACCTCCGAGCTGCGAGGCTGCAACCTGATGGTGGAATAACTGCCCAACAAAGCCCATGAAATACATAGGATTGATGTCCGATACCCACAGTTTCCTCGACGATAAGGTATTTCATTATTTTGAGGAATGCGACGAAATCTGGCATGCCGGCGATTTTGGTACGTTGGCATTGCTCGACCAATTGCGCGATTTCAAACCATTGCGCGGCGTGTATGGAAACATCGACGGGGCAGAAATAAGGCGTGAAGTGCCGCTGGACCTGCGATTTGAGCTGGAAGGCATTCCTGTGTACATGACGCATATTGGAGGCTACCCAGGTAAATACCACCCGCGGGTGCGCCCGTTGTTGCAGGCCGACCCGCCCGTAAACGGCATTTTCATCAGCGGTCATTCACACATCCTCAAGGTGATGCCCGATCCGAAGCTGCATTTCCTGCACATCAATCCGGGCGCCTGCGGCAATGAAGGCTGGCACCAGGTGAAAACGTTGGTGCGATTTAAAATGGAAGCAGGAAAAATTTTCGGTATGGAAGTGGTTGAAATTGGAAAAAGGGGCAGATGAAAAAGTTTAAAGTTTAGGGTTCGGTTTTTTCAAAAAACGCATTTTTACCCATTTTTCCAGCTCTACGGCGTGAAATACCACCATGGAAACAGCGATGCAAATGCCCAGTTCTTTCAGGCTTAATGGTTGGGTTTTGAAAATACCGTTCAGGAATGGCACGTAAACGATAAGCATTTGCAAAACAAACGTCATCAGTACGGAGCCGATCAAAGGAATGTTGCTGAAAATGCCTTGTTTGTAAAGGAATGTCCGATCACTGCGTACAGCCAAAACGTGGCCCAATTGCGACAATGCCAAAACGGTAAACACCATGGTTTGCCAATGTCCCAAGTCGTGTTTGATCGACCAGGCTTGGATTCCCAGGGTCACACCTGCCATAAGGATGCCAACCCAAATGATGTGGTAGCCCACGCCATCGGAAAACAAACTTTCACCTGGCGGTCGGGGGGATTTGTTCATGACATCGGGTTCCGCTTTTTCATTGGCCAATGCAAGGGCTGGCAAACCGTCGGTAACCAGATTGATCCATAAGATGTGGATCGGAAGCAAAGGAATCGGCAAGCCTAAAAAAGGTGCGAGAAGGATGGTCCATATCTCGGCGCCGTTGCAGGTCATGATGTATTTTATAAATTTTCGAATGTTGTCGAAAATTCTGCGACCTTCTTTTACGGCCTTAACGATCGTAGCAAAATTATCGTCAAGCAAAATCAAATGCGCAGCTTCTTTACTTACATCGGTACCGTTGATGCCCATGGCTATGCCGATGTTGGCGGCTCTTAGGGACGGGGCATCGTTTACACCGTCGCCGGTCATGGCCGCAAAGTGCCCTTTGAGTTGCAGCGCCCGTACGATGCGCAGTTTTTGGTCGGGCGATACACGTGCATAAACGGCCGTTTGTTCTACCTGTTTCAGGAAGGATTCGTCGTCGAGGTTTTTCAATTCGGCGCCGGTGAGCACCAAACCTTTGTTGTCCAAAATCCCAATTTCTCGGGCAATGGCTTTGGCTGTTGCTGGGTGGTCGCCGGTAATCATCACCGTTTTGATGCCGGCAGTTTTACATTCCTTAATAGCCTCTTTGACTTCTTCCCGCGCGGGGTCCAACAGACCGGTAAGACCAATAAAATGCAGGTCCTGTTCTACGGTTTGGTAATTGAAAGGTTCCGGAAGTTTATCTAGTAACTGGTAGGCATAAGCAATAACCCTGATGCCTTTGTTGGCCCATTCGTCGGACAATTTCTTAAGAACATCTTTTTCTTGTTGGTTGTGCAGGGTATCGCTGATGGATTCGGTTGCTCCTTTGGTAAACAGGATGAATTTTCCATCGTAATGGTGCACGGTTGTCATGCATTTCCGGTCGGAATCGAAGGGCAATTCAGCGACGCGGGCGTATTTCAAAAAATATTTGTGAAATTCTTTAAGCGTAAGCTCTTCAATGCTTTTTTCAACCAGTGCAAGTTCGGTAGGTTCTCCGAAGGGTTCGTTCATGTCGTTGAACTTGATGTCGTGGTTCAATGCCATGGCAAGTTTGAGCAAAGTTATTTTTGTGCCGATGTCGTGCGACTTATCTTCATACACATCCACCACACGCATTTTGTTTTGCGTAAGCGTACCCGTTTTGTCGCTGCAAATGAAGGAAACAGACCCCAGCGTTTCAACGGCGGGCAGTTTCCGCACCAGTGCGTTTTTTTTTGCCAGCCTTGAAGCACCCCTGGACAAGGCGATGGTGATCAGGGCTGGAAGGGCTTCAGGTATGGCAGCAACAGCCAAGCTGACCGAAAGCAGCAGTATTTTGAAGGGGTCTTCGCCGCGCAGAAGTCCGGAAACAAACAGCACTACACAGATCAGCAATACGATGTAGGAGAGGTTTTTTCCAAACTTTTTCATGCGAACCTGCAACGGTGTGGGAACTTCTTCTTCCTGCAGCATGCCGGCTATTTTTCCCAACTCGGTTTTCATACCTGTGGCTGACACGAGGCCTTTTGCCCGGCCGCTGGTCACCAGGGTGCCTTTGAACGCCATGTTGAACTGGTCGCCGAGCGGAACATCGTTTCCGGGCATGTCCTTGTCCGTTTTGTCGGCAGGCACAGATTCGCCTGTCAGCGACGACTCGTCGATGTGGAAGGCATGGGTTTCGAAAAGGCGCATGTCGGCAGGTACAACGTTGCCTGCTTCCAGTAACACCACATCGCCCGGAACAAGTTCGGTGGAGGCGATGATTATGGTTTGATTGTCCCTTTCAACCTGTGTTTGGGTAATTGAAAGTTTTTTAAGGGCTTCCATGGCCTTTTCGGCCCGGTATTCTTGGATAAAACCTACGATGGCATTGAGCAGAATGATCAGAAAAATGATGATCGTGTCGGTCAATTCACCCACAAAACCCGACAAAAGAGCGGCTACGGCGAGGATCAAAATCATGAAATCCTTGAACTGGCGCAGGAAAAGCACCCAGGCCGGAATTTTCTTTTTTTCTACCAGTTCGTTGTAGCCGTATTGCGCCAGCCTTTGCTGAACCTCTTGTTGTGTTAAACCCTCGTTGGAGGCGTTCAATTCGGACAAGAGTTCCGAAAATGGTTGATTGTAAACGGTCATTTTTTAGGATAATTTATACAACAAAAACATGTTGAGGATGTAAAGCGAAAAGATGGTGAAGGTGTCCCATGCCATAAAGATTTTCTTCTCACGGCTTGGGAAAACAAACCCCATAATGGCCACAGCAGTCATCAAAACAACAAAAAATACCGTAACCAGGTTGGCCTCGGAAGCGTCTTTCAGGATGTGGCCGCTTGTGTAAAAGATATCGTCGAGAAACAGAATGAAGATGTTGAAAATATTGCTTCCAAGCAAGTTTCCCACGGCCATATTGGGAGCGCCCATGCGCAGAGCTGCCAATGACACGGCAATTTCAGGCAATGAAGTTGAAGCGGCCAAAAACAATGTTCCCACAAAGGATTTCCCCAAGCCAGAGGCTTCGGCAATGTGTTCGGCGAAAAAAGGCAGTGTTAATGCTGCGGCAACGATGATCAAGGCAAACAAGGCATACCGCACAATGGCCTGTCGAAGGGTCAGGCCGCTTTCCTGATGGTGCTCAGGTTCATGTTTGTTGACGTTCTGCTTTTGAAATTTGTAAATGGTTTTCATGGCCCAGAAGTACATGACCGCAAAAGATAAACTCGTCAGGCCTATAGACGGGGTGAGAACAACGTCATCGTTTAAAAAAAGTCCCAATCCGGCCATAACCACCAAAATAATCCCGAAACACGCCGCCAAAATATGGCTTTGCGAAACTCGGGTAAAAAGCGGCTGGTTTTTGGGTGTAAAAACATCCATCAATGAAAGTATGCCGAGGTTGAAAGCGCAACTGCCCAAAATATCGCCAACAGCCAGGTCGGCCGATACAACAATGGCCGAAGAACTGATCCCGACCATCAGCTCAGGCAATGAAGTAACTGCTGACATAAGCACCAGACCCGTCCATGCCTGTCCCATACCGGTCTTGTCGGCCAGTAAGTCTCCATAGTGTGAAAGTCGTTTTCCTGCAAAAAATATGATGGTTGCACTGATGGTGAATCCAATAAAGTATAAAGCCATAGTATTCGATTGGAGTTTAACATCAATTTGGTAAAACTAAGGGATGCAGATTGTTAGGGCCTCAACCAAAGGTTTCTTTTTGGGGATAATGCTCGGTTTAGTCAATTTATCGTTGGTTCAAAGGTTGTTTCCGGGCTGCGATCCAATAGGTGAGCATTTAGTGGTAAGCAGTTTTACCGTATGGTTGTTCGGTCAATTTCTTCAAGTGTATCCGGATTGATCACGCGGAGCACGATTTTTTTTCCGGTAACATCAAAGAGGCACAAGGCGTTTTGGACTGTAAATCCTTTAACGGATGCCGACCAGGGCAGTTTTTGCTGTCCGTAAAAAGGCGCACCCGCTGCGCCGTTGATGATTTGCCAGAGTGGTCGCTTAAGTACCACACGAGGCTTGTCCCATCCGACCGGATACCTTGGCGTATTTTCATCCACCACCATGCGGTTGTAATTGTGTTCGTCTCCGCATAAAAATCCGATGACTTTAGAAGAACGGTTGGCGCACAGATCGAGCAAGGCATCCCTTCTTTCAATGATGCCCTGATTTACGGGTTTTCCTGCTACCCAGGGGCGATTGGTATTGTCGCCGTCGTACCACATGCAATCGTGCCTGTGGCCGCCGTTGGGGAATGGAGGCGTATGGAGAGTAATGAAAACATGGTCGATGTTTGGGTCGTTTTCAAACATTGCCAGGGTTGTTTTCAACCATTGCAACTGAGCGTCCATGATGTACCCGTGCAGGTTGCCGTTCAACGAAGGATTCCGTTTCAATCCCGGTGCGTACCAATAATCGGTATTTAACACCACCATGGCAACGTTACCGTAGGTGTAGTAAAAAACATTTTCTGAATAGGTCGGAAAATCGCCCGGAATGCCGGGATTGGGGTCGTACGGCGTGTCGTCTTCGCTCACCGGTCCGTTGGTGGGGTTCACGAACGTTTGGGCAATGAGGGCTTCACCAGAATGGGTTTCATAGGGAAATCCGTCAATAACAACCCAATTGTTCAACTCGGAGGCCCAGCCCAGCGATTCATGGTTGCCCATGCCTACGTTGAACGGAAGGTAATGCCAATAGGGTTCCACGGCATGTATCCAATTGGTGAGCTGAAGCCTGAGCTCGTCGGGGTCACTCACGTAACCGTTTGCCAAATCACCGGTGAACTGGACAAATGCAGCCTTTTCATGACACGATAAAGCACCGATGCGTTGCATGATTTGCGCATTGGCGCCGTAAACATTGCGTTCGCCACCGCCGTATCCGCTGCGCGAATCACTGGCATAAGCAAACGTAAACGGTTCGCGGTTACCAGGAACAGGCGCCGTGCGAAAACGAAAGGACAGCTTCGCACTGTCGCATTCCACGGTGTAGTTGTACGCTGTGTTGGGTTGCAAATCCAGCAGCTCAACAACGTGCCGTTTTGTCGGTTGTTTGCTGAATTCAGCTGTAAGATTGGTTTGTATGCGGGTTTGAACGGGCGAGGATGTTTCGTACCAAAGGACAACGCTGTTGTGGGTTTGTAGTGAAACAAAGGGGCCACGCACAACGGTCGGACGCGGTTCCAGATTGCTGCCTGCAACGGCGAAGGCCTGTTTGCCCTCGTACACCATCAACCCTTCGGCATCGGTCAGCCGGTACCCGATGGTGCCAAACCCGGATTTTTTCCAACCGGTATGGTCTAAACCATCGGTCAGGTCTTTGCGCAAGGCCAAAAAAGCGTTTCCCAACGAATCAATACTGGCCGTAAAACGCAATACTGCCGTAGGGTAGGTGTGTTGTCCATAAGGTATCAAACCGTAGGTGAGCTGACCTCCGCGGAGTTTTTTGGATGCAAAATGAAAACGCAGTCCGTTGGGATCGCCGTTAACCTTTGGCGTGACGCCGGAAAGTGTGAACAGGGCTTCTTTCCGATACAACCCAAACGTGTTCCCGGCGGCGTCTTTGCCGCGTAACACGCCGGTACTGTCGACAAAAAGGTTGCCGTAGACGGCAGGCACTTCCAATTGGGCCCACAACAAACAGGCCTTGAGAACGAAGGCCGGAAACAGAAGATGTTTGATTTGAAGCATGGTCAAAGTTACCATGTCTTGCCCAAAAAATCATGGTAGATGTGGCATGTTGATCGGTCAGACGGATTCTTTACAATTCCCCACCGATTCGTTTGCATCACCCGAATCGCAACGTACCTTTACACTTTCCAATGGCCAGTGCCGGGTCGTCATTCCGCATTCGTCATTCCGCATTCCGCATTCCGCATTCAAAATGGCCCTGTAGTTCAATGGATAGAACGGAGGTTTCCTAAACCTCAGATATGGGTTCGATCCCCGTCGGGGCTACAAAAAGTTTAAAGTTTAAAGTGGAACTGGGGTTAAACAGCATTGCTTTTAACCCCAGATTTTTCCTGAATATAAGACTTCGGACTAAAAAATGCGCGTTTTTGTTTTTTTTATTATCTTTACCATATCCGATCCAAATGCATCAAAACCAATCCGGAGCATAATCCGGGAGTTATCCCTCACTACTTTGGCCACCACAGATTGTCTTAATTCTCCGGTTTCACCACTGGGTGAAACGTAAACTTATTTTACACTATGATGCATGCCAGTTTACGGGCCATAGGCATAGCCGTTCCTGCCCGTAAGATAGACAACAAACACTTTGAAACCTTTATTGATACCACCGACGAATGGATCGTTTCCCGCACGGGCATTCAAACGAGGTTCCACGCAGCTGAAGATGAATACACCAGCGACCTGTGTGTGAGAGCAGTGCAAGACCTGGCTTCCAGGTACGACGGCACGCTCGACGACGTGGATATGATCATTGTTTCCACCGCTTCACCCGACCAGCCCATGCCGGGCATGGCGTGCAGGGTTCAATACAAAATGGGACTGCATAAAGCAGGCGCTTTTGACCTCTATGCTGCCTGTGCAGGTTTTTGTTACGGTATTGTCGTTGCCAAAGGATTGATTGCAGCAGGTTCACACCGCAAAATTTTGGTCATCGGAGGAGAAACGTTGTCGAAAATTACCGACTTCACCGACCGCACCTCCTGCGTCCTTTTTGGTGATGGCGCCGGCGCTGTATTGATTGAAACCGATCCCGTAGGAAATATTCATGGCACAATAACCGGATCCAATGGAGAAGGAGGCATCGACCTCTACATCTCTGGCATGGCGCCAGACATCGACGGAACACCGCTGAAGATGAACCGCTGCATCGTTCAAAACGGTCGCAAAGTGTTTAAATGGGCCGTCAATACTGCCGCCGAACAATACCGCAAAATGCTCGCGAAAAACAACCTTTCAGCAGACGACCTCCAATGGTACGTGCCGCACAGTGCCAATCTACGCATCATCGAAGCCATCAGCAACGAAACAGGTTTCCCTTTGTCCAAAACGCTTGAAAGTGTGGTCGACTTCGGCAACACCTCCTCCGCTTCCATCCCGCTGGCCCTGTGCAAAGGCATCAAAGACGGTAAGCTCAAATCGGGCGACAAAGTCATGCTTTTCGGCTTCGGCGGCGGCCTCACTTATGCAGGCGCAGTCATCACCTGGCCGTGAATAAGTTTGGAGTTTAAAGTTTGGAGTTTAAAGTTTAAAGTTTAAAGTTTAAAGTTTAAAGTTTAAAGTGTTTAGCTCCATTGGTTTACAATAAAAATAAGAGGATTCCAAGCGTAGCTTGGAATCCTCTTAAACTTTAAACTTTAAACTTTAAACTTTAAACTTTAAACTTTAAACTTTTATTCTCCTTTGGCGGCTGGTTGTTCTTTGCCTCGTACTTCGCCGGAAATTTCAAGGAAAGTTTCGGTGGGTACCGTATTGGAGGTCACCGTTACGCGTTTGCTTTGGCGTCCGGGTTTGCCTTTGGTGTTGAACTCAATTTTAAGTTCGCCGGTGCCGCCAGGAGGAACGGGCTCTTTCGGCCAGGTTGGAACGGTGCATCCGCATGAACCTTTGGCGTTGCTGATGACGAGCGGCTCGTTGCCGGTATTTTTGAATTTGAAAATGTGCTTGATGATTTCGCCTTCATCCGTGGAACCGAAATCAAAGCGGTCGCTCTCGTATTTGATGGTGGTGGTAGGGCCTGTGGGAGCATCGGCCACGTTAACGTTGGTGCCGGGGATGTTGCCATTGCCGCCGTTGTACGAACCATCGGTTGGGGCCGCCGAAACCATGCCGGCATTGTTCATCGAAGCTGCTGCTTCGCGGATTTTATCGCCTTCGGATTTACCGAACCAGCTTTTGAAGCCGCCGCCAAACATGTTGGCTACGAGCAGACCGGCGAGCAGAACCAGCAAGCCGACCTGGATTTTTTTACTGTTTTCCATTTTTTTACAGAGAATAAGAAGGTGAGGTAATGGATTTTTTTGTTGGTATCGATGAAACACGGATATTCCGTATCTGCTCTGACACTGCAAAAGTAAGCCTTTTCGAAAGGGTGCTGCCCAGTGTTATTTCAATTTGCAAATGATTAACACGATTGTCCCATCGAAGCTTGGGACCTTACCCACAACTTGGTATGTCATTCACCATCGAAGCGTGGGACCTTTACCTTTTCCAGGGCTTAATCACCAGCCGCAAACTCTGGTCGTACGTAAAATAATTCCAAACCCAGTTGAAAAAAACGAACACTTTATTTTTGGTACCGAGGATGGAGAACAAGTGCACAAACATCCAGACAAACCAGGCAAAGGCGCCCTGGAAATGCCAAAAGGGCAAATCCACCACGGCGCGGTGACGGCCGATGGTTGCCATCGAGCCCAAATCCTTGTAACGGAATGCCTTCAAAGGTTTGTTGTCGCGCAAACTTTGGAGGTTTTTCGCCAACAACTCTCCCTGCTGCATGGCCACCTGCGCTACCTGCGGATGTCCGCTGGGAAACGCCTCTTCGGTCTGGAAAGCCAAATCTCCAACGGCAAAAATGTTGCTGAAGCCTTCTGCCAAGTTGTATTCATCCACGCGCAAGCGATTGGCGCGTGTCCAAGCACTGTCCGGAAGCCCGTCAACACGGTTGCCAATAATGCCAGCGGCCCAGATCACCTTCTTGGTGCGAATGGTCATACCGTCAGCGGTGGTGGCTGTTTTTCCGTCGTAATCGGTGATGAGTTTATCGATGTGCAGCTTGACACCCAGTTCGTTGAGGAATTGTTCCGCTTTGGCCGATGCTTCTTCAGACATGGTATTCAGCAGCCGTTTTTCGCCGTGGAAAAGGTGGATTTGGACCTCGTTGAGGATCAAGTCGGGGTAATCCTTGGGTATGACATGTTTTTTCATTTCAGCCAGTGCTCCAGCTACTTCCACGCCTGTTGGGCCTCCCCCAACGATCACAATGTCGAGCAAGGATTGGCGCTGGGCACTTCCTTCCGAGGCTACGGCTTTTTCATAATCTTCGAACAGGATGTTGCGGAAAAACAACGCTTCACTCACCGATTTCATGGGTATGGCATTGGCGCGGATACGTTCGTTGCCGTACCAATTGGTGTCGGCGCCGAGGGCCAAAACAAGGTAGTCGTACCGGATCGAACCGATGTCGGTTTGTATGGTTTGGGTTTCAGGTTCCACCTTTTGAAGCATTGCCATGCGCACAAAGATGTTGTCGGTTTTTTGAAACAGTTTGCGCAGTGGAAAAACAATGCTCGAAGGCTCCAAACCGGCCATGGCCACCTGGTAAAACAACGGCTGAAACTGGTGGTAATTGTTTTTGTCAAGCAAAACGACCTGAAAGTCACGTTTCGCAAGTTTGCGTGCCAGCGTAAGTCCGCCGAATCCTCCGCCAGCTATGATGATGCGGCGTTGTGTGGTGTCCGGAACATTGAAAGCCATGATTTTTGGGTTTATTCAGGTATACGTTCGTAAAACACGAAGCCGTTTTTTTCATACAATTTTTTGCAACCCTGCAACTCCAAAAGATTGCCTTTGTAAGTCACTTTGGTCACAAAATACACTTTTTTGCCGGGATTGCCGCGCGTCAGGTTTTCCTGGTCGTCAATGGCTTTGTCCGGACCGGGCGACTGTTTATCGCTGTAAAACAAGGGGGCAAAACTTTTGAATCCCACATTTTTTACGAAACAATCCTCGCCGCGTTTGCTTTCGTAAAATTCTATGGCTGCCCTTTGAGAATATCCCTCGATGTTGCACACCAGAAAAAGCATGCTGAGGGATGCAAATAAAACGCCGCCTCCAAACACAAATTGCGCGCTCTGCCAAACCATACCCCGGCGCCACAGCCACCAACCCACCCAGATGCCGATGATGAAAAGAATGCCTGGCAATGCCTGCCAGGGATGCCAAACTACATCAGCTTGTATGTTGGCCTGCGCAAACGGATCTTTGGCAAAAAGGTAGGTGAACTCCTTGATGCGCATGCCGAAAAACGGTATGGCTGCTACCACCAAACCCAGAAGAGTTCCCAAAACAGGAAGCAAAAACCCGCTGATGCGCGGTCGTATGTCCCAGTGCAACGCGCGCCAGAGGGTGAGCGCGCTCAGGTACGTGAGGGGAAAATAGGCGAGGGAGGAATAGTGCACGATTTTGGTGCGCACCAGACTGAAAAGAATCAGAACCACCCAAAACAAAATTTGCATGAAGGTGGTAAAATCGGAGCGTTTGCAGGCGTCGAGGGTGCTGGATTCAAGCATTTCCTCTTCGGCCTGGTTGTCGCCCCACAAATTCGGAATGGCAAACACGGATGCCGGCAAACAACCCAAAAGCAGCACCACAACATGGTAGCCAAAAAATCCGCCATGGCCGCTGTCGGGTGTGGCAAACAGTCTGATTTGGTAAACAATGAATTCGTAGGTAAACCAGGTGCCGTTTTTAAGGATATCGGCTCCGAACCAAAGGAAGGCAGTAAAAATGGCTGTCGCAAAAAAGAGGACAAGGTGCATGAAATAACCCTTCATTTTGAAGCGGTATTTCCCCCAGTACAAAACCAATGTTAAACCAACAATGAGCATGGCCGTCGGGCCTTTGGTGAGCAAGGCCAATCCGAGCAGGAATCCACCCAAAAGCAGGTGCCTGTAGCGGTAAAAAAAAGACTTTTCTCCTTTCAAGGTAAAAAACAACCAGCGGAATTCGATGAACCCGAACAAGCCGCAAAAGATCAATAAATTGAACCAGGGATCAATGATGCCACTGCGGAAATACAGGTGTGGCAGCAGACTACCAAGCCAGGCCAAAACCCAGAGCCAGGCGAAATGCCGGTCGTACAAACGCCGGCCGATGTGGTAAACCACCAACACTGTCGCCATGCCGCACAAGGCGTTGGGCAACCTTGCTGCAAATTCATTCACCCCAAACCATTTCATGGCGATCACCTGCATCCAGATGAACAACGGTGGTTTTTCCCAAAAAGGCTCAAAATCAATTTGAGGCTGGAAATAATTGCCGGTCAGAATCATCTCCCGTGCGCTTTCCGCAAAATTGATTTCATCCCAATCGAAGAGGTGTACACCACCCAAAAAGGGAACAAAAATCAACAAGGCCAGCAATGCCAATTGTAAATAATCTCGCCGCATGATGTAAAGGAAACAGTTTATTCGATGCTTTGGTTTTTCTAGCTGTTGTTTTTGGTCCTGCGATCTCCCCAATATTCAGCCAGTGTATTGAGTGAAAGGATGGTAAAGCCAATGAACAACCCAGGCGGTACCACCAGCCACCAGGCCCGCGGGTAGGTACGCACGTTTTCTATCAAACTTCCCCACGATGCTCCGCGAAGTTCCATGTTGCCCATCCCCAGAAAAGAAAGGGAAGCTTCAAGCACAATGGCTGAACCTGCGCCAAGGGCGAAGGCCACCGCCACCGGGCGCAAGGCATTGGGTAAGGCATGCCGCATCAAAACGCGCATTTCGGACATGCCCTGTGCACGCGCAGCCGTCACAAAATCCAGCTCGCGGATGCGCAACAGTTCGGACCGTAGAAAAACCGCAACGCCCGTCCAACTCATTGCGCCTATGATGATGATGAGCAGCCAAAAAGATTGTCCACCAAGCATGGCCGCCAGTGCAATCAACAAAATGAGTTTGGGCGTGGCGTTGAATACTTCTGCCAAACGCATGATGCATAAGTCTGCCGGGAAATACCACGTTTTTTTTTCCGGTATTTTTCCGGTCATATAAATGTAAGTGGATGTAAAGATCAAAAAAAACAAAGGTCGAAAAAGCCACGGCATATCGTCCCAGGGCGCCTGAAAAGCCCAAAACCAGGCAAAAGGTAAAAAAATCAGGCTCAAGAAAAACTGTACACGACCGATGCGCAACCGTTTGTCGCCCCAAAATCCGGCAACAGAACCCAAAAGAATACCGATTAAAAACGCTACCCCCATGGCCAATACACCTGTGTAAACGGCAATACGCGAACCGCCAACAAGGGCCGCAGCTACGTCGCGCCCCATGTCGTCGGTTCCCAGCCAATGCCTGAACCTGGCGGGCAGCCCCGTATGAAGCGCTCCTGGTTTCAACAGGGACACGGGCAACTTACGCGACCATTCACCGGGAGAGTAGGGGATGGGGGCAAACAAACTGGATTCGTAAGGGTAACTTTTCCACAAATCGTTGAGGCGAATGGAGTCGAGGATGGGATGGCCATAAGGAATATCATCGCTTTGCCACAAAGACCTCAAACCAGGGTACCAGCTTTCTCCATCAATGCGGCAATACAGCGGTTTGCCGTTGGCCAACAGATCGCGGAACAAAGCAAGCAGGAAAATGAAGGTCAAAAAATAAATGGCTGGTCGCATCGAAATTGTCATTGCAAAGGCGAAAATAGCCCTATCAGGTTTTAAATGGGAACACAAGGCGGAATTCCTCTGAAAGTTCCTGCAAACCGTCTTTGTGGTGTGCAAATCCGAGTACGAAACCGCCGCCACCCGCGCCGCAAATTTTAAGGGTAAATGCTCCTGTTTTTAATCCCGTATCCCAAACATCGTGCATTTTTTCGGGAACCATGGGCAAAAACCATTGACGTTGCAAGGCTGAAACCTCCTGAAGTGAAGGCCAAAAAAGTCCGGCATCGGCAGTTACCCAACTTTCCAGCATGGCCTGGTGGGCAGGAAAAAAACGTTCGTTGAGCATTTTTCGAAAAACAGCCGTTTCGCTTTGCTGTAAAAACCACTGCACCAGCGGCCCCGTCTGCCTCGGCAGTTGTGTATCCAACAAAAAAACCACAGGGTTCTCCTCCCGCCATCCACCCATTTCTACAAATTCAATTTCGGTCCGGTTGCGTATCAACAAAGGCCTGCCGCAATAACTGGTGAGCGGATCGATGCCCGAGCTTTGTCCGTGAAAACAACCCTCCAATCCGGCCAGAATGTTTTTCAAAACCATCAAATCTTCCGTTTTTCTCAACGCATACTGGTCGTACAATGCCGCACACAAAGCCCCCGAACTGCCCATGCCATACCCTTGCGGAATGTTGCTTTGGAAAAAAAGGCCGTCTTCCAGGTCGCTCCTAAAACGTTGTACATCCAGCACTTCCTGGTGCTTGTTTTCCAAAACCGGCAACAACCTGTGCAAAGCTTTCCGGCTATTTTCTGCTTGTAAGTCATTTCCTTCCATAAACCACTGTCCGAAAAAAGTAGGTACCGGTATGGCAAGGGCCGGAGCTCCGAGCAACAGGACATGTTCACCGAATAACAGGAGTTTGGCAGGAAACATAAAAAAGTAGGCAGCAGGCAGCAGGTAGTAAACAGCGGTTAGCGGTTAGCATGCAGCAGGCAGTGGCAGAGAAATTGTTTTTTCAGCAGCAAAGCTAAAGCGTTCAGTCAAATGTAGGGTAAGGTTTAAGGATATCAGCAGCAAGGGAGTGGTGTATCCGGTATCCCCTTCTTTAGAAATAAACCAAACAACCGATTTTACGTTTAGTGCTTTCAGCTTTGCACTTTCAGCTTTCAGCTTTCTGCTTTTCACTACTTACCTTTGCGCAACTTTTGCAGCAATCAGCAGGCAGCAGGCAGCGATCGATAATGTTCATTGCCCGCTGCCCGCTAACCATTAGAATTTAAAACCAGCCATGAGTCAATTTCCGCATCCCGACCGTTTTGTGCGCCGCCACATTGGTCCATCTCCTGCCGAAACCCGCGACATGCTCCAGGCCCTCGGCGTGAACAACATCGACGAACTGATCGGCCAAACCGTGCCTGACGCCATCCGTTTGAGCCATCCGCTCAACCTGCCGGCGCCGATGAGCGAGTTTGAATACCTGAAAGAACTCCGCCACACGGCATCGCTTAACCGTGAAATGCGGAGCTACATTGGCATGGGTTACAACGGCACCATCACGCCATCGGTTATCTTGCGCAACGTGTTCCAAAATCCAGGCTGGTACACTCAATACACACCCTACCAGGCCGAAATAGCCCAGGGCCGTCTCGAAAGTTTGCTCAACTTTCAAACGATGGTGTGCGACCTGACTGCCCTGCCCATCGCCAATGCGAGCCTGCTCGACGAAAGTACCGCAGCCGCCGAAGCCATGAACATGTTTTTCCACGAAAAAAACAAACGCGCCGCAGAAGGTGAAGAAGCCAATGTTTTTTTCGTTTCGGATAAAGTATATGCCCAAACCATCGACGTGCTAAAAACTCGAGCGCTTCCTCAAGACATCGAACTTGTAGTAGGCGACTGGAAAACCTACCAGTTCACCGATAAAACCTTCGGTGTGTTGCTCCAGTATCCCAACTCGGAAGGGGCCGTGGAAGACTACCGCGCCTTCGCCGAAAAAGCAAAAGCAAGCGGCGTCTATGTATGCGTAGCTGCCGACATCCTCGCCCTCGCCCTACTTAAAGCTCCAGGTGAATGGGGCGCCGACTGCGCCGTAGGCAACACCCAACGCTTCGGTGTTCCGATGGGCTTCGGCGGACCGCACGCCGCCTTCTTCGCCGTTTCCGAAGAATTCAAACGCCAGATCCCCGGCCGAATCATCGGTGTATCGGTGGACAAACACGGCAACCGCGCCCTGCGTATGGCCTTGCAAACCCGCGAACAACACATCCGCCGTGAAAAAGCCACCTCGAACATCTGCACGGCCCAGGCCCTGCTGTCCAACATGGCTGCCATGTACGCTGTGTACCACGGTCCGGAAGGCATTCGCGGCATCGCGCAGCGTGCACACAACATGGCTGTAAGCCTCGCCAACGCCCTTGGCAAAGCCGGTTTCAGCGCCGCCAACGACAGCATTTTTGACACCATACGCATCAACATGCCTTCAGCAAAACTCGCCGAGATCCGCAGTAAAGCTGAAGCCGCCGGTTTCAACTTTTTCTACGACGCTGCGGGACTGCAAATCGCCCTCGACGAAACGACGCTTGAAAGCGACCTCAACGACATCCTCGTCGTATTTGGCGCAGGCGCCATCAAAGCCGTGAACAGCGGCCTTATTCCTACTGCGCTTGTCCGCGAATCGGAATACCTCACACACCCGGTGTTCAACAGCTACCACACCGAAAGCGACATGATGCGCTACGTGAAACGCCTGGAGAACCGCGACCTGTCGCTCATGCACTCCATGATTTCGCTGGGTTCATGCACCATGAAGCTCAACGCCGCTACCGAAATGATTCCGGTAAGCTGGGCCGAATTTGCCAACATCCACCCGTTTGCACCGGCGGATCAGACGAGAGGTTACGCTCAAATCATTTCTGAACTGGAAAAATACCTCTGCGAAATCACCGGTTTCGACGCTTGCAGCCTCCAGCCCAACTCGGGTGCGCAGGGCGAATACGCCGGACTAATGATCATCCGCGCTTACCACCTGGCCCGTGGCGATCACCACCGCAGCGTGGCCCTCATTCCGCAGTCGGCCCATGGCACCAATCCTGCCAGCGCCGTGATGGCAGGCATGGAAGTGGTTGTGGTAACCACCGACGAGCGCGGCAATATCAACCTGGACGACCTCAAGGCCAAGGCGGAATTACACGCCGCCAACCTGTCTTGCCTCATGGTGACCTACCCGAGCACGCATGGCGTATTTGAAACCGCCATCAACGAGATTTGCGACATCATCCACCAACGCGGCGGCAAAGTGTACATGGATGGCGCCAACATGAATGCTCAGGTGGGTCTCACGAGCCCCGCTAAGATCGGCGCCGACGTTTGCCACCTCAACCTGCACAAAACCTTCGCCATCCCACACGGCGGCGGCGGTCCGGGCATGGGTCCCATTTGCTGCAACAACAGCCTGGCCCCATACCTGCCCAAACACGTGTACGCTGAAACTGGAGGCCCCGAAGGCACCTCGGCAGTAAGCGCAGCGCCCTGGGGCAGCGCGAGTATCCTGCTCATCTCTTATGCTTACATCAAAATGCTTGGCGGCGAGGGTGTGACCGATGCCACGAAATACGCTATTCTCAACGCCAACTACATCAAAGCACGCCTCGAAAGTGCTTATCAGGTGTTGTATGTGGGTGAAATGGGGCGTTCTGCACACGAACTGATCCTTGACCTGCGTCCGTTCAAAAGCCTTGTAGTCGCTGAAGACGTGGCCAAGCGCCTGATGGACTATGGTTTCCATGCACCCACACTTTCGTTCCCTGTGGCCGGTACCATCATGATCGAGCCCACGGAAAGCGAAAGCAAAGCCGAGCTGGACCGTTTCTGCGACGCCATGCTTGAAATCCGCAAAGAGATCGACGCCATTGCCGATGGCACGTTTGACGGTCAAAACAACCCATTACACAACGCACCACACACGTTGAACGAAGTAACTGCGGACAACTGGTCGTACCCTTACAGCCGCGAAAAAGCCGCTTTCCCGCTGCCTTACTTGCGTGGTGGGTTTAAGTTCTGGGCTACGGTAGGAAGGGTGGACGGAGCATATGGCGATAGGAATTTGGTGTGCACGTGCCCTCCGATGGAAGCGTACGTGTAAGTCGACAGTCGACTGTCTTTGACAGCCCGGGGCCTTGAAGAAGGTTCCGGGCTGTTTTTGTTTGAGGAGGAAAGACAAAATTCCACCCAATGTGTCATGAAACCTTAAAATTGCCAATCGCAGTAAACGGATTCATATGCCCAACGCCTACCGACTTAAAATCATCCTGAACGGCATCACACCTCCCATTTACTGGCGCGTAAAAGTGGACGGTACCATGCGACTCAATGACTTGTGTGTTTTCCTTTTGTCCGTCATGGGCTGGAGCGGAGGGCACATGTTCAGTTTTACGACTCTGGGTGAAACCTCTTTCCCGGCTGGTTGGGCACGGGAATTCGGCGGGCGCAGCATGGGACCCAAAAAAGTTCAGGACTGCCTGCGGTTCGTCAAACAAAAATGAACGCTGCTTTACGATTTCGGAGACCACTGGGAACACGAAATACTTGTGTATAGCATGTGGGAAAAATCGCCTTACATGGAACACCCGTTATACATAAGCGGCAAACGCAACTGTCCGCCCAAGGACTGCGGCGGTGTACAGGGCTATTTCTACCTCTTGGAGGTCATGGCCAATCCCAACCATCCCGACTTAAAGGACATGTTCAACTGGCTTGGCGGTGAACGCTGCGATCCGGAGGCATTGCCAGATTGAATTTCGGGGGTTTAGACCGACTGATCGTTGAGCCCGGCGCTGGGTACGCCGTTCCTTTCATACATGTCGTGAATAGTCAAAAGCAGGTAGCCGAACAATACAGCGCCGATGATTAATGCATTGTTGATCAAACCATCGACGGAAAATGATATTTTTATCAGTATGGTGGAGATTACAAAACCAGAATTTCTAATAATTTTATGGAAGTCATCCGAATAAAAAAACGATGCAAGTAAAAGCAATACATCAACGGTTATTAAGATTGTGAAAAATTCATCAAAAAAAATACTGTTTATGTTTTCAAAAGCAATTATTCCGTTCCGGTAGTCTTGTATGGTCTCGCTTGCCCAATGGTACAAGGTATAAAATGCAAGGATTCCCAATATGGGTACGAGAGCAACTGAAATTGCTTTTTTCAAATTGATAAATCGCTTTATTTTCTTTAGTTCTTCATCTGATTTTTGAGTTTTTGGTATGATTCTTTTATCATTTTTTTGATAAAATAAATATATTAAAATAAATAATATCAAAGATGTTGCCACATCATAAGTAAATTGAAGATCGTTGCTGTTTTGAAACCATCCCGTTTGAAGTTCCAAATTGGAGATGTCTTTAAATATTCTCCTGATCACGATTAAAGTAATGATTTCGTATTGTTTACCTATGTATGTTGTTATTGATTTGGGTAAAAAGAATACAAGCAAATACACTTCATATACAAGAATAAAGGAAAATGGCGTGTAAATAGCAGCTATTGGGTTTTTGAACAATTTTGAATCTACTTGAAGATATCCCTGATGAACCAGGATGATCAGTAACAAGTGAAGTATGTAGCTGATAATGGCAATCGTGAGGATTAATCTTTCGCTATGCTCCTTGATTTCAGGAGACAGTAGTTTGTCGGAAATTTTATTTATATTGTATTTATTTTTCATTTGTTTGTTGTTGTTGATAAACAAGCTCTTACACAGGTTAGGAAAACACCTCGAAGAAACAAAACGTTGGTTAAAGAGTTCGACAAGATGTTTAAAAAAAAGCACGAACTTGACTTGTCTAAAAAAAACCACCCATGAACCCTCCTGCCAACGAACCTTTCTGGCAATACGGCAGCGATTATTGGTTTGAAAAACTGAAGTCCTCCCAAGATGGCTTGCAAAGCAGCGAAGCCGAACGCAGGTTGCCTATTTCCGGTGCCGTTCGAAAAACAATCTCGCGTTTCCGCAAAGATACGTCCCTTTTGTTTCGCCAGTTCCGCAGCCCGCTCATGCTGCTGCTGATCGGTGCGGTATTGTTGTCCGCTTTTTTGGGCGAAAAGGCAGATGTGTTTTTCATTCTTTTTGTATTGGTCTCCACCAGTTTGCTGAGTTTTTTCCAGGAAAGAAACGCCGGCAGGGTAGTGGAGAAACTACAGTCGCTGATCGCCATAATGTGTACGGTGGTGCGCGAAGTCAAAATGCAAGACATCCCTGCTTCCAATGTGGTACCTGGCGACGTGCTGGTGTTCAATGCTGGCGATATGATACCGGCAGATTGCATTTTATTGAAAGCCAAAGAATTATACACCAACGAGGCGAGTTTAACCGGAGAAACGTTTCCTGTACGCAAATCCGTCGGTGTGGTTAACGTAGCCACGGAGCTTTCCAAACGTGTGAACTGTTTGTGGGAAGGCACCAGCATCGTGAGCGGCAATGCGAAAGCGCTTGCGGTACATACTGCCGATAAAACACTGTTCGGAAGTGTGGTGCAAAGTACATCGAAATTGTAGAAACCACCTTGCCGCTGATATTGTTTGTGATGCGCACGCATAAAAGTTTGCTGAAAAGCAGGCCAGGCAAATACCTGTTCATTTTCACCGCCATTGGTCTGGTCGTTACCCTCGGTTTGCCGTACATGCCTTTCGCTTCGGGACTGGGGTTGACGCCTTTGCCCCCCATGCAGCTCACCGCTTTGCTCGGCATCGTCATTGCTTATCTTATTACGGCGGAAGTTTTGAAGTTGTGGTTTTTTAAAAGATACAAGGCAAGGTAGGGACGCACGAACATGTTCCTGTCATGGCCAATTACCAGGACCTTCAGTCGTTGCAAAAATTCATGTTCGTGGGCGCCCAACCCTTCGCCTGTGGTATCGTCGTGTTAACCTACCGACACCAATAATCCCAATCAATACTGCGGATGTTCCGGCTTGTTCCCCAAAATACCATCAATCTTTTCATTCACTTCATGCGTGAGCAAATCCAGAACATCGAGCGACGTGAGCGTTTCTTTCAACTGCTCGGGCTTTGAAGCGCCCAGGATGGCCGTGCTGACATTGGGGTTTTGTACACACCAGGCGATGGCCAGTTTGGGCAATGTAGTTCCAATTTCTTTGGCCAATTTGTTGAGTGCGTGCGCTTTTTCGATTTGTCCGGGCGTCAGACTGCGCTCGCGGAGCCAGTCGAGGCCTTCCATGCCGAGGCGGGTGCCTTCAGGGAATTTGTCGAAGTACTTTTCGGTAAGCACGCCCGAAGCGAGCGGCGACCAGATGGTGGTACCCAGGCCCACGGTTTTGTAAATTTGGCTAAATTCAACCTCCACTTTATCGCGGGTGAACATGTTGTACTGTGGCTGTTCCATGACCGGACCGATGAGTCGGTTGTCGCGGGCCACCATGTGGGCTTCCATGATTTCCTGGGCGCTCCATTCGGAGGTACCCCAATACAAGATTTTACCTTGTGCGATGAGGTGGTTCATGGCCCACACGGTTTCTTCGATGGGCGTGTTTTTGTCGGGGCGGTGGCAGAAAAACAGGTCGATGTATTCCACCTGCAAACGTTTGAGTGCGGCGTTGCAACCTTCGATGACGTGTTTACGGCTGAGGCCCGTTTGGTTGGGTTTGTTTCCGCCGTCGCCAAAGAATACTTTGGAGGAAACCATCCAGGAGCTGCGTTCCCAGTTCATTTTTTTCAAAACAGCACCCATAACGACCTCACTTTGGCCTTTGGAATAAATTTCTGCGTTGTCGAAGAAGTTTACGCCATGGTCGTAGGCAATCTTCATGAGATCCTCTGCTGTGCTGTCACCAATTTGTTTGCCAAAAGTGAGCCATGAACCGAATGAGAGTACGCTGACCTGTAAGCCGGATTTGCCGAGTCGACGGTATACCATGATGTTTTTTCGTTTTAAAAGTTAAATTTATGGTTGGGGAAGATTTCATTGTATAGTTCGTAAGTTACCATGAAAAATTTACTTCATGAAGTATTGTTTGTTTGTCCTGTTTGTGGTTTCCCTTCCCAGCTTTTCCACAGCCCAACGTTGCAACAAAACAGTCCGCATCAATCCCGATGAAACCGTTTTTACAACGCTTAAACCGGGTTATAAGTTGTTTTTTCAGGACGAGTTCGAGGGCGAAAAACTGGACACCGTGCGATGGAACCGTTCATCATTGGGCAACGAATGGGGAGAATGCCACCGCAATGTGATCTACAATCCATCGAACCCTTACTTGGAAAACGGTGCTGTTGTTTTGCCGGTTACTGCCGACTCGAGCCTGGGTTGTCCGGTCTCCGGGTCGGAGCTCAAAACGTTCAGCACCCTCAAAGGTTTTAGGAATTACCGCTTTTTCCCCGGCAGCTATTTCGAAATCCGTGCAAAACTTGTCAAAGGCGCCAATGCTGGTTGTGCAGGCTGGTTGTATTTCAACTGGCTGGAAGGCAACTTGTATCGGGAAGTAGATTTTTGGGAAACCCGACCGAGCCGCCCCGACCGTTTTCAATCCAATTTTCACCTGAAGTCGGGTGGTGGAAAAGCCTGGTGGGTTTGCCTTCTCGACTTGGAAGGCAATCCCATCGATGTTTCACAAACGTATGTCACCTACGGTTTCGACTGGCAACCGGGACGCCTTCGTTTTTACGTCAACCAACAACTGGTTCGCGACGTAAGGCTCAAGCGCAACCAACCGTTTGATCAACCCATGACCCTGCGTTTGACAGCGGGAACTGCGCCGCTCGACCAGGTAACTCCTTCGCTTGCTGCATTGCCTGTGAGCATGAGCATCGATTATGTGCGTGTTTTTATGCCCGATACCATGCCAGTGATCAAACTGCTCTCATCACCGCAAATCATCAAGGCTGGACAAGCTGACGGCATCCGTTGGGCTACCTTTGCCGGTGTGAGCAGTACATTGAAGGCGCCAACCGGCTTTGTGGTCGAACATATTGTGGAAGACGCAGATGAGTATTGGTGGATCAAGGCTGGGAATGAACTTGTGCCCGACAGTTGGTACGAGTTGATCATCCACGTTTCCAGTGAAACCGGATTGGAAGAACATCTTGTTTATCCACTTTATGTCCAAAAAAACAACCCACCAGGGGAATTGCTTTTGCCCATCCGTTTGTTTGTAACCCAAACACCCTGACATGCACTAAAACAATTTCACGCCAAATTTCATCACCCAAACAAAAGCTAAAATCGATGTTGCGATCACCACGCCACGCATCGACAGGTCCCACCTTCTTTTGAGGTACATGTTCATGAGTATGAGGTTGGCGGAAATGGCTACGATGGCCAGGGTCCGTTCGCGGAAGTTGGGCGAAAACCCTTTGGTGCTCACTGCGCCTGCGATTTCGAGCAGGTTGAAAATTTGGAAAAGCAGTAAAAAGCCAAGTGCGGGCAAAGCAATGCCGAGTCCAAGTCCGACCCAAAGTTCGTTGCGGTTTAACATGGTTTGTTTTTTTAAGAATTACAGGAACAAGCTCTCTAAGCCGGAACCGATCCTGAAAATCATGAAGTCAAATCCTGGAAACATCAGCATCCTTCAATCCTGATTCCATCGGTTTCAGCGGTTCGATGGCGGGGTAGTCGGTAAGGTCGTGCATGGATGGGACCACGGAAATGTAACTGTTTTCAAGGGCCCACATGTCGGTATCTTCACCTTTGTCTTCGTTTACAAATTTGCCAGAAAGCCAATAATAAGGTTGTCCGTTCGGGTCGCGGCCTTCCACAAACTCCTCAACCCAGTGGGCGTTGGCTTGGCGGCAGATTTTCAGACCTTTGATGTCCGACAAGGGCAATTTGGGAATGTTCACATTGAGCAGGTCGCCGATTTTGAATGAATTTTCCAAACAATACCCGATGATTTTGTGCACCCATGGCTTGGAAGGTTCAAAATCGGCATCGAAACTAAAATCCAGCAGTGAAAATCCGATGCTGCGTATACCTTCGAGCGATGCTTCCATGGCGGCCGAAAGCGTTCCTGAATACAGGATGTTGATGGAGGCATTGCTGCCGTGGTTAATGCCCGAAACACAGAGGTCTATGCGCCGGTCTTTGAGCACCACGTGTTTGGCGAGTTTTACACAATCCACAGGTGTGCCGGAGCATTCCCAGGCATCAATGCCGGCAAAAACGTCCACTTTTTTCAAGCGAAGCGGCTCGTGGATCGTTATGGCATGGCCTTTGCCACTTTGTGGGGAATCGGGTGCTACAACGACCACATCGCCGATACTTCGCGCTACTTCAACAAGTGCGCGAATGCCCGGCGCTACGATGCCGTCGTCGTTGGTTACCAAGATGAGGGGTTTGTTCATGGCGCAAAAGTAACGAGCGTTTAAATTATTTTTTTAACATTGCAGTATAAATGGGTTCTAATTTTTCCACAGCGTATCAGATGAGATCAATATTCCTGGCCCTTATGCTTATGGTGTCGCTCGCGGGCGCAAAAGGGCAGTCCAATGCCCTGTACCTGCCTTTTCTCCCGGAATGTATGCAGATGCTTGAACCTGTTCGGGTCAATGACCGTGAACCTGATCTTGCTTATGTGTTGGAAACGGCAACAGGACTTTGCACCTTGTATGCAACAGTCAACATTATCCGCACCTACAATCCACCTGAAACCAATGGTTTGTGCTCTGACCTTGCTGCCGCTGAAACGCTTTGCGAACTGATTAATGGAAAAAAACGTTATGCATATGTGGTACATAAATCAGATAGTTACAGTTTGCTTGTGCCCTTAGGATCCGCCAATACCTACGCAAAAGAGGCTGCATCGCCAGGCTTTTTTGTCGGAGGCGTAAAATCTGTAACCAGTACTGTGCAAGCCGTAAAAATTGCCGACAGATGTCACGACAACCAGTACAAAACCCAACCACAAAAACCTGTGGCAAATGCTCCGGTCAAAACGCTTACGGTACGTGAACATGAGGTGCAAAGTGGCGAAAACCTAAGCGGCATTGCCAGGCATTATGGGCTTACCCCCAAAGCGCTCGCTCAATGGAACAACATCGACAATCCTTCGCTGATACGTCCGGGAATGGTACTTAAACTTTACCAACCCAATGATCAAACAAACAAATCGTATAACAAAGAGGTGCCAAATGTCGTTGTATTACCGATCAGCCTCCCGGAAAGCCCTGATTCTAAACCTATTCAACATGTTGTAAAAGATGGAGAGACCCTGGTTTACATTGCAAACCATTACAAAATTAGTGCGCAGTTATTCGCCGATTATAACCGTATGAACATCAATGATCGTTTACGCGCAGGTCAGGTCCTACTTTTACCACTGAATTGACGCATACCTGCCTCCTTTCAGTTTCTTTTTTGAGAAAAAAAACTGGTATGAAACACCTTCTAACCGCTATTTGCATTTTGCTGTACTTTCAGCAAGCCCATGCCCAAGCCCCTTTGTACATGTTGTTCGACAGCAGTTGTACGGACCAACTCCAGTACAAACTTTCTTCCAATGGTTCAACCGTTATAGCGTATTGGATTCATACAGGTAACAACGAACAATACCTGCTCCGAACGGGTGATGCCACAGAGACATTGACCACATTGCCGAAAGGCGCCAAGGTATGCGGCTCTTACATCCTCGGAGAGGAACTGTTGCAGGCAGTGAATTTAAAACTCCGGACGGTGTACATGCTCATTCCCAACGATTCGGGCTACAAAACGTTGCCTGTTACTGCGGTCACCCATTTCAAACGCTCAGGGAAGTTGATCCAAGTCAAATCCGACAAGTATGCTTTTAACCTAGATACTACCTTCCTATCCATGGAACAAAACCTGGCCACTCCAGGCTCCAAAACCAAAGTGTACTTTAGAAACGTACAACCAGTACTTTGCCGGGAGAGATTCAGCTACCACCTTGAGCCCGTACTTAAGTCTGATGCCGCTTACAAGGCCGACTTTGATTACATTCCAGGCATTGGCATGACGAAAATGCAGTATATCGACGCCGACGGTAAACAAGAAGTTCAAACGCTTGAACTCATCAATGGCGAGAGGATGGGAGCCCATCTTGGCAAATTGTGCAAGTCGAAGTCTGAAGAGAGCAAACCTGAGCCCTCAAAGCAACCCGTTGAAACCTCTCCTGTGAAATCCAAGGATACGTCTTCACCTCCCAAAAACGTAGCTGGCAGTCCGGAACAACATGCTCATAAACCCATTTCCAACACCTATGCCATTGATCCGGCGTATAAACATGATGAACTTTTATCCGCAGGCCAGAATCTGCAATTACCTCTGAATTGACGCTTCCCCGCTTACGTTCAATTATTTTTTGAAACAAAAAAAATTGGTATGAAACACCTTATAATCGCTGTTTCCTTTTTGCTGATCCTTCAGCAAGCGCACTCCCAAACACCCTTGTACATGCTGTTTAACAGTGGTTGTATGGACCAGTTGGAGTACAAAATATCCACTACAGGTGCGATGTACAGTGCTTTTGGCATCCACGCAGGAAACAACCAACAGTACTTGCTCCGCACCGGCCAAGCTACACTTACCTCTACAACCCTTCCCCCGGGAACCGAGACTTGTGGCGCATTGACCCTCGGCGAACAACTGCTTCAAAATGTGAACAACGAGTTGCGACCGGTGTACATTCTTATCCCTACAGCCACGGGATACAACATGCTGCCCGTTACGGTGGTTACCCAGTTCAAACGCTCGGGTTCTTACATTTTTGTGAATTCCGCCAAGTACTCCTTTGCCATTGACACCTCAAGCCTGTCTTACGACCAAAACCTGGCCAGTGCAGGATCTCAAACTAAGGTGTATTTCACGGGTTTGGACAACTCTGTTTGTAAAGAACGTTACCATTACCACGTCGAACCTGTTCTAAAAAGCGAAGCCGAATACAAGGCTGACCTGGAATACATTCCCGGTGTAGGTATCACCAAGATGCGGTTTGGTGAGCCTGGCGCCAAACAGGAGATTCAATCGCTCGAACGCATCAATGGAGTAGCGCTTATTACCCACGTTTCCCAATTGTGCGGTACAAAAAAGCCTGAACCTGTGGCTGTGCAGGCTGCCGTTTCTACTACACCTGTTCAGCCAGTTGAGGATCCCAAAAAAGCCAAAATGGAGGCTTCCAAAGCAATTTACAACCAACCCGGTTCGCCGATTTCCAACCCTTATGCCGTTGATCCGGCATACAAACCGTTGACCGGTTGCCCGGACAAACCCGGCTATGGTTACCACCTTGTTCAACCCGGCGAATCACTCAATGCCATTTCGCGTACCTATGGCGTAAGCTCCAAACAATTGATAAGCTGGAACAAACTCAATGACCCTGATCACATCGAACCCTGCGAGAAAATATGGCTTATTGACCCACCGAAACAAGCAGAGCCGGTTAAAACAAGCCAAAAAATGCCCAAATCGTCCAAAGTTGATCCAGGACTTCGCGTGGTAAGTCAAGCGCCACTGTGGGACCTCCAGCCCGGACAAATTGGCCCACCAAGCCCTGCGACCTACGGCTTCACCAGCAAATCACCCTCAGAAACTTCAACCAAATACCATACGGTAGAGAAAGGTGATAACGTTTCGCAACTTTCCAGAAAATACGGGTTCACCGAAGCCCAGTTCCGTGACCTGAACAAACTGCCTGCCAAGGGCGATGTGGTTATTTTCCCCGGCCAAAAATTGCTGGTTGAAAATTCGGCTGCCGCTCCGATCGTAACAACCAAAACACCGGCGACGCCACCCCCAGCTGCCCGAGTCATTACCCCGACTTCACCGGTTGTTGAAACAACTCCCAAAACGGTGGAAGTGACGAAGCCACCCGTCGTTGTCACCAAACCCGTTGAAAGGGTAGTTGCCAAACCAACGCCACCCGTTCAGGAGGTTTTCAGCGAACAAATCGTAACAGCATCGGTGACCCAAACCTTGGTTTCGCCAACAACTACCGTCCCGGCTGTAACGCCGCCCAAAATCGAAACGGTTCGCGAACCCAGCTACATCCAGGAATACGTAGTCCGTGATGGCGAAACCATCGATTCGGTATCTAAAAAGTTTGGAATTACACAGAAAGAACTTTCCGACATCAACGGCAAAAAAAATGATGAAACACTTGTTGCCGGAACGCGCTTGATGATTCCCAGGTATTGAAATTCGGAGGTATATGTTGAAATAAAAAAAGCAGTTTCGCCGTCGGCGAAACTGCTTTTTTT
>JBBSDH010000014.1:0-34451 GCA_038249605.1 Chitinophagales bacterium | reverse complement strand
GCCATGGTGATGTTGGTGGTGTATTTGCTTGGAAAGAAAAAATCCGTTTAAATCCGTCCAATCCGTTCAATCCGTGTTCCATTTCGATCATCGAATTGGAACACGGATTGAACGGATTGGACGGATTTAAACGGATTTTTTTACGGGTGTTTTACAACCAATTTTTTTACCGAATATCCTTGTTGTGTATGCAATTGAAGCGCATACAAACCGTCGGGAACGCCAGCAATTGAAAGCTCGGATGTGCCCGCGACGTTGGTCCAACTTTTTACCATACGTCCCGAAGCATCGATCAGGACAGCATGTACGGTTTCATTGATGGTTTTTTCGAAGCGCAGCACAAAACTGGTTGATGCCGGATTGGGCTGGATGTCGAAAGTGAGCGTCGGGGCAAGTTCCTGGGTTCTTACGATGGGTTGCAACAAGCCATTGCGCGGACCTTCCAGAACGCTGCGCATGAGCATGGCTTGTCCGGCAGTGAAGGTATTCATACAATCTTCGCTGGCGTAATCCATGAAATTTTCAATCATGTCGGGCACATTGGCGCCATAAGGAGGTTCAATGTTGGGACAGGTGTTGCGCGTGATGTCGCAGTTGAATTCCGTCTGGCTGTTGGCAAAAGGCGTATCGTCGATGCCGTCGCTTTGATCACATTGGTTGGGACCGAACAAGCCGCCGTCGCCCCAAATGTGGCGCAATCCGAGGTAATGGCCCACTTCGTGTGAAGCAGTTCGGCCGCGCACCACGAGGGTACCTGTTCCTGTGGGATTGGGGTTGTTACGTCCCACCACATGGTAATCGAGCGCTACACCGTCCTGACCGGGCGTGGGTGCGGAAACATCGGGTGGCCAGTTGCTCAGTCCAATGGGGGGGAAAGCAAAGCCCAGAATTTGGGCCAATGTGATACCGCCGATGGTTAAGGGACGGATGTTGCAGATCCAGATGTTGAGGTATTGGTTGGGGTCCCAGGCGTCGCTGCCTCCGTTTGCCGAACTTTTGAGGTTGGGCAAAATACCCGGGTCAAACAGGTTGATGTCAAATTCTGCATTGGTTTGCACTCTTTCGATGCCTGCGAGGTTGAATTGGATGTTGGGTGAACCGGCAAAAGGTTGGAACACGGCGCGAAGGTTGCCAGTGTCGGCGTTGAGACGGTTGTAATCTTCGTTCAGAACCTGCAACTGGTTAAGGATGACGCTATCGGGCAGGTTTTCTTCTGGGAATTTCCAAACCACATGGAACACGACGTTAACGGTGTAAGGCATGCGGTCGGCCACCGGGTTTTGTGCAGCTTTTGCCTGGTCGAAAGTTTGACGGAAAGTAGCTTCCAGTTCAGGAAAATGCTCGTGCATTTTGTGTTCCAAAACGGAGTTTCCGCAAACGATGGGAGGCAGGTTTTGAGCTGGGAGGCTGCAAACACACAGCAGCAGGGCAGTGGGTAAAAGAAGTTTCATTGTGGTAGGGTTTAATAAAAAAATCCGTTTAGATCCTTTCAATCCGTGTCATCCGGGTTCCATTTGGATCATCGAAATGGAACACGGATTGAACGGATTGAACGGATTTAAGCGGATTTCTAGTTCGCGAAGTCGCTCAAAAACTTGATGCGCATCAGTTGGATTTCCTCCCACGTGATTTCATCGTCTTTGAGTTCCTTAAACGCAACATCAATATCATCGGTTTCAGCTTCTTTAAAATAGTCGATCACCGTTTCGCGCACGTATTCGTCGATTTTTTTGTCGATGTAGTAATCGAGTCTGATTTTGGTGCCTGATTGCACAATCATGTCGAGTTCTTCGAGCAGTTCCGGCATGGTGAAGTCGGTGGAGCGCATGATGTCCTCGAGCGGTATTTTGCGGTCGATGGAGGTGATGATGTGCACCTTGGTTTTCGACTTGTTGGCCACCGATTTGATGGTGATGTCGGTTGGGCGCTCGATGTCGTTGGCTTCCACGTACTTGGCGATCATTTCGAGGAAAGGCTGGGCGAATTTATGCGCTTTGCCCAAAGACACGCCCTGGATTTTGGTCATGTCCTCCATCGAAATGGGGTACTGGGTGGCCATTTCTTCGAGAGATGGGTCCTGAAAAACAACGTACGGGGGCAGGTTGTGCTTTTTGGCCACGCTTTTGCGCATGTCTTTCAACATGTTCATAAGCGTTTCGTCGAGCACAGCGGTACCGCCTTTTTCGTCGTCGAGTTCGTAGTCCGCGTCGTCGAAGTTGTGGTTGACGGTGATGCTTACCGGGAACGGATTTTTAAAGTAGTTGCGGCCTTCGGGCGATACTTTCAGCAGACCAAATTCTTCAACTTCCTTGTAAATCAGGTTGTTGATCATGGCATTTCGGATCACCGAGTTCCAGTAGTTTTCGTCTCTGCCTTCACCGCTGGCGTAAAATTCCATTTCGGTGAAGCCAAAATCTTTCATCTCCTTGGTTTCACGGCCCATGATGAAGTCTACCACGGTTTTCATCAGGTAGTTTTCGTTGAGCTCCAAAACGGCGCCCACTACGTTGATCATTTCCTGCTGGACTTCCACACGTTCCTTGGGCGATCGGCAGTTGTCGCACATTTTTCCGCAGCGTTCCACTTGGAATTCCTCACCGAAGTAGTGGAGCAGGAAGCGTCGGCGGCAGTCGGCAGTTTCGGCATAAGCCACCACTTCCTGCATGAGTTGTGCGCCCATTTCGCGTTCGGCGACGGGTTTGTCGCGCAGAAACTTTTCGAGACGCAGGATGTCGTTGTAGTTGTAAAAAGCAATGCATTTGCCGTTGATGCCGTCGCGTCCGGCACGCCCGGTTTCCTGGTAATAGTTTTCGATCGACTTGGGCATGTCGTAGTGGATCACAAAGCGCACGTCGGGCTTGTCGATGCCCATACCGAAGGCGATGGTAGCGCAAATGACGTCGATGTTTTCCATCAGGAAGTCGTCCTGCGCTTTGGAGCGGGTTTTGGGGTCGAGGCCGGCGTGGTAAGGCACAGCTTTGATGTCGTTCACGGCGAGGACTTGGGCGAGGTCTTCGGCGGTTTTGCGGTTTTGGACGTAAATGATGCCCGATTCGTTGCGGAATTCTTCTTTGATGAACTGGATGATCTGGCGGATCGTCTGGTCTTTTTTCACCTTTGGGCGAATTTCGTAGAAGAGGTTATCGCGGTTGAACGAAGAAACGAAGGTACGTTCTTCGAGCATGTCGAGGTTTTTCAGGATGTCCTGCTGAACTTTGGGCGTCGCGGTGGCGGTGAGGGCCATAATGGGTACTTCGCGGGCCACGGCGTCGAGCATAAAGCGTATGCGCCGGTATTCGGGGCGGAAATCGTGGCCCCATTCGGAGATGCAGTGGGCTTCGTCGACAGCGACGAAAGAGATGTTGCAGGCCTGGAAAAATTCGATGTTTTCCTCTTTGGTGAGGGTTTCCGGAGCAACGTAGAGGAGTTTGGTTTTACCGTCGGAGATGTCCTGTTTCACTTTTTTCATCTGCGCTTTGGTAAGCGAAGAATTGAGGAAGTGGGCCACCTCGTCGTTGTCGGAATAGCTGCGGATGCTGTCGACTTGGTTTTTCATCAGGGCAATGAGCGGACTGATGACAATGGCGGTGCCTGGCAGCATGAGTGCCGGGAGTTGGTAGCAGAGGCTTTTGCCTCCGCCTGTGGGCATGATGACGAAGGTGTCTTTACCGTCGAGCAGACTTTGTATGATGGTGCGTTGGTCGCCTTTGAAGGCGTCAAATCCAAAATAGCGTTGTAAGTTTTCGAGTAGTACGTCGTGTTCGGTGGCTATCGCAGTCATTTTTTGTATAGCGTTGAAAGTCTTTCTTTACAGATGTTTTTAAAAAAGCAGTTTTCAGGGATTCACTGTATGTTGTTACGGTTGAGCCCATGAAGTTAAATCAAAAAACCGGATATCTGCAACGCAGAAGCGGCTTTTTGGACTAAATTATTTGCAAGGCCTCTCAAGGGGAGGTCTTGTAGTGTTTTCGGGCTGGTTCGGGGAAGCGTGGTTGATTAAGAACACTAGGCCCCGCAATTTGACAGGGTTATTTTCAAAAAGGGATCAAAGATAAAAAAATAATTGTGAATACAAAGTTTATTTTTCGCAAGTTTTTTGCAAACGAAATGCAAATGCGCAAAGGATTGTTTGGCGAAAAACTACTAGGTACCGGTATAACAAAATAATATTTTGTAAAATTTCTAATAGTGACATTGTTCGTAAGGCAGATGTTAAGGGTAGTTGAGGTAAATTTCAAACAACTTATCACGTTTAAATACCAGCCAAATCGCAAGACCTGTAAAGTCTGTAAACATGGTTACCCTGCGTCGTCACTTTGCCAGAAAATACCGACTTTTGCGACCTCAACCAACAAGCCTTGGAACAACATCCCGATATTCTCGAACTGGCACGCCAGACCATCCGCATCGAAGCGGAAACGCTTCTTGCCATGGCCGATAGCCTCGACGACACTTCCGATTTCCGTCGCCTCGTAGCTGCCATAGCCGCCACACCCGGACGGCTTGTCATCACTGGCATTGGTAAAAGCGCCATTGTAGCCCAAAAAATCACGGCCACGCTCAACTCTACCGGTACGCCTGCCTTGTTTTTGCACGCCGCCGACGCCATCCACGGCGACCTGGGCATGGTGCGTCCGCACGACCTGGTGATGTGCCTGTCCAAAAGCGGCGAAACCTCGGAAATCAAAGTCCTGGCGCCTTTAGTGAAAAATTTCGGCAACCCGCTCGTTGCCATGACGGCCAACCGGGAATCGTTCCTCGCACGCCAGGCCGATTACCTGCTGTATACTCCCGTCACCCAGGAAGCCGACCCCAACAACCTGGCGCCCACCAGCTCCACCACTGCCCAAATGGCCATGGGCGATGCCCTTGCCGTGGCACTCGTAGCCATGAAAGGATTTTCACCCCAGGATTTCGCCAAGTTCCACCCCGGAGGCGCCCTGGGCAAACAACTGTACCTGCGCGTGCGCGAGTTGTATACGCAACACGAACGCCCGTCCGTAAGTCCCGACGCTACCCTCCAGCAAATCATATTTGAAATATCAGCCAAACGCCTCGGCGCCACCGCTGTGCTCGACCATGAACAACACCTCCTGGGCATTGTCACCGACGGCGACCTGCGCCGCATGCTCGAACGCGGCGCCGATTTTAACACCCTCCGCGCCAGCGACATCCTCAACGCTACCCCCAAACAAATTGGCCCCGACGCCCTCGCCGTGGATGCCCTCGCCCTCATGCGCAACCACAGCATCTCACAACTGCTCGTAGTGGATGAAAAAGGCCATTACCACGGCATCGTGCATTTGCATGACCTGGTTAGGGAAGGGATTGTTTGAGCAGGCAGTGGACAGCTCCTTACTGCCCGCTGCCTGCTGCTTGCTGCTTGCTTCGTACTAAGTATGCTATCCACCCAAAGAAAACAAACACTGAAGCAGCCGTGAGGGGCAACATCACATTGAAACTGTTGAGGTAACCTGCGATGATGGGCGGCACGGCTTGGCCCACCGAAATCATGCTTTGGTTGATGCCCAAAATTTCTCCTTGTTCGTTGGCACCCGCACTTTTGGAAACTACTGTGGTGAGGTTCGGCGACGTGAGTCCCTGAAAAGTTGCGATGAAAGGATTGATGAAATAAATGAGTCCAGCCGTTTGTGGTGCCAATACTGCCCCAATGCTGATGCTGAGAAACAAAATGGAAAAACGCAAAATACGCTCTGGCGAAATCTTCTTGGCCAGTATCCTGACGGTTACGCCCTGGGTAATGACCAGCCACAAACCCACCCAAGCAAAAATGAGGCCTATCTGCCGTTCCTGGTAACCAAATTTGGTCATGAGGTACACGCTGAAAAATTGCGTGAAAAACGAAAATCCCAGCGAGATAAACAGCGACACCATAAAGATGCCGCGCAGGTGTTTCGCAGAAAATGCCTTGCCGATGTTTTTGAAGCCACTTATAAAACTCACCTCTGAGTGCCGCTTTTTCGTATTGGTTTCCTGGAAAAGAAATTGCACCACAGCAAGATTCACCACCGTAAGCGCTGCTGTGAACCAAAAGGGTGTGGCGTGGTCGAACCATGAAACCAGCGTGTTGTCGGCCAATAAACCACCAATAGCCGGCCCCATAATGAAACCCAGTCCAAACGCCATACCCACCAGTCCGAAATACCGTGTGCGGTTCTCAGGCGTAGCGATGTCCGACAACGACGACATGATGATGCTGATGTTGCCACCGGTAAAGCCAGGCAACATGCGGCTAAAAAACAACAAAGGCAGGTTTTGTGTGTAAATGGCCCAGGCAAACAACAAATAACCAATCAAAGTGCCCACCAGCGAAATCTGCAACATGGGCTTGCGTCCAAAGCGGTCGGAAAGGGAACCCAAAATGGGCGCCCCGAAAAACTGCATGATCGGGTACATCGCCGTCAGGTATCCATACAGAATACTACGCTGCGCATCCGTGGTTTCCGGAGGCAGAATACTGCTGTCCGGACCACCCAGAAACAACGCCGGCAACACCGGTATGATGATGCCCACGCCGAGCATGTCGAGAAATACGGTTAAAAAAACGGTGTAAACCGGCGAGCGCTTGAGCATGTATGTTGAATCCAAAAATCTTGAAAATCCGGTTCCCTTTCAAAACTGGGTCAAGCTTTAAATCTTGATCTCGAAAGAAGCTTCCTTCACTTTGTCGGAACTGCCACCGACAAACACGTTGAACTTACCTGGATCGGCTTTGAATTTCAGATCCTGATTCCAATAAGACAAATCGACAGCCGGATTGATGCGGAAAGTAACCGTTTTGCTTTCGCCCGCTGCAAGCCTGATTTTTTCAAAACCTTTCAGTTCTTTTACCGGACGCGCCACATCGGCCGCGAGGTCGCGTACGTACAACTGCACGACTTCTTCTCCAGCTACCTTGCCGGTATTGCTCACATCAACAGAAACCTCAAGGATCTCGTTCATTTTCAAAGTGCTTTTGTTCAGTTTCACATCACCGTAGCTGAACGTGGTGTAACTCAGGCCGTGCCCGAAAGCGTAAGCAGGCGTGCTTGGAAGGTCGAGGTAGCCACTCGTCCACAAGGTGCCAAAAGTTTGTTGCGGCCTCCCGGTATTAAGGTGGTTGTAATACAGGGGAATTTGTCCGGTTGCGCGCGGAAAGGTCATGGGCAGTTTGCCCGACGGGTTTACGCGGCCGGTCAAAACATCGGCCAGCGCATTGCCTGCTTCGAAGCCGGGCTGCCAGGCGCAAAGGATGGCCGGAATGTTTTCGTTGGCCCAGGGGAACACCAGCGGACGGCTGTTGAACATCACCATCACCGTGGGTTTGTTGCCCCGGCTCACGATGCGCAAGAGGGTTTCTTGTCCACGCGGCAACTCAAGGTTGGCTACCGACCGGCTTTCGCCGCAATCAAAACCACGTTCGCCCACGCAGCAAATCACGATGTCGGCATTCTGCGCGGCTTTAAGGGCAGCCGAATAAGCCACCTCGTCGCAAGTTACGTTGATGCACACTTCCGTTACGGTTACTTCAAAACCCATGGCCTCGAGGGCAGGTTTAAGGGCCTGGGCAGGCGTGACCACTTTGGTGGAGTCGTATTGGCGGGCGCCGAGCCCGAGCGTCCAAAAACTCATGTAGTCTTTGTTGCCGATGCTGTTGGCGTATGGACCGATGATGGCCACTTTTTTGAACGGACTGGCGGCGCTCAAGGGCAGCAAACCGCCGTCATTTTTCAGCAATACCATGCTTTCTGCGGCAGTTTCGCGTGCCAGTATGCGGTATTCTGCTTTTTCCAGCGTTTCCTTGCGGCGTTGTGGATCGAGGTACCGGAAGGGATCATCGAAAAGTCCGAGGGAAAATTTCAGGCGCAACACCCTGCGCACGGCTTCATCAACTTGTTTTTGGGTTACGCGGCCTTCGTCGAGGGCTTTTTTCAGACCTTTCACATACACGCCGCCCACCATGTCCATGTCGCTGCCGGCCGTGAGGCATTTGGCGGCGGCATCGGTATCGTCGGTGGCTGCGCCGTGTACAATGGTTTCGCCAAACGAGTTCCAGTCGCTTACAATCATGCCTTTCCAAGCCCATTCGCCGCGCAGGATGTCGGTAATCAGGTGTTTGTCCATGCTTGCGGGTGTACCGTTCAGCGTATTGAAAGCGTTCATAAACGTAGCGCTTCCTGCATCGGCTGCGGCTTTGAACGGCGGCAACACAATGTCGCGCAGGCGTTGTTCGCTCATGTCAACGGTATTGTAATCGCGGCCGCCTTCTCCGAATCCGTAGCCTGCAAAGTGTTTGGTGCAGGCGGCGATGCTGAAGTTTTCGCTCAGGTCGTTGCCCTGAAAGCCGCGTACACGCGCTTCGGCGATGCGGCTGCCGAGGTATTGGTCTTCACCAGCGCCTTCCATCACACGGCCCCAACGGGGGTCGCGGCCCACATCAACCATGGGCGCGAAGGTCCAGTTTTGTCCGTCTGCCGCCGCTTCGGCTGCAGCCACGCGTTCGATGCGTTCGGCGATCGATGGGTTCCAGCTTGCAGCCTGGGCCAGTGGTATGGGAAAAATAGTTTTGTAGCCGTGGATCACGTCGAAGCCAAAAATGACCGGAATACCGAGGCGAGACTCCTTGACGGCTGTTTGTTGAATTTTGATCTTGTTGTCGAAATTCGTGTGGCTGAGCACGCTGCCTACCTTGCCTGCGCGCACCTGGGAAAGCATATCGTCTTTGGATACGGCGGTGCCGGTGCTTATGTCGCCAACCACCTGGTTCAACTGACCGATTTTTTCATCCAACGTCATTTTGGCCAAAAGGGCTTCCACGCGGGGTTCGATGTTTTCAATGGATGTTTTTTGGGAAAAAAGGGTGGCAGGAACGCAGAGCAGAGCCCAAAGCGCCATGTTTAGGACGAAGGTTCGCATGGTTTGTTTTTTTGCAAATGTAAAAAAAACAAATGGTTGGATGTTCATTGGGAAAGATGCACTAGAAGCAAGAAAGCGTCACCATACGTACAGCTTCGTGGACCTACGGTGTATCAGCCCGCGGCAACGGTTGTTGGATGGAATATGAAATACTATTTTTCGTTGTGGTCAATCAGTTCCATCACCGTGCGGAATGCCGCGAACTTGCCTTCGTAGTGGTCGCGCACGTCTTTTTGTAAGGCAGGGGCAAACTCACTTTGGTAATGAACCAATGTAGGCATGTCCTGCACCAAATACTGGATGGAGAAAATTTCAGAGTCTTCGTGCTCGTGACCGATGAGGCGGCTGATGCGGTAGGATAGGAACATCCCGGTGGACATCACGTCGGGGATGTGGGTGTTGCGCATCCAACACAGGAAGTCTTCGTGCACGTCTTTGTCGACGGTTATCGTAACGTTGTACAGGATCATTTTGCTTGAATTTGCCGTTGATGCCAATGGGCGACAGCAAAGGTCTACGTTTTTGCCTTTTTACCTAAAAATAATTTGATCTTGTAGCGCGTTTTGGTAAGCGAAAACCATGCTCGCCTGCTCTTGTTGTTATGGTACTTTTACCGCAACAAACAACCTTTGCACAATCGATCAAAATACTGATCCACAAAACGCCCTTCAATATTCCAATCGTCCAAATCCCAATCCCAAAGAATCCCATAAATCCGGGTCATATGAGACAGCCGATACGTTTTTTAGGCATTTTCTGCACATTTTTTTTCCTGCCTTTCCTTGCGCAAGCTACACACAACCGTGCGGGTGAAATCCACATACGCCAGATTGGTCCGCTCACCATCGAGGCCACCATCATCACATGGACCAAAGCGAGCAGTGTGAATGCCGACCGCGACACGCTCACCATTTGTTGGGGCGATGGTGTTTGCATCAATGTGCCGCGCAGCAACGGCGGTGGCAACGGGGTGGTGTTTCCCAACGACATCAAGTACAACCTGTATGTTTCCACGCACACCTACTCCGGCCCGGCCGAATACCGTATTTCCATGACCGACCCCAACCGTATCGCAGGCATCATCAACGTGAACCCGCCGTCATCGGACAATGTTCCTTTCCACATCGAGACCATTTATTCGTTTCAGGATCCACAGTTCGGGGGAAACAACACTACGCCATACCTTCTGCAGCCACCCATAGACAACGCCTGTGTAGGCAAAACTTTCAAACACAACCCCAATGCTTTCGACCCCGATGGCGACAGCCTGTCCTACCAGCTCATCATTCCTTTGCAGTCCCTCGGCTCAAACGTACCCAACTACAGTTATCCCAACGCCATAGGGCCGGGGTCGAACAACGTGTTGCAGCTCGATCCCGTTTCGGGCGACCTGTTGTGGAGTACGCCTCAGGTTGCGGGCGAATACAATTTAGCGTTCATCATCGTATCGTGGCGAAATGGAAACCCCATTGACACAACAATACGCGACATGCAAATTTTTGTAGACGACTGCGACAACAATCCGCCCACCGTACAAACCATCGACGAACTTTGTGTGGTGGCCGGCCAATTCATACAGTTCCCCGTAAGAGGCACCGACCCCGACGAGAACAACTTCGTGCAACTCACTGCCCTCGGCGGCCCATTCAGTACGCTCTACAGTCCTGCAACATTTACAGCACCGACAGGCTTTGCCGTACCACCTGTAGTCGGCACTTTCCGTTGGCAAACCACTTGTGAACACATTTCCAACCAGCCTTATTCGGTGGTGTTTAAAGCGCTGGATTCGTTGAACAAAAATACACCCAAACTGGCCGACCTGAAAACGGTGCAAATCAAAGTGGTGGGCCCTCCACCTGAAGACGTGGAGGCAACCGCCCAACTCGGCGAAGTGGACATCACCTGGCTCAAACCTTATTTCTGCGAAAATGCAGCCGATGATTATTTCTATGGCTTTTCGGTATGGCGGCGCGAAGGCAGCAACGATTTCCCGCTCGACTCCTGCGATCCGGGTTTGGAAGGCAAAGGGTACCAGGAACTTGTTTTTGTGACCAAAACCGAACAAAACGGACGTTATTATTACAAAGATACCAATGTGGAACGCGGACGTACGTACTGCTACCGCATCCTCGGCAAGTTTGCCCGCATCTCATCAGGCGGTTACGCTTACAACCTCGTGGATGGCTTGGCCTCCAAAGAAGTTTGCGTTCAGCTCCCACGCGACCTTCCGCTTGTAACCAATGTATCTGTTCTGGAAACCTCCACCACCACAGGGCGCATGGACGTGCGCTGGGCCAAACCCCTGGCAGGAGACCTGGACACGGTGCTCAACGCAGGTCCGTACCGCTACCAAGTGCAACGCGCAACCGGCTTTACCGGCGGTATATTTGTCGATCTGCCCGGCGCCAACTTCATTACCAACCTTTTGTGGTTGTCGGATACCCTATACGAAGATCAAAATCTGAACACGCAGGATGGCCCTTACCGCTACCGCATCGCGTTTTTTGTAAACAACAATCAGGAGCCGCTGGGGTACACCAACGATGCCTCCTCGGTGTACCTCAGTGTGGCCTCCACCGACAATACCAACAACCTGAGCTGGTTGGAAAATGTGCCCTGGGAAAATTACAGTTACACCATTTTCAGACGTCCCGGAACCGGCGGACCGTTTGAACAAATCGGAACATCCACCACCCGTACCTATGCGGATCAGGGCCTGGTAAACGGCAAGGAATATTGCTATTATGTGCAAAGTGAAGGCACCTACAGCATCACCGGCATCGCCAATCCGCTGCTCAACAATTCGCAAGAGGACTGCGGCATACCCATCGACACCATGCCGCCTTGTAAACCTACCCTTTCGGTTGGCAACCTCTGCAACGACCTCGGCGGTCCGGCCCCCGACCCACCGTACGAAAACAACCTGACGTGGACCAACCCGAATACCACCTGTGCGAATACCGACGATGCCATTCGGTACAATGTTTGGTTCGCGCCCGACGTGGACCAGGAGACTGCCCTGCTCACCACCAACGAAGGCGCCAACAACATTACGTTTGTGCACAGCATCGAAGAAGGATTGGCCGGTTGCTACGAAGTATCGGCCATCGATTCCAACGGCAACGAAAGTTTGCGCAGCAACAAAATTTGTGTGGACAACTGTCCGCAATACGAGCTTCCCAATGTTTTCACGCCCAATGGCGATGGCTTCAATGAACTGTTTGTACCCTTCCCCGGATGGCGTTTCATCGACCGCATCGACATCCAGATTTTCAATCGCTGGGGCAACTTGGTGTTTTCCAGTACCGATCCGGCCATACTGTGGGATGGTAAAAACCTGAACGGCGATGAAGTAGCGGAAGGCACTTATTTCTATGTATGCCGGGTTTACGAAAACCGCGTGGATGGGGTAGTGCTGCGCGATGGCGAGCTAAGTGGGTTTATTGAGGTGGTACGGGGAGGAAGGTGAAAACCTTTTTTAAAACTTCATCTGCTGCAGCAAAAGGCGACATGCGCCCGGCCAAGACTTCGGTTTCGACGGCTTTCAACACGGTTTGTACTGCTGTATGGTTTTGAAACCAGGATTCCAATCCTTGTTTCAAAGCCTCCTGAAGCCAGTAAGCGGCTTGTTGTTTCCTGTTTTCCTGAAAAAACCCGTTTTGAAGTCCTTGATCCCGGAATTCGCCGATACTTTCCCACACTTCGGCAATACCTGCGCCTGTTTCGGCGCTGCAGGTGAGCACCCGAGGCGGCCATCCGTTGGGTTGGGCGGGAAGCAGATGCACAGCGTTGAGGTAATGCGCCCGGGCCTGGTTGGCGGTTTTCACGCGGTCGCCGTCGGCTTTGTTCACCACCAAAACATCGGCCATTTCCACGATACCGCGTTTGATGCCTTGCAATTCATCGCCTGCACCGGGAAGGAGCAGAAGCAGGAAAAGATCGGTCATGTATTTGGCTGCCATTTCCGACTGGCCTACGCCAACCGTTTCCACCAACACCGTATCGTAACCTGCCGCTTCTACAAGCAGGATGGTTTCACGTGTTTTGCGGGCTACGCCGCCGAGTGCATCGCCTGCGGGCGATGGACGTACGAAGGCCTGTTCCGACGTGGAGAGACGCTCCATGCGGGTTTTATCGCCTAAAATACTTCCCCTGGATAGTGCGCTGCTGGGGTCGATGGCGAGTACGGCTACCTTTCGACCTTGTCCGGTGAGCAAATTGCCCAAAGCTTCGATGAATGTACTTTTGCCCGCGCCAGGTGCCCCGGTAATGGCCACACGCATGGAAAGTTGGGTTGGAGGAGCTTCCATAAGCAGCTTTGCAATCACCTCGCGGGCGCGGATCTGGTGCTCTGGTCGCGCGCTTTCCACCAGCGTGATGGCTTGCCCGAGCAACACACGGTTGCCCGACAAAATGCCTTCAACGTAGGTTTCGGTGGGTAGGATGGGACGGCGCATGCAGCAAAGATGCAAACCTGCCACAAAAACCTTTGCATCTTCGCATGTGTTTAAAATGATCAAACCGTTTCAACCATGCGTCATATTGCTTCCACACTGATTTTCGGTAGCTTTTTTGTTTTTTTTTCCTGTAAAAACGAAGCGCCTTCGGCGCAAAACAATACACAAACCGCTGTCTCGGAAACGAAATCTGCAGAGCCGTCCCGTAAAAACATCGTTTTTTTCGGCAACAGCCTGACCGCAGCTTACAACTTGTCGCCTGAACAGGGATTTACAGCCCTCATTCAGGAAAAAATTGATTCGTTGAAACTTCCTTACACCTGCGTCAACGCCGGCCTCAGTGGAGAAACAACAGCCGATGGCAAAAATCGCGTGGATTGGGTGCTGCAACAACCCGTGCACATTTTTGTGCTGGAACTCGGCGGCAACGACGCCCTTCGCGGACTGCCCGTAGAGGCCTCCCAAGCCAACCTCCAGGCCATCCTCGACAAAGTCAAAGCCAAGTATCCCGATTGCAAACTTGTGATCGCCGGCATGATGGCACCTCCCAATCTCGGCGCTGCCTACACCAAAGCCTTTGCCCAAATGTACCCCCACCTCGCCAAAACCTACAACGCCGCACTCATTCCTTTCCTACTCGAAGGCGTGGGTGGCGAAGCGTCGCTCAATCTCGAAGATGGCATACACCCGAATGTTGAAGGACAAAAGGTAGTGGCGGAAACAGTGTGGAAAACCCTCCGTCTTAACCTGGATTTTTAGGATTTTTGGGATTGGGATTTTAATGGGATGGAGGGATTTGGGAAGATTGGATTGGATTTTTTATTGATGGATTTGGATTGGATTTACGGGATTGTCCAACGCTTAACAATCCAATAAATCCAATCCAAATCCATCAATAAAAAATCCAATCCAATCTTCCCAAATCCCTCCATCCCTGTAAAATCCCAATCCAAAAAATCCTAAAAATCCAGGTTAAGACTTGTTTGCTCCGCATACCTGTGCGGACTTTCCAGTTTCAGCAACTCCATTTTAGCGTCGAGGCCGTAGAAATAGCCGCGCAGTTCACCGGCTTTGCCGATGACGCGGTGACAGGGCACGGCTACCGCGATGGGGTTTTGGCGGTTGGCCATACCGACGGCCCGCACGGCCTTGTCGTTACCGATGTCGCGGGCGATGTCGGAATAGGTTCGGGTGGCGCCATAGGGGATTTTGAGCAGCTCTTCCCAAACACGGCGGTGGAATTCGGTTGCGCCTCCCCAGTCGATTGTAAAATCGAACATTTTTCTTCTGCCTTCAAAATATTCCAGGAGTTGTTGTCGGGCCACGGCTACGGGGTGATCGGCAGGCAGGTCGGCAACGGGTGGACGGGCCGCATCTTCCTTAAGCCAATGGACGTGGCTCACGCCGAGGTCGCTGCCAGCAATTTCGAAGTCACCGAGGGTTGTTTGAAGCAAGGTCGAGCAAACCTTCATGGTTCTTATTTATAAAACAAATCGTCTGCAATTTACAACATTTCTATTGCAAACCCCTGCATGGATTATTGCTACTCCACCGTATCGGAGGCCGATTGTTTTTCGAGCAATTCGGCATAAAAACCGCCGCTGGCCGCGAGTTGTTCGTGGCTGCCGGCTTCCACGATGCGGTGGTTGTCGATCACGATGATTTTATCGAACTGCAGCATGCTGTAGATGCGGTGCGTGATGATGATGGCCGTTTTGTCGGTCAAAACGCGGTCGAGGTAGCCCAAAATCTGGCTTTCGGTGTGGGTATCTACGGCCGAGAGACAGTCGTCGAGCACCAGAATGTCGGGTTGTTTGGCAAATGCGCGAGCGATGCTGACGCGTTGTTTTTGTCCGCCAGAAAGTGTTACGCCTCTTTCGCCCACGATGGTGTCGTAGCCTTTGGGCAGACCGGTGATTTCGTCGTGTACGGCGGCGTAACGTGCAAATTGTTCGGCGTCTTCGCGGCTGAGGCCATCTTTGCCGAAGGCGATGTTGCCGTAAACGCTGTCGGAAAACAGGAAGACATCCTGAGGCACGTAACCGATGCGACGCCGCAGGTTGTCGAGGTCGTGTGCGCGCAGGTCGCGGCCATCGAGCAGGATGCGGCCTGAGGTGGGGTCGTACATGCGTACGAGCAGGTCGGCAATGGTGGTTTTACCGCTACCTGTGCGGCCAATGATGGCAAGTTTTTCGCCGGGTTTTACTTCAAACGATACGTTTTCGAGGGCGCGTATGCCTGTGTCGGGGTAGTCGAAAGTCAGGTTTTCAAAAACAATGTGTCCCTGCAACGGCACCGGGTTGTGTTCCGGATTGGTGATGGTGGGTTGTGTTTTCAGAAATTCGTTGATGCGTTTTTGCGAAGCGGCCGCCTGTTGGGTGAGCGAGGCGATCCAGCCGATGGCCGTAACGGGCCAGGTAAGCATGTTGATGTAAATGACGAACTCGGCGATGTTGCCGGGCGTGATGTTTCCTTTCACCACCTGCAAACCACCCACGTATACCGTGATGATGGTGCTGGCGCCTACCATGAGCAGCATGAGTGGGAAAAAGAACGCGTCGATGCGCACCAGTTTCAGAGATATTTTGCGGTATTGTTCGCTTTGATCGGCAAAATGCTGCACCATGGCGTGTTCCTGAGCATAACTTTTCACCACACGGATACCACTGTACACCTCTTGGGCGGTGCTAGTGAGCAAGGCAAGTTGTTGCTGGATTTTTTCGCTGCGTTTGTTGATCTGGGTACTTACATAATAGATCGAAATACTGAGAAACGGCAAGGGCAGCAGCGACCACATGGTAAGTTCTACGCTTACACTAAGCATCGCAGAGATGGTAAGCACGAAGAGGAAAATGAGGTCGAGCCCGTACAACATCGTAGGTCCCAAATACATGCGCACCTTGGATACGTCTTCGGAAACGCGCGACATCATGTCGCCTGTGCTGTTGCGTTTGTAAAACGCCAGGTCAAGTTTTTCGTAGTGGGCAAAAATTTCCTTGCGCAAGTCGTATTCGATCAGACGGCTCATCACGATGATGCTCTGGCGCATGAAGAACATAAAAAGGCCCATCAAGAGCGCAAGGCCGATCACTGCAGCACCAAACCATGCGATTTGATTGCCAAGTTCTTTGAAAGCTTCGGGGTGCGCAGCTATACCGCCGTGGGTTTTGTAATATCCAACCCTTTCGATCACCGTATCCAGCGCCTGCCGTATCACCTGCGGCTGCCAAACGCGGAACCAGTTGGCCAATCCGACAAAGACCATGCCGAGCAAAAATCGAAAACGGTATTTCCAGAAAAACTTATTAAGGTAGGCCAGGTGCTTCATAAGCATGGGAAACAATGCAATGGACGGCAAAGTTCGGGGAAAGTCGGGAAAATGTAACTACGGAGTTCCTGCTCCGTAGTCGGATGGACAGGGCTTTGAAATCATATTAGATGCGGATTTCTACATGTTGGTCCTTCAATTTTCTCAAAATCAGCAATATTTCTTGTAACCAGTGTTAAATCAAAAACAATTGCAGTCGCAGCAACAATGGCATCTGGCAATTTTATTTTACGGGTTTTTCTAAGTTGTATCGTCATTTGAGCAACCTCTTCAGATAACGGCAATACACTTGAATATTGAACGAAATCTTCGAGAGGTTGCATTTCTAAGGAAGTTCCGTTGTATCCCGACAATTCAATTGGATTTATAACTGATAAATAAATGATGGCTATTTTCTATGATCAACTGCATCCATTTGTTTCCAGATTCAGGTAAAGTGCCAGAAAGAAACTCGATTACAGCATTGGTGTCCATCAAATATTGCGTTCCCATTCGTCCCGGCTTTTCTGTACCTGTTTAAGCATTTCCTTACCCGTTTGTTTGGATAAAGAACCTGACCATTGCCTTTTCGGCAACTCAGAAGGCTTGTTAGACGAAACCAACCTTAAAATTTTCAATTTTTCCAAATCTTTGAGCAACGCCAAAGCCTTTTCATCCAACAATTGAATGGTTACGACTTGCATCAATTCTGTTTTTTATTGGGTAAATTTAAATAAAAAAACACTCAGGCACCTATTTCAGTTCCATATTTTCAACAACTGACCACAGAACACCACCTAATGCTCCTCCGAAATATACATCACCGTATCCAGCTTTGCCCGCACCCCCAACGCAATATCTACCCTTAAACTGCCCCTAACTTCGTGGGGGAAGTAGAGGCTATCATATCCGTAAGCTACCAGCCAGTGCTGGCCTTCGGGCACAGGGCGTATGCAGCCACGGGCATCGGGGCCGGTGGTAAAACTGTCGTCGTAGTACGACGGCGGCTTGTCGTAGCCCGGGAAAGAATCGGCGTTGTACTTCACAAACACCGTCGCCTTCGGGATGGGCTGGTGGTGGTGCTGCGTTTTGACGCAAATTTCGGTGGGCAAAGGCACGGTTTCGGGCTCCGGCGGGCGGCAAGCCGAAAACGCCAGGATCAATCCGGTGATCAATAAACTAAGTCGCATGTTTGTAAGACGTATGGTGACAACAAAGATAACGCCGCACTGCGTTTAAAGATTTGCCTTTTGTGGCGTTTTTCGCTAAAACATGACGGAAGCTGCGTATTTTTGAGCTGCAAAAAACTAAAAAGTTTCTTGTTTGGTAGTTGGTTTGAATAACGCAAGCTCTAAGAGCTTATTCCTCCTCCATTTGCAAGACAACTTTTGCCCTTTTCAAATTACGCTAACCACCCACCACGTTTATGGCCACCAACAACAAAAAAACGACCAGCAACGGCGCCGACAACTTAACCACGCCCACCACGCCCACTTCGCCAACTTCCGGAAGCCGCATCGTCACCCTCGACGAGTTCATCATCCGTTCGGAAAAAGATTTTGATTTCGCCACCGGCGAACTCACCGGTCTGCTGCGCGACATCGGCGTAGCCGCCAAAATCGTGAACCGCGAGGTGAATAAGGCCGGCCTGGTCAGCATCATCGGCGTAGCCAACAGCGGCGAAAACGAAAGCGGTGACATGCAGCAAAAACTCGACGTGTATGCCAACGACAAACTCATCGAGTGCCTTCAAAATTCGGGCGAATGTTGCGCCATCGCATCCGAAGAAAACAACGATATCATCCAAATTCCGCCCATCAGCTCCAAAAAAAGCCACTATATAGTGATGTTCGACCCGCTCGACGGCTCCTCCAACATCGACGTGAACGTGAGCGTAGGCACCATCTTCGCCATCTACCGCCGCCAAAGCGATGCCACCGGCCCGGCAACCAAGGAGGATTTCCTGCAGCCCGGCACCAAACAGGTGGCAGCCGGTTACGTGCTCTACGGCACCTCCACCATCCTCGTGTACACCACAGGACGCGGCGTAAACGGCTTCACGCTCGACCCCTCCATCGGCGAATTTTGCCTCAGCCACCGCAACATGCGCATCCCGCAGGACGGCAATACCTACTCCGTAAACCAAGGCTATTATTCGAAGTTCGACCTCGAAATGCGCCGCTACATCGACAACTGCTCCGACAACAACTACGGCCTCAGGTACATCGGCTCCATGGTTTCCGACATCCACCGCATCCTCATCCAGGGCGGTATTTTCATTTACCCCAGCACACGCAAATACCCCAAGGGAAAACTGCGCCTGTTGTACGAATGCAACCCACTGGCCATGATTGTTGAACAAGCCGGTGGCAAAGCCATGAACACCCAGCTCAAACGCATACTCGACATCGTGCCCAACGAACTGCACCAACGCGCCACCATCGCCATCGGTTCGCCCAACATGGTGGATGAACTAAAGGCGTTTATTGAGCGTTATTCTGCTTTGCCATTGTAGTTTCCAAACATGGCTCCACCCCTGCGCCATAGACCGCTTATGACAAGAAGTTGTTTTCAAAAAATAAACCATGCATGGCTGGCTATCCTTCTCTGGTTGCCGGCTATGTCAAGTTCAGTGTACAAATTCATACCTGTACTGAACTCCGAACTCCGAACTTCTATGGAACTTAACTTCACCAACATTAAAGAAGCCAAGGGCAAGGTTTACGTCGCCGTTTACAACGCTGAAACAGGCTTTTTAAAAGAAGAAAAAGCATTGCTGCGCGAAGTATTTTCTGTTGAAAAAAGTGGCAGCCTTAGCGTCAATTTAAACATTGAAAAAGAAGGCCGCTACGCCATCGCTGCATTCCACGACCTCAACGGCAATGGGAAACTCGATAAAAACATGGTGGGCGTTCCCACCGAACCCTACGCGTTTTCCAACAACGCCCGACCTAAACTCCGTGCACCCAACTGGAACGAAGCAAGCTTTGCCTGGAAGCCGGGAGGAAGCGTAGTCTCCCTTAAGTTGGAGAAGTGGTAATTTGTTACTTTTGCACTGTAAAGTCCGAAGTCCGAAGGAGTTCGGTCCTCAGACTTCGCACTTAAGAAAATGATCAGAGCAGAGAATATAACCAAGTCGTTTGGCGACCAGGAAGTGCTAAAAGGCATCTCTTTCACCTTTGAGGCCGGCAAAACCAACCTCATCATTGGAAGAAGCGGCTCGGGCAAAACCGTGCTGGTGAAAATCCTCATCGGCTTGTTCAAACCCACCTCCGGAAAAGTCTGGTACAACACCGTCGATTTCACCGGGCTCGACAAAAACGCCATGCGCTCCGTGCGCATGGAGGTAGGCATGCTGTTCCAAGGCTCTGCGCTGTTCGATTCCATGACCGTGGAGGAAAACATACGTTTCCCACTCGACATGTTCCAAAACATGACACCCAAGCAAAAACTCGAACGTGTCAATTTTTGCCTTGAACGTGTAGGTCTCACCGACACCAACAAAAAATTCCCTTCAGAATTGTCGGGTGGCATGCAAAAACGCGTTGGCATTGCCCGGGCCATCGTGCTCGACCCCAAATACCTGTTCTGCGATGAGCCCAACTCGGGCCTCGACCCCAAAACCGCCCTCGTGATCGACGAACTCATCATGGACATCACCGAGGAAAACAACATCACCACCATCATCAATACCCACGACATGAACTCGGTGATGGAAATCGGCAACAACATCTGCTTCCTCCACGATGGTCAGCTCGAATGGAGCGGCAATAAAGATGAAGTCCTCGGCAGCGACAACGAAAATCTTCAGTCCTTCATCTTTGCCTCACCCTTCTTGCAGCGACTGCGTAAGGCAGCCATTAGATGAGGTTTCACCTTTACCTTTTTTCCTTTTTTCTCCTTTTTTTTGCCTGCCGGCAAAAAAAAGAGACATCCCTTTTTTCCGAAATTCCCCCATCCGAATCGGGACTGACCTTTGAAAACACCCTTCCCGAACAAAACGCGGAAGGCATGAACATCATCCAATACCTCTATTACTACAACGGCGGTGGTGTGGCAGCAGGTGATGTGAACGGCGACGAGCTGCCCGACCTTTATTTTACCTCCAACCTCGGCGCCGACAAACTTTACCTCAACCGTGGCAATTTTACTTTTGAAGATGCCACCGAAAAAGCGGGAATCTCACAGTCCGGCTCCTGGAAAACAGGCGTAACCATGGCCGATGTGAACGGCGACGGACTGCTCGACATTTACGTGTGCCAGGTAGGTGATTACAAAAAATTTAAAGGCAAAAACAGGCTGTTCATCAACCTTGGAACAGATAAACCCGGCGGAGTACCGCGTTTTGAAGAAAAAGCCGCCGCTTACGGACTCGACCTACAGGCGTTCTCCACCCAGGCGGCGTTTTTTGACGTGGATGCCGACGGCGACCTCGATTGTTTCATCGTTTGCCACAGCGTGCACTCGCCCGGCAGCTACCGAGATACATCGCTCACCAGAAAATACGACCCCGCCGCAGCCGACCGCCTTTTCCGCAACAACGGTAACGGAACCTTTACCGACGTCTCACGCGCTTACGGCATCTACGGCGGCATTGCCGGCTACGCACTTGGGCTGGTTGTGGCCGACATAAACGGCGACGGACGCCCGGACGTGTACATCGGCAACGACTTTCACGAAAACGATTACCTCTACCTCAACCGCGACGGAACGCATTTCGAGGAGGTCGCCGCACAAAGTTTTGCGCACCACAGCAACTTCACCATGGGTTGCGACATAGCCGACATCAACAACGACGGCAAAGCCGACCTTTTGAGCCTCGACATGAAGCCGCCCACCGAAATCCTGCTGAAATCCTCCCAACCCGCCGACGCGTACGACGTTTTTAAGTTCAAACACAGTCAGGGTTACCACTGGCAGTTCCCACGCAACAACCTCCAACTCAACCGGGGTCAGGCGCCCGAAAGTGACTACCCGCTTTTTTCGGAAATCGGTCAGCTCGCAGGCGTAGACGCCACCGACTGGAGCTGGAGCGCCCTGCTCACCGACCTCGACCTCGATGGGCACAAAGACCTCTACATCACCAACGGCATCGTGCGCAGGCCCAACGACATGGACTACCTCAAGTTCATCTCTTCCAAAGAAGTTCAAAGCAACGCCACCGACCTGCAGCTCATTCAAAAAATGCCGCCCGGAGATGCCGCCAACGTTTGTTTCCAAAACCGAGGCAACCTGCGTTTCAACGATGTTTCTGATGTTTGGGGACTTGCAAAAAAAGGTATTTCCAACGGCGCAGTGTATGCCGACCTCGACAACGACGGCGACCCCGATCTCGTGACCAACAACCTCAACGCGCCCGCCTCCCTTTATCAAAACAACGGCAACAACAACAAGGCTTTGAAAATCCGGCTCAAAGGTGAAGGCCAAAACCCGTTTGCCATCGGTGCCCGAGTATGGATTTGGCAAAAAGGCAACATGCAATACGCCGAAAATCAGCCAGTAAGAGGGTTTCAATCGAGCGTGGAACCGGGAGTGGTCATGTTTGGTATGGGGCAGGACAGCATTGTCGACTCCCTCGTTGTTGCCTGGCCTGATGGGCGATTTACCATTCGGAAAAATGCAGTGGTAAAGGGAACGATGGTTGTGTCTCCGGGCCTGACCGGAGGTGACATCTCGGCCGATAACAGCCCATCGAAAATCCCAGGTTCCGACGACAACAACCGGGCCGTTATCGGCCGACGTGTCATCTCCCTGCCTGGCGTGGAACAAATTTACAGTGACAACGCCGTGGAAAAACTGATGCCATGGTACCTCAGCACGCAGGGGCCTGAGCTGGCCGTAGCCGACCTCGACAGCGACGGACTGGAAGATGTGGTGGTGGCAGGATACCACGTACGCTGGTACAAACAAACGCCGGAAGGCCGATGGTTGGAAAAACGATTCGAGGGATTGCCGGACAGCATCGATGCTGTTACCATAGCGGTTTTTGATGCCAACAAAGATGGCAAACCCGATGTGTTTCTCGGCGCCGCTGGCAACAAGGTGGGCAAATCCACCCGCGATTTTTTACTGTTCAATCAGGGAAAAGGCGTGTTTTCGGTTACGGAAGTCCAACCCGCACTCAACCTGCAAACATCCTGTGCCCGCGCGACCGATGTGGACGGCGACGGCGACCAGGATTTGTTCCTCGGCGGGCGTGGCGTGGCAGGTGTGTATGGCATGCCGGGCACATCAAGGCTGCTCATCAACGACGGCAAGGGTATAATGACCGATGCTGCCGAAACCTGGTCCATGGATCTCGCGCGCGCCGGCATGGTTACCGACGCCCGTTGGGCTGACGTGAACGGCGACGGCAAGCCCGACCTGATTACCGTGGGCGAATGGATGCAAATTACCGTGTGGTACAACCGCGGTGGGTATTTTGAAAAAATGGTTTTGCCAGGCACAGGCGGATTTTGGCAAACCGTGGTGGTAAGCGATGTGGATGGCGATGGCGACCTCGATTTTTTGGCCGGAAACATGGGCTTGAACAGCGTTTTACGCGCCAGCGCGAAAGAACCTCTTGGGCTGTGGCTCGGCGATTTCGATGGCAACGGCGCTTCCGATCCTTTGATGACCTGGTACCGCCAGGGCCTGAATGTGTTGTTTGCCGACAAAGACCTGCTCGTGAGCCAGATGCCTTCCTTGCGCAAAGACTTTGTAGAATACCAGAAATACGCGGAAGCTGATTTTGACGACGTGTTCCCTGCGGGAAAACGAAAAAAAGCGCGCCAACTCACCGCCGAAATGCTTGAAAGCGTGTGGGTGGAAAACCTGGGCGGCGAAAAATGGAAAGTGCATGTTTTGCCAGTGGAAGCCCAATTCAGTGCCGTTTTTGCCATATTGCCTTTAGATTGTGATGGCGATGGCATGGAAGATTACTTGCTCGGCGGCAACTTTTACGAAGTGATGCCTGCGATAGGAACGTTGGACGCCTCGTATGGTACGTTGTTGCTGAACAAGGGCAAAGGCGTTTTTCGGAACGTTGAACCCGAGGAAAGTGGGCTTTGGTTGCGTGGCGCCGTGCGGGATTTGAAGGTTTTTGGAAAAAATGGGGTGGTCGTTGGGGTAAATGGCGGCGTTATGGAGGTATTGCAAATTCAAAAATAGAATCCAACCTTTGTAGTGCTAAACACCTTCCAACCATGCGATACGAAGCCAACACCCCCGAACATTACCTCGAACAACTTCCCGACGACCGCAAAAAGCCGATGACCGAACTGCGCAAGGTCATACTCGACAACCTTCCCAAAGGATTTGAAGAAACCCTGGGTTACGGCATGCTGGGTTACGTCGTTCCCCTTGCGTTGTATCCCGCCGGCTACCATTGCAACCCGAAAGATCCCCTGCCTTTTATCAACATCGCTTCACAAAAAAACTTCATAGCCCTGCACCACATGGGCATGTATGCAGATCCGGAACTGCTCGCCTGGTTTCAGGAGGAATTTCCCAAGCATTCGTCGCGCAAGCTGGACATGGGTAAAAGTTGCATCCGTTTCAAAAACGTGGAACACATTCCGTTTGAATTGATCGGAGCATTGGTGCAGAAAATGAATCCGGCGCAATGGATTTATTTGTACGAGACAGCTTTCAAACACTGAACAGGAGTACAACAATTGACTTCCCTCACTCCCCCCTTCTAACCAAAACCTCCACCACCTTTGCCAGTGCCGGTATCGCAATGGCACCACCAAAAGCCAGCAGGAATGAATTGAACGATACAGAATAGACCCCAACTGCGGCATAAACCACCGAGATGCCAAAGTTGGATAAGGAGCACATCAACACAAACGGCAGGCGTTTCATGCGGCTCATGCCTGCAAAAAACACCGAAGCTTCGGCCAAAACAGGCACCGGCCGCGCAAGTACCAAAGCCCACATGCCGGATCTTTTGAAAAATCGCTCCATACGCTGTGAGCTGTTTTCATCATACCGCCGCACAAGTCCGCTCGACCCAATTCCCAGCTCATAGCCGAGCAAACAACCAGCAGTCATACCAGCAAACGATACGAAGGCCCCGGGGAAAAAACCAAGCAAGTAGCCCGCACCAGCACTAATGATGCTGGAAGGCACGGGCAAAAGTATGTCGGAAGTAAGCAGAGCAAACATCACCACCGCAGTCCATGCCGGATGGTTGCCAGAAGCTCCCAGAAAAGCGTTTGTCCAAACATCGATGTGTTCGTGAAACACGAGAAATGGAACCAATATGGCGGACAAGACCACTGCCATAAAGAACAGTTCGTTGCGGAGGAGGATCGAAGTAGTCATGAAAAAAGTCGTAAGTCCGAAGTGCGAAGCGAACTTCGCACTTCGGACCATCATTTATTTCCGTTTCAGGTTGGCGGCGTTTATGGTGCTTTCATGGCCTTGGGAAGCCGGTATGGCTGCAGAAGGTGTTTTGGTGAGGTACACTGCAAACAACGAATTGGAAACTACGGTCCCTGTATTTGGGATGAGTGGAAGCGGGTTGATTGCTTCAATACCGCCATAAATGTACCCGGCCAAAACCCGTTGTCCACCAGTCATATTACCCAATTTGATGGTGCCGTTGTCGTAGGCCAAACCGTTTTTCAACAGATCGGGATGTACGATGAACGGAATACTGGTGCCGAGCAAGCGGTTGTCTGGTATTGGACTGGTATGGATGAATTCACTGTACGTGCCGTTGGACGATTGTTGAAAAGTGGTAATGTCGGCTACAAAGGGGAAGCCATCGTTGCGGCCCTGTGCGGTTACGATTTGGTAGGCATGCGCCTGCGAATCGGTCTGGAAATAGTAATAGTGCCCAATACCGCCGAAAAAAGTATTGTACATGGAACCTCCCGTGCTGTCGTACACCCCGATGACAGGGCATTCGTACTGACTGAATTTTTGGATTCCGGTACGATCGGTGGTTGGTGCCGCCGGACTGGTGATGTATACCGGATAGGTATAAGGCAATATTGCTCCAGGCTGAAAAACGCCTCCATAGGTTGCGATCCGTGGGTTGCCAGTAGCCGGGTCTACATCCTCTACGATGTTGCCGTCGCGGCGGTGGAAAGGCTGATCGGGATCGGTGTTGGTGCTGGCACCATAACTGAGGATTTTCAACGAAGTAGGATTTAGGGTAAAAACCCTGACTTCTTCGGTGTACTTCTGGGTAAAATCGCTGCCGCCGAAAGCACGGTACTGCCCGTTGAAAACTTGTCCGAACACCAGGTAAAATTTGCCACCCATCAGCACCAATTCACCTCCTGTCACAGCAAAACGGTCGTCCTGCGCCATCTGGATCAACGACTCTACCTTGCCAGACGTGGCTTTCGACTTGATCGCGCTCACCAAAGGTGCCAGATTGAACCGGAACATGGTGTTGAACGTAACCATATCGGAGCCGTCGGCTTTCCAACCGTAACCGCCCACGATGTACATCTGGTCGGTAGCACGGTCGTAGAACGACTGCATGTTGGTGGCACTCAAAGGTGCCGACATGCTTGCCGGGAGGCCGTTCACATCGAATGACCATAAGGTCCCGGATTTGGGGTCCAAGACATAAATGAAATGGTTGGCGCTGTCGCGAACAAAATTGTTGCCCGGTGCCGACATGAAGGTATGCAGCCCTTGTTTGCGCCCGCCAAAAAACACCAGTTGGCCATCGTTGGTTATGGCCGAGGCGTACGATTGCAACCTAGGCATCGCTGAGCCTCCGGATAATTGTTGCAATTCGAACGACAAGGTAAAAGGCAATGCGTTGGCGACAGCTTGGGCGGAAGGAGCAGCGGCGAGGTCAGTTTTGGCAATACTGTTGTCTGCTGGTTTTTCTGAAGTGCCACCACAACGGCAAAATATGGAGGCAAACAGCATCGCGAGGCATGCAAGTTTTATGTTGGTTTTCATGTTTTCAAAATTTAGGCGTGTGTGGGTGGAGGGGTGACTTGTGCCTGTAGTTTTTTTACAAACCACATCAAGGTCATGATTTTGTTGGGCGACAAGTCGCGGGAGATGGGCATGAACCTCGGATCGTTGAAATCGCGGGACATGTAGAAGGGTATGCCTCCTGCCACAATGCCCAGCGGACCAGGAGGTACATTACCGTACGCCCTGTTCCACGGCGGATTGTTGGCAAAAACCGTAAACGTATGCAGGTCGGTTAGGTCGATCTGGTTTTTCATAAACGGGTACAATTTCATGTACGGCGCCATCATGGTTTGTATTTCGGGCCATTCGGGGTTGGTATTCACCGGATAATTGGCAAATACAAGACAGGAAACGTATTGCGACTGGTCGGGTGGGTTTTTAAGGAAATCGGCAGGCACTTGAAACTCGGGGTCGTACGCAATCACAAAATACAGGGAGCCGTCGAGTTCGGGTGTTCGCGCTCCCGGATCTTTCAGCACCTTCATGGTAAGGGTAGCGAAACCCTGGGCATCGGTAGCGGTAATGGTGGCAGCCAGCGCGCCGTCGGCCTGGGGCAAATTGCCTTTGTTGGTGGGTGCTACAGTAGCGCCAGGGGTATCGCCGTGTACGCTTTCCACAACTACGCTGAGTTGTTTGTTGGCGAGAGGTTTGCCCTGCCGGCTCACATAAACCGTAGCGCTCGACGTGGTTCCGGTAATGCCTTCCATGCGAACCGGTCGAATTTCGATGGCGACATTGGTCCAGTCCGCGTTTTCACGGAGTACCATTGGTTCACCAAGGTCGGTACGCGATATGCCCAGATGAAGGCTTCCCGATTCCAAAACGCTGATTTGTGCGTCGTTGAGGTCGATTTCTGTAATGTGTGCATTGTTTTCGTAGGCAAATTCCGAATAATCCACATTCCCAATGGGCACCACGACAGGATCGGGTGTGCTAACGCTTACCGTAAGTGTACCCAAATCTACCGGCGGTCCGGAAGCAGTTTGGCGGCATATGCTGTTGGCCAGATCGATGACCAATTTTTTCCTGACCTTATCCACCTTGAACGGACAATCGTTGAACGAAGGTTGGTACCAATTGTCGTTTGTGGTCCAGGCACGGGGCTTCAGCCAGCGTTCTCCGGGGTTGTAGAAGGGCTCGCTGGGCAAAACGGGCCCGATGGCTCCGGTCATTCGGCCCAGACGACGCTCTGCGTCTTGCGGCACATTTTGGTAGCCGTCTACGACAAATTTGAAAGAAAGCAGGTATTTGCCGTTGGCCTGCAGGGTAGTCGATTTTAAAGTTTGCAAAATTTGGGAAGGGGTATCGGGCCAATTGGAAGGGTCGATTCGGATCACGGTTTGGTAAAATCCGCAGGCATTCATGTCGCCTCCAAAGCTGTCTTCCACGTAATCACTTCCCCAACTGCGTGTGGGCAAAACAGCATTCCACCACAATCCATTCAGTACACCCATGTCCATATTTCCCACAACAGACTGGCCGTTGGGCAATGCGATTTTCACCTGCATACCAATGATGGCAGGAACGCCTTGTTGGTACACGTCGAGATCGACGAGACGTGCGGAATCGGGAACATCGGTACTTGTAAAATCACACCCGATGATGGGGTCGTTGCCTGCATCACCGTTGGGCCCGATGGCAGAACGCACCGTGCAACCAACCCATTGGAAGCGGTGCTGTCCTTCGGGTTCCTGCCAAGGCGACGGATTGACAACATCATCCTCGTAGTGTGTAGGGTCGTTGTTAACACTGGAAGGATCGGTAAAAAATTTTCCACACAAGTGGATGCGCGGTACATCAAGGTAGCTCATTGGCCTGGGCGTTTAAAGATGAAAGATTGCAGGGGTTTTGGTTCAAATTCCCGACAGTTGGAGGGTTTGATTTCAGGAGGTACTTTCGGTAATCGTATCGGATTTTCTGCGTGTTTTTGAAATCGCTTTTTTCGGTCCTTCTACAAAATACATATCGATCATGCCTTTGTTTTTGGCTTCTATTTTTCCCCGGTAGCTGCATTCGAAAACCTCTTTCACCAGTTCATAGGTATCACCACTGATGTTTACTTTGCCGGGTACTCCGCTGCTTTCCATGCGCGAAGCAATGTTTACAGCATCGCCCCAAATGTCGTAGGCGAATTTTTTAATGCCCACAATACCGGCAACAACCGGTCCGGTGTGTAAACCAATACGGATTTCAAGTACGGGTTTGCCCGATTTTTCGCGTTCCTTTTTTTCAAGCAGCATAAAATCGCGGATATCGAGCGCAGCCTGCACGGTATCGGCCGGGTTCGACTGTCGCGACGCAAGCAATCCTCCGGCACACATGTAACTGTCGCCGATGGTCTTGATTTTTTCGATGCCGTATTGTGCAATGATGTTGTCGAAAGCGCTGTAGAAATAATGGATTTCCTCCACAAGTTCCTGGGCGCTCAGTTTTTCACATATTTCGGAGAAATTTTTAAAATCGGTAAAAAGGACGGTAGCTTCATCAAAACTTTGCGCTTTGGACGTTCCTGTTTTTTTAAGCTCTTCGGCGGTTTCGGAAGGCAGGATGTTGAGCAACAAGGCCTCTGATTTGTCCTTTTCTTCGTTGAGTTGAAGGGTGCGTTCCTTTACTTTTTTCTCCAAATTGTTGTACAAAAACGCGTTTTCGATGGAAGTCGCCATCTGTCCACTCAACAGGTGGAGCAAAGCGATCCGTTCTTTGGTGAATGCCCCGTTTGTGAGGTTGTTTTCGAGGTAAACCACGCCGGTCAGTTTGCCTTGCTGCATCAGTGGCGCACACATCAACGACCGTATTTTGTGCTCCTGGATGTAGGGATCGTGTGTGTACGCGCCCGATGCGGCGGCATGGTCGAGCACCACAGGTTCGTGGGCGTGCGCCACATAACGCACAACAGTTTTGGCAACTGGTCCGAACTGTTCGAGCAAGATCTCTGCCTGCTGGTGATCTTCGTTTGCGCCAGCAAGGCGTTCGGCGGCCACCACAAGGTCCTTGTCGCGGGCGAGTACCATAAGCATGCGTTGGGCCCCGGCGTTTTCAAGGGTAATGCGCATGAGTTGCGAAAGAAGGTCGCGCAAACGAATTTCACGGGAAATTGCTTCCGATGATTTGAGCACCGTGGTGAGGTCGAGACTGCCGTCGCCGCTCGGTGCTGCCGCTTCAAATGATTCCGTCGTTTTTAATCCGAGGGTTTGCATCATGCGGGCCGTTAGTCCAGGTGCGCCAAGGGCTACGAAGGCATGTTCGGCGTCTTGCAAATGGACCTGGGCCATGCGTTGACGGCCTTCTACACGGTGCAGATCCCAGGCACGCACGTTGGCAAGGGCCTGGATGTTGAGGTATCCATATTCGGATGCCAAGTCGATGGCTTCGTACAAACCGTTTTGAGCAGCTTGTGCATTTCCGAAAGCACGCTGGATTTCGGCACTTAAAAGCCGGGACTTGTGTATGAAATTGGCGGCGCAGCCCTCAGCATATTTTATGAACAGTTTGTCCATTTTTTTCAACCACATCCGCCACATGAACCGTTGTTTGCCTTTGGAAGTTGGATACAACGCACAAACGATCAGAGCTTTGTAAAAATAATGCTCGGCCGTATGCAGCATGCCCGGTGAATCGTTGAGGAAGCGGTCCGACTGCTTGGCCACCCGATATGCGGCCTCATAAGCTCCCCACAAATAAAGCGTCTGCATTTTGTTGATGTAGTAATAATGCGCAAAGTGGCGCGAACCAAACCCGTTAAGTTCCTCAATGTAAGTGGCTTCGTCGAAGTCACCGTCGTTGTACGACAAAGGCGATTCGGTTTGGCCACGCAGGTTTCGGATCGATTGGCGCACGGACGAAAGTGTGCGTACAGCTTCTTTGTTGTTGGTGCGTTGCAAAAAATCGAGGTAGCGGTCCGACGTGTTCAGGATTTCATCATACCCGGCTCCGCGCATGAACAAACTTTGTACCGTGCCACAGGCCGCACATCCGGCATGGAAAAAATCGCCGGATTCAAGTCCGGACTCGTACGCAATTTGCCAGTAACGTTCCATTTCGGTTGCCTGTCGCCGCCAGGGCATTGCGAAATAGCCAACTACAAAGTGAACCTCGGCTTTGTACATCAGGCTCCGATATTTCTCCACCAGTTTTACCGTCAGTTCGCCAAAGTCGTAACCTGTTTGTTTTTGACCCAAAATAGCGCCGAAAAATATCGGCCCCACAGCCATGAAACCAATAAATCCTCCATCGGTGTTGCCGTGGCGCAAACAGATGTTGCTCATTTTGGCGCAAACATGGATGCAAAGCTCTGGTTTGATTTGGTAGGCCGAACGTGCAAATGTGGCCATAAGTAGGATGGCCATTTGGCGCTTAGGGTCGGTCATTTCGGGCAAGTTGGAAATGTCGGATGCCTTTTTGCGGCCCATAAGCACGCGAAACTGGATGATTTCTTTGATCAGCAGTGGTGGCACAAATTTGGCGGGCAACTTAACTCCGAGCAGCCCTACGGCTTCCCGGCCTGTTTGGTAAGCCTTGTCGAATTGCCTTAAATTGGTGTAAAAATGCAGCTTGCGCTGGTAAACAGCGGCCTTGTCGAACGCCGTATCAGCGTACTTTATCGCCTGGTCAAAAAAAGTTTCGGCATCGTTATCGTTTCCGCACAAGTGCTCACATTCGGCTCGCTGGGTAAGAACAGCGCGGGTGGTTGCCGACGACGTTTCCCAACTGCCGTCGGACATAAGCTCCATGGCATGTTTGATGTAACTCAAAGCATGTTTGTAAGCTGTTGCGTTTTTTGCACGCAAACTTGCCTTAAGGTTGATGTCGGCCAGTTGGTTTTTGTCGGCTGGTTCGGTAATCAAACCGCCTGCGTGGTTGAGGTGGTCGGCGATGTCGTAGATACGTTCGTCGGTATCCAGTTCCTCCACATCGGTGAGCAACAGGTTGCCGATTTGCAGGCGAACTTTTTGTTTTTCCAAGCCATCAAGCAAGCTGAGTGCGGCCTGTTGAACGCGGTCGTGAAGAAAAACATAGGTTTCTTCGCCCGAATCGTGCCAGGTATGCAGGTCTACCAACAACCCTTGCCGCGCCGCCTCGTCGATGCACCTTGCCGAGGTGTCGTGGTCGGAACCACTAACAAGCGATAAGGTGTCGAGTTTAAAGCGGTTGCCGATGCAGGCGGCTATTTTAAGCAGGTTTTGGACTTCAGAAGGCAGCTTTTGGATCAGTCCGACCATCAGCTCCACCACGTTGTCGCTTATTTTGGCCTGCCGTACCTTGTCGAGATTGTACGTCCACACTTGCAGTTCAGGTACAAAATACACGGCTTTGCTTTCGTAGAGTGACAGCAGACACTGGCGCACGAAGAAGGGATTGCCGTCTGTTTTTTGGTAAAGCAGGTTGGTTAATGCGGCGCATTGCTTTGGTGATTGAAGCAGGGTATCGGCCACCAGGAGGTTGAGGGTGGCGAGGTTGAGCGGTTGGAGCCGGATGTCCTGTACTTGTACACCCTGTTGCACCAGTCGATCAATCATAAGCAGCAGTGGGTGGCCGGCAGGCGCCTCGTTGTCGCGGTAAGCGCCGATCAGCAAAAAGTGGCTGAGGTTTTGGTCGGTAAGCTGCGTTTCAATCCATTGCCGGGTTGCCGAGTCGATCCATTGAAGGTCGTCGAGGAAAATACACAGCGGGTGTTCGGAATGTGCAAAAACCCGTACGAATCGGTTGAACGTTTCCTGGAAACGGTTGCTGGCTTCAAGTGCGGGAAGGGAAGGTACTGCAGGCTGCGGTCCGGTGAGCAGGGCAAGTTCCGGCACTACATCGATGATGACTTGTGCATTTCCGCCCACGGCCTGCAACGTTTTTTGGCGCCATTGCTGGATGCGTTCATCGCTTTCCATCAGGAGTTGGCGTACCAGTTCGCCAAAGGCAACAAGCAAGGAACTGAGCGGCACATCGCGTTTGAACTGGTCGAATTTGCCTTTGATGAAAAAACCTTTGGTTTGGCCGATGTTTTTTTGAATTTCAGCCACCAACCTTGATTTGCCCACGCCCGAATACCCGGAAATAAGCACCACCTCCGCCCGCCCGTTTTCGGTGCGTCGGAAAGCTTTTGTTAGGTTGTCCAATTCAGCAGCGCGTCCGTACAGCGTATCGGGGATATGGAACTGATCGGAGACATCTTTTTCGCCAATTTTAAATGTATTGATTTGGCCGTTGGCTGCGTATTGTTTGTGGCATTGAAACAGATCATAACGCACACCCGCAGCGCTTTGGTAACGCTCCTCTGCACTTTTGGCGAGCAAGTGGTGTACGATGCGGGAAAGCATAACCGGTATGTTGGGCCGCAGCTCCTGAATGTCGACCGGCTGCCTTGCAATGTGACAGTGTACCATTTCCATGGGGTCCACTGTGACAAATGGTGGTTGGCCGGTAAGCATGGCGTAAAGCACAGCACCCAGAGAATAAAGATCGCTGCGGTGGTCGAGGCTACGGTTCATGCGCCCGGTTTGTTCAGGCGACACATAGGTGAGGCCGGCCTCAAAAGCTTCGGCTGCGTTGGGTTGTTGCGCTTCACGCCCCATTTCTACGGCCAAATGGAAGCCGTAAAGCTTCAGAATACCTTCTTCGGGCTCAAATAGGATGTTGCCCGGAGCCAGGTTTTTGTACACGATGTGTTCGTGGTGCAACGACTGGAGGGCATCGGTAATTTGCAAAGCGACCTCGAAAAAAAGTTCCAGATCGAGCGGGCCACGTTGCAGGAAATCGGAAAGCGGGACGCCTGGCTGGTCTTCAAGTACAAGAGCCTGACCGTTATCATAAGTTTCCAAAGACAGGGCCTGGGCAATGTGCGGATGGTGGATCTTTTGCAACAAGGAATGTTCCGCCTGAAGTCTGCTGAGCTCATTGGTGGTAGGGTGCGGGTTTTTGAGCCGTTTCAATACCACGGTTTCGCCGGTAGAAGTACGACGGGCACGGGAGAGGTTGTATTTGCTACCTGAAGGCAAAGACGTTAACATGACAAATTCTGGCTTTTCCATGACATTGGTTTTGAAGGTCAACTACCGTCACAACGGGAAATGAAGCTGTGAAAAAGTAATTCCACGGCAATCTCTACTGCATTATTTGGATAAAAACCAGGCTAAAAGGAGTAAGCAATCAATAGTTGTTGGAACAGTGTTTCTAATGTGTAAATGTATCGTTGGATTGAGTTAATTCCAAACATACGTGTTCGTTTTTGGAAAAATTAGGTATAAATACGTGGTATAAACGAAGGGGAATTACCCGGAACATAGGTTGTACGTCCGCTATTTTCAATCCAAAAAAAATAGGCCGCCCCGAATTGCTTCGGAGCGACCCACCCGTTGTTTTCATTTGGAAATAAGGATTCTACATTTTCTGATTGGACTTCCATGGTTTGCAGGCATGACCAATAAGGTGTTCCACCAAACTCATGCGATTTGCGCCACCGGTTGCACCTTTCGCGACAACGCCACGTACAACGATGCCGAAATGAGGAACGTCGCAACCTCCATCACCAACCACTGGCTTACAAAAGCGTTGGGTGCGCCGTCGATGAAGTAGCTGGTGAGCCGGCCCACCACATAACCGGCGGAATACAACATCAGTAGCCCAAGGGCTGGCAGTCGGGCTTTGAAAGCGCCGTAGAAACAGAAAAGTCCGAAAGCCAGGTGCATGCCGCCGTACACCGCCCGGATGGTGCTCAGGGAGCTGGCGTTTTCAAGGGTCATTTCTACGGCAGCCACCACGGCGCGTGGGTCGAGCAATGCCTGAACACCAACATTGGCGAATGCGAGGCCGGTAAGGGCAAGGAAAATAAGGGTAATGCGCTGTGCGAT
>JBBSDH010000013.1:0-35295 GCA_038249605.1 Chitinophagales bacterium | reverse complement strand
GCCTTTCTATTCTGTCCTTTCATTGAAAGGTTTCGTTGTGCAGGTAAAAACCAAAATCAAACACCTTGAACGAATCCCGAAATTCGGCAGGTAAGCTGTCAATAAGGCGGCAGGCAGCAGCTTCAAGGTCGTTCAGTTGGGTTTGCGTGGGTGTGTAACCGGAGGCGTCGTTTAGTCGCACGTAGCACGGCGATTGCGCTCCGGCTTGCAGCGTCCACACAAGCAAGATAAAGGTAAACAGCTTTTGTTGGCAGGGCTTAACAGGCCTCTTGGAGTTACGATGTTGGCCTCCTTGAGCCGCCTTTGAAAAGTACTTAAACTTACTCCAAGTCCCTCTGCAAGCTCTTTTTTGGACTTGGCTTTGATTGAAACAAGCAGGTTTTGTTAAGGTTTTTCTCCCATAATTAATGAAGCAATAAGGCGAACGATTATTTTGAACAATTCCGTGCTCCCAGATTGTCTCCATTTTCATAAAGGAGGAAACGGTCGCACGATCGCATGCAAGATAGGCACTCTCCTCTATTTGTCAAACCCTATTGTTGAAAACTTTACCCGCCCAAACCCTCCTTTCGCCCTATATTTGCCCACTTTGCAAAAGCGAAAGCACCCATGCGTCTCAAATCCCTAGAACTCAAAGGTTTCAAATCCTTCGCCAACGAAACCGTCATCCATTTCAACGACGATGTGACCGGCATCGGTGGGCCCAACGGCAGCGGCAAAAGCAACGTGGTGGACGCCGTGCGCTGGGTACTCGGCGAACAAAAAAGCAGCCAACTGCGCCTCGATAAAATGGCCAGCGTCATCTTCAACGGCGCCAAAAAACGCAAAGAAGCCCAAATGGCCCAGGTGACCCTCACCTTCGAAAACACCAAAAACATACTGCCCACCGAATACCAAACGGTGAGCATCAGCCGCATCCTCTACCGCAGCGGCGACAGCGAATACCGCCTCAATGGCGTCACCTGCCGCCTCAAAGACATCACTACCCTATTCCTCGATACAGGCATCGGCCCCGACTCCTACGCCATCATCGCCCTCGGAATGGTGGAAGACCTGCTCTCCGACCGCGAACAAGCACGCCGCCGTATGTTCGAACAAGCAGCCGGGGTGAGCAAATACAAGGCCCGCAAACACGAAACACAACAAAAACTCGAAGCCACCGCCGCCGACCTCGACCGCGTAGATGACTTGCTTTTCGAAATCGAAGACCAACTCAAAAAACTCGAAAAACAAGCCCAACGAACCCAAAAATTCTACGAACTCAAAGCGGAATACAAAGTCCTGAGCGTCGAACTGGCCGTGCACAACCTCGCACGACACAAAACAACCTTCAAGGAACTCGAAAGCCAGATCGCCAAAGAGGAAGACAACTACCGCAGCGCCGAAACCCGCGCACGCCTCATGGAAGCCGACATTGAAGCGCGACGCAAAAACCACATCGACAAAGAAACGACGCTGAGCGAACAACAACAGGAAGTAAACCGCCTCACCGGCCGCATCCGCTCGCGCGAAAACGAAAAAAATATGCTGGCGCAAAAAATGTCGTTCGTGCAAAACGACCTACGCCGCCTCGAAGACCAAATCGCCCAAGCCTCGCACCAAACTCTTACCCTGGAAGGTGAAATAGACGGCTACCAAACCGACCTGAACTACGAGCGCAACGTGGAAGCCGAACTCGAAGAAGCACTCTCCACCGCCCAAAAGGAACTGGAAAAAGTGCGCACCGACCACAACCTGCTCAAAGGCAACCTCGACGAATTTGTCAAGTCGCAACAAGCCCTCGAACGCGAAATCGTGGAGCTGGAAAAACAAAAAGCCATACAGAGCAACCAGATCGACAACCTTCAGCGCGACGTGGAACGCACCCTGGCCGACATCGCTACGCGCCGCCAGGAAATGCAAAATCTGGACAAACAACTGGCAGAAGGACATACCCACGAACGCGCCCAGGAACAAAAAATCGCAGCGCTCGAACAAACCGAAAACAAACGCCTGGCCGACATCGCCGCTACGGAAGCCGACATCGATAAACTTGCCGCCAAAGTCGCCGAACACCAGCGCATCATGGACGCCAAGCGCAACGAATTCAAACTCACCAAAAGTATGGTGGAAAACCTTGAAGGTTTTCCCGAAAGCATCAAGTTCCTGAGCCAGCAAAAAGACTGGGCCAAAAACTGTCCGCTGCTTTCCGACCTCATCTACGTGCAGGAAGCCTACCGCGTGGTGATCGAAAATTACCTCGAGCCATACCTCAACTACTACGTGGTGCCCAATGCCGACGAGGCCGTAAAAGCCATCGCCCTGCTCGGCAAAAGCCAAAAAGGCCGAGCCAACTTTTTCATGCTCGACGCTTTCCAGGGCCATCAGCCGCCACTCACTTTGAGCCCTGGCGGCTTGCGCGCCGTGGACCTCGTGGAGGTGGACCCGCAGTACCGTCCGCTCGTGGAGTACCTTTTGGAAAAAGTGTACGTGAGCGACGACCCCAATCCACCGGCCGTCATGCCGCTGTCCGACGCGGTCATCCTCTCCAAATCGGGCACTTACATCCGCCGCAAATTCAGTCTGAGCGGCGGTTCGGTGGGATTGTTCGAAGGCAAAAAAATCGGTCGCAAAAAGAACCTGGAAATCCTCGACGTCGAGATCCAGAAACTCGACAAATCGGAGCACGATCTAAACGCCCGCCTGGGCACTTTGCGCGCGCACTTATCGAGTTTGAAAGCCGCCGACCAAAGCGCTGCCCTGCGCCGCGAACGTGAAGCTTTGAGCCAGATCAATCAGGAATTGGCCGGTTTGCGCGCCAAACTCGAAAATACCGCCGCTTTTGTGGCCAATTTCGACAACCAGGCCGCAGAGTCGGGCCGCCTCATAGACACGCTCATCGCCAGCAATGCCGCCATCGAAACCGAGCTGGCGGGCAAAACCAGCTCGGCCGAAACCGCGCGCGAACGCCTGAGCAACGCCGACGGCTCGTTCCGCGAAGTGGCCGAACAATTGAGCATGGCCAGCGCCGGTTACAACCAAAAAAACATCGAGTTCATCCGGCAACAAAACAAGGTGAGCACGTTTAGGCAAGAACTTACGTTCCGCGAAAAACGCCGCGACGAATTGCGCAGTTCACTCACCGTGAACCAGCAAAACCAGTTGCGCAACCAGGACGAGCTCGGTCTCATTCAGGCCGACATCGCGCGCATCGACGAGGAGTTGAAAACCGGCTACGCCGAAAAAAAGACGCTAGAAGCCACCTTGAGCGCCGTGGAACAAACGTATTTCAAAGCCCGCAACGAGATCCACGAACTCGAAAACAAGCTGCGCGAAAACTTCAGGCAGCAGCAGGATTTGCAGGTGTTGGTGAACAGGCTCAAGGACAAATTCGGCGACGCCAAGTTCGAAATCACCGCCATCGGCGAACGCCTGCGCGTGGAATTCGGCATGGGTGTGAACGACGTGATCAACAACGAGCCCAACCTGGAATACGACCGCGATGTGTTGGAAAAAGACGTGAACAACCTCAAACGCAGGCTCGATACCTACGGCGAAATCAACCCGCTGGCCATCGAGGCGTACAACGAGATCAAGGAGCGTTACGACACCATCGCGAAACAGCGCACCGACATCCTCGACGCCAAGGAAAACCTCATGCAAACCATGAAGGAAATCGAAGAAACGGCCACACAACGTTTCCTCGAATCGTTCGCCAAGGTGCGCGAAAATTTCATCACGGTGTTCCGCACGTTGTTTACCGAGGAGGACACAGCCGACCTGCTGCTCACCCAGCCCGACAATCCACTCGAGTCGGACATCAACATCATCGCCAAGCCCAAGGGCAAACGTCCACAAACCATCGCGCAGCTTTCGGGCGGCGAAAAAACACTCACTGCCACGGCGCTGCTGTTTGCCCTGTACCTGCTCAAACCCGCGCCGTTTTGCATCTTCGACGAGGTGGACGCCCCGCTCGACGACGCCAACATTGAAAAATTCAACAACATCATACGCCGCTTCTCGGTGGATTCGCAGTTCATCGTGGTGACCCACAACAAAGCCACCATGGCTGCGGTGGACACGATATACGGCGTGTACATGTCCGAGCCCGGCGTGAGTGCCGTAACGCCCGTCGATTTCCGCCAGCTCGGTCACGAGGCCATGGTTTTTGAAGCAGGATAAAAGCATACCATGTTTTCAAAAAAACACATTTTTATCCTTTGCATCGCCGCTGCGTTTGCTTTGCTGGGCAGACTGTACTTGCCGGGCCTGCGCGCCGAAGAGCCGCGCCGCGCTGTGGTGGCCCAGGAAATGGTGTTTACCGGCGATTTCATTGTGCCGCATGTAGGAGGCTGGAATTACTACAACAAACCACCACTTTTCAATTGGGTTTTGGCAGGACTGTTCAAATTGTTCGGTTCGTTCAGTGAAGTTTTGGTGCGTTTGCCCGGACTGATCGGATTGTTTCTGAGCGCCTTTTTTCTGTACCGGATGAGCAGGCGTTACGTTTCGGAAGAAACGGCGCTTTTGTCGGCGTTTGCCATGCTTGCTTGCGGCGACATGCTTTTTTACGCCACCATTTACGCCGGCGAAATCGATTTGTTCCACATGGGACTGGTATTTGCGCAGGCGGCAGTCCTTTTTTCGGAGCACCGCAAAGGCCGTTTTTTGAGCATGTTTTTGTGGTCGTATTTGTTGGCTGCCATCGGTGTGCTGACCAAAGGATTGCCGTCGTTGCTCACACAGGCGTGTACGTTACTGGCCATTCTTATTTACCATGGACAGTGGAAAATGTTGTTCAATTGGCGGCATTTTGCCGGTATCGGGTTGTTTTTCCTTGTTTGTGGCAGCTATTTTTATGCTTACGCCCAGCGCAGCGACGTGGTTGTTTTTCTGATCAACCTGGTGAAGGAATCGTCGCAAAAATCGGTGGCGGAGGCGTCGGCCTGGAAAATCATGCCCCACCTCGTTACCTTTTGGCTTCAGGTGTTTAAAATCGTTTTGCCCTGGGGATTTCTAATGTTTTTTCTGTTTAAAAAAGAGCGCTGGGCGCAAATCAAGGCCAATCCATTGCTGATGTTTTCCGTACTTTTTGTGGGCTCAAACATCCTTGTTTATTGGATTTCCCCACAAACGCGGGATCGGTATTTGTACCAGTTCATGCCGTTTTTGTTGCTGCTTCTGGCCTGGGGCTACGAACAAGGGAAGGACAACATGCAGCGCAGCCGCATGTTTTGGAACGGCATCAGCGCTTTTCTTGTGGGCGCGGCGCCTTTGTTTTTCCTTTCATTGCCTTTCATCAAACCGCTTTGGAACCACATGGACCTGCCATGGTTGGTGATGGGTGTTTTCCTGGTGCTGAGTCTGGTCGTGCTGATCGGTTTTTGGCGCGAAAAGACGCACCGTTTGTTCTGGATGATCCTGTGCTTGTTGGTGATCCGAATGGGCTACAATTACGCCGTATTGCCGCACCACCACAAAGCGTTCGGTCCGGCGGAATACATTGCCCATACGGCCAAAATGCATGAGTTAAGCGGCGGCGAACCCATACATTACACGGGTTGGGTTACTACCCTGCCCATCGATCTGGAGCTGCCGGTTTTGCCCGAAGTGCATACGACGTTGTCGCTGCCCACGCACATGCACCACCAGTTGCATTATTACTTGGGCCGAAAAACCGGACAAGTTTTCCGGTTTGATGCCGTGCCGGAATCGGGGCGTTTTTACATTGCCAAGGAAGTAGAAATTAAGGATTTGAAGATCGGGCAGCCCATTACGCCGCTGTATCGGTTCAAGATCAGTTACGATAAGTCGTGGATGGTGATGTTTCGGATGCCGTAGCGTGTAAGGGGTATTGTTTATTGAAAAAGCATCACGTATTATGCACCTTTCCGTTAAAGCCTGGCTGGATTTCTCACTGCGTTCGAAATTGAGTGTGGGGAAGCGTTTTTAGGTGTCTCCCTTCGGTCGACATGACAGCGATAGATTCGGAAAAAACGGCGGTGTGGGGAAGCGTTTGTTAGGTGTCTCCCTTACGGTCGACATGACAGCGATAGACCATAGCATTTTTGCGCTCGAGGATCAAATTAACTGCATCAACTTCTTACACATTTATTCCTCAAATTAAACATAACCACAATTCAATTTTCCCAAGCAATTGCGCTGTCATGTCGACCAAAGGGAGACACCTAAAAACGCTTCCCCACAAACCATTTCGACCGAAGGGAGAAATCCAGCCATGCGTCACCAATGGTTTTCCAAAAACATAGATCAAAAGTCCCAAAAAAATGCGATAATCTGTAAGTTTGCATCATGTTTCGTTTACTCCCACTTGTCGCATTCGTGTTTTTTTTATCCGCCGATTCTCTTCGCCTTCCCGATGTTTTCAACACAGGGATAACCTTCCATATGCGGCATCAAAACATCCGGCTCAACCAACCCATGCGCGGTGGATCGGGCCGTTTTTTTCCACGCGGAAGGTTCACCGACCAACAGCTCGATACCATGAGCAATTGGTTTTCGGTGGAGAGCAAGTATGTTGAGTTTATTCGGCAGGACCACGCACTCCACCCCACCATGGGCATGGCTTTGGGTTTTGAATTTGACGAAAACATAGGCGAATACCCTTACCTGCCCGTTTATGCGCGCTTACAATTGAAAGATTTTGGCTGGGGTGGTGTGGAATTCGGTCCAACGGACACATGCAACTACACCGGCTTGACCAACGAGGTGAGCAATGATTTCACCGTGGAGATCGACAGTTTTTTGAACGACACCATTTACGGCAGGTTCAACGGGCTGCTGCTGAGCGGGGCCGGGAAAATGATGGCTGTTGACAGCGGAATTTTCAAAGTTGGTTTGTATCGGGTACAGTGATTCACCTTTTCCGCTGGATGAACACCTTGCCGGTATGTTCACCTTCGGCATACCATATTCGCCAGAAATACATACCCTCGGTAATTTCAACGGGCAGGTTTATGGTTCTGGTATCAGAGTTTCCCGACCAGTGTTGTTGCATAACCTCACGACCATCGAGGGCGTAGAGGGTCCATACTTGTTCACCTGCTCCAAGGTCGTTGGTCACAAAGGTCAGTTCATTACTGGCTGGGTTTGGATATACGGACAATGCAGGAATGGAAGTTGAAGGTTCACCACTGGAGATAACAACCCCGTCGTAATTCATCACGGTAATGCCACCGTATTCACCACCGATCCAAACGTTGTGAAAACCATCAACGGCAAGAGCTGTGATGTTGGGATACGGCAGTGGATAATCTGTGTATGGAAACAGCGTCAGGATATTATTTTCAAGCCGCAGCAAAGCCAGGTTGATCAAAGGGGTAAAACAGGTTTCGTAATAACAACCGATCCAAACGGTTTCGCCATCGAAAGCAATGGCGCTGTAATGTCCCATAAACGGATAATCCTGCGTAACGGAATGCCAGGCTGAACCGTCGTAATAGGCTACGCCCCAATCGGTTACCAACCAGATGTTTCCATTGGGTGCCAGGGCTATGTCGGACACGTAGTAGGAAAATTCAAGTCCGGGTAATGTTTGTAAGTAAAAATGCGTCCAAGAGGCGCCATCGTACCGTGAAATCCTGTACCCTTCGTTGTCCCCCGTAGTCAACCATACATTTCCTTGTGTATCGATTGCCATTACATCAACACTCCAACCGCCGGTATAGTCGGGTATGGGTACGGTGGCTATGGTTCCATCGCTGTTGCGCCGCCCGATTGCACCGAAACCGCCCACCCACACCGAACCATCAGCTGGAGAAACAGCCACGGAGGTTAATTGGCCCCACATCATTTCCGGGACAGTTTGTGCATGCCAATGGTACCCGTCGAAATGAAACAACCGTTGGTAAGCGGCGGCCCAAAGACGTCCCTGGCCATCTGTTGCAATATCTCTGATAAAACGCAGGAAATGGTTGTCGCCCACCTGCGTGTCGGTTAAATCGGTCCACGTACCGTTTTCGAAACGGGCGATGTCGTACCCGCTGGTCCAGCCCCAGTGGAGGTTTTCGTCGAAAACTGTCCAAACCGTTTGGTTTCCGCCTACGGCAAAATCCACCACACGGTTGTTCGGAATGCCTGAAGTGGCAGTTGGCATGGATTGGAATGTTTGGTCCTCGAAACGGTACCAACCTGAAAGATCGGATAAAACAATCGGCATCCCCTCCATATCTGTCCCCATGTCCAAATAGTACTTGAAATCCAAGTAAGGCTGATCTGACCAATGGGTGTAAACGCCGTTGGAGTCGCGGCGGGAAAGTTTGGAGTCGCTTTCGGCCAACAGCCAAACACCTCCCTGGTGGTCTGGCGCAACGCAATTGTACCACTCGGGCAAGGTGTGCAAATCCCAGGATCCGTTTACGGGTATGCCGAGATGGTTGCCTGTAATAAACCAAAGATTTCCCGAATGGTCCAGCGCCCAGTCGTAAATGATACTGGCTCCGCTAGGTTCGGGAAGTTGGGACGAGAACCCCCATTCGGTGGCGGTGACCCCATCGGTGAGAAAAAATGCATCGCCAATTTGAACCCAAAGTCGACCATCATTGGCACGAACATCAAAATCATAGGCATTTTCAGTGGTTCCAAACAGAACCTCCTCGTTCATTCCGCTCCAAGCAGTGCCGTCGTAATGGTAAAAATGACCTTGCCTTCCCAAGACCCAAACCCCGTTGACGCCGTCGGAACGCACTTTGCGGCAAGTAAGGTAATTATCAACATTGATATCGAGGGAAGCTGGGTTGAGCAACTCCCATTCTGTTGAACCTGGCAATTGACGCAACAAACCGATGCTGCTACCGGCCCAAACCGTTCCCTGGGGTCCGACAGCTACAGAAGTAATGTCAAGCAGTGGAAGGTTATCCACTGTTCGGTTGATCCACTGGGTTTGTTCTGTTAACCGGTCGTAGCGCAAAAGACCGCCGTCGGTGGCAGCCCAGTATGCGTCGTTGGTAACAGCCAAATCGTACACCGACCTTGTGTCGCTGAAACCAACAAAACTGGGGTTTTGAGCATTAAGCAAGCCCATGCAAAACATTGCAACGGCCAGAAGTAGGGTAAATTTTTGTGTCATGGCAGTTTTATTTCTTAAAACAAAGGTAAGACCACCACAACATTTAGTCAAATTTATTTTTTACGCAACACCGTCAAATACACCGGAAGGTGGTCGCTGTAACCGTTCATGAAGATGTCGCCCACAAACGTGCGAAACGGATACCCCCGGAAAGCGCCTTCGGTTTGCATGAGCCATGGTTGCCGGAAAATGACAGCTTTGTGCAGTTGCCAGCCACCGACTGATTTGTTGATCATGCCTTTGGACACCACCATTTGGTCGAACAAATTCCAGGCGTCGCGGTAAGCCAGGGTGCCGTTGCCGTCTTTGAAATGGCTGTACATGGGGTTGTACAGACCTTTTTCCGGCACATCCTCGGACTTGCCTTTGGCCTGAAGAACCTTGGCCACGCTCTTGCTGGTGGGATCGTCGTTAAAGTCGCCCATGATGACGATTTTGGCGTTTGGATCGGTATTTAAAATACTGTCGGACAACATTTTGCAAACACTTGCTGCCGCGCCGCGCCGCCAAACAGAACCGGCTTCCCCACCACTGCGCGAGGGCCAGTGGCCTACCATAAGGTGCATCGGCTCGCCGTCGAAAATACCGGCTACATAAAGGATGTCGCGTGTAAAATCAACTTCACCGGTTTGTGCGTCTACAAGTTTGACTGGTACGGCTTGAGCGCCGAGCACGGTAAAATATTTGGGTTGGTATAGCAAAGCACAGTCGATGCCACGTTCGTCGGGCGATTCGAAATGGACGATCCTGTAATTTCTGGGCGCCAGTTGGGGTTGTGCGACCAGGTCTTCGAGCACCTTTTGGTTTTCTATTTCTGCGACGCCGAGCAGGGCGAGTCCGTCGGGCGTTTGATCGGTAGCGATCTGGCTTATTACATTGGCCATGTTGGCCTGTTTGGAAACATAGCGTTCGGTGTTCCATTTCAGACGGCCTTTGGGCAAAAAATCTTTGTCGTTGGTATCCGGGCTGTCGAGGGTATCGAACAGGTTTTCGAGGTTGTAAAAACCTATGGCAGCAATTTTATACTCTGTTTTTTGGGCAAAGGAAGGGGCCAGGGTGGCGAGCAGGCACAAGGTAAAGAGCAGTTTTTTCATCGTAAGGCAGGAATTCCTGATTTTTGGCAAAGGAAAGGCTTTTTTGGCGCAGCCAAATACTGCTTAGCAATAATTTAACATGGGTTTAATCGAATGCTAGAGCGGTGTATAACTACCTTTGTGTCTTTGAAAAAACCAACCACTTTCCACCTAAGCTGCATTTGGAAAACCATTTCAACAATATCCCATCCACTGAATGATCCGTACCATCTTTTTGACAGGCTTATTGGTCCTGGCGACCTTGGGCTTGAGCGCCCAAAACATCGTGTTGCAGGGCAAAGTTACCGATGCCGAAAATACCAGGCCGCTCAACGATGCCGCCGTTGTGCTTTCGGGCACCGGTAAAGTTGCAGCCACCGACGCCTCAGGCGATTTCACCTTTTTTGATGTTCTGCCCGGGCTGTACACCATCGTGGTAACACAGCCAGGTTATTTCCCGGTCGAAGTTGCAGCCGAGCTGAAAAGCAACGAAAACCCGGTGCTCAGCATCACCATGAAACGCGACCCCTCGTTGCCGACCAACACAATCAACGACATTCCCATCATTTCGCTCGACGAAGGGGAGCAAGACGAAGATGGTGCAGGTGAAGTGGCCAACCTTTTGCACAGCAACCGCGACGTTTTCCAAAGCGTTGCAGGATTTAGCTGGTTTTTCCGCCGATTCCGCGAACGCGGCTACGATTCCGACAACTTTCCGATATTCCTCAATGGAGCCATAGCGAACGATCCGGAATCGGGGTTTACCTTTTTCAGCGAATTTGCCGGTCTGAATGATGTGATGCGCTATCGGGAAAATACCATCGGACTTGAAGCGTCCGAGTTTGCCTTCGGCAGTGTGGGCGGGTCTTCTTTTATTGATACCCGCGCCAGCCGTCAACGCAAACAAATCAGGGCATCCTATTCCAGCAGCAACAGGATTTACCGCAACCGCGTGATGTTCACCGCCAGCACCGGACTGATGCCGGGCGGATGGGCCGTTTCGGTTTCGGGCAGCAGGCGCTGGGCCCAGGAAGGTTATGTTCCGGGGACGTATTTCGACGGCTACTCGTATTTCCTTTCCGCCGACAAAATTTTCAACAACAAACACAGCCTCAATCTTACGGTGCTGGGTTCGCCTTCCAAACGCGGCCGCAACGCGGACAGTTTTGAGGAAATGATGGACATCGCAGGCACCAACTTCTACAACCCACTTTGGGGCTATTGGAACGGTGAAAAACGCAACAGTCAAAACACCTACAACCATACGCCCATCGGCATGTTGCGTTACGATTATACGCCGACCCGCAAAACAACGGTAACGGCTACAGTACATGCCCAAACAGGCGTCAACAGCTTCACACGCCTCAACTGGCTCGATGCCGCCAACCCCGCGCCCGACTTCAACCGCCGTTTGCCCAGCAGCCTGATCGATACCTCCCAGGCCAACGTCTGGGCCGCCCAACTGGCCGCAGACGAAAATTTGCGCCAGATCGACTGGTACGCACTTTGGGAAGCCAACCAAAACAATTCCGCCACCGTTACCAATGCCGAAGGCATTCCAGGCAACACCGTTTCAGGTAAAAAAGCGGTTTATATCGTGGAAGATTTGCGATCAGACAGCCGCGAGTACGGCATGAATGTAGTGGCCAAACATACCCTCAACGACAAAATCAACCTGAACGGAGGCGTCAATTACGTGCATTTTACAGGACAAAATTTTAAAAAAGTTGACGACTTGCTTGGCGCCGATTTTTGGCTCGACAGGGACTTTTTCAGCTTGTTCGACAGCGACGCCAACTCCCCGGCAGGCAACAGCGACCTTTTGAACATCAACAACGTTGTTCAAGTTGGTGAAACTTTCGGATTCAACTACGACGAAAACATCCGCCGTTTCAACGGTTGGGGCCAAGCACAATACGCTTTGTCCAGATTTCAGTTTTTTGCCGCAGGCGAATACAACCACTCCAAGATGTGGCGCACCGGATACATGAAAAACGGTCGCTTCCCCGACCAGTCGCTTGGCGATTCGGAAATCCTTGAATACAACACCGGAACGGTAAAAGGCGGCGTGACGTACAAAATCAACGGTCGCAACTACTTTTATGTAAACGGTTTGTACGGCACCCGTGCACCGCGCTTTTCCGATGCTTTCCTCGCACCCCGCACCCGCGATGTGGTGTTGCCCAACCTGGAAAACTCCACCGTTCGCAGCATTGAAGGCGGTTACCAATTGCGTTCTCCTTACTACCGCCTCCGAATCACTGGCTATGTGAGTGAGTTTTTGAACGAAACGGAAAATGTTTTCGGCAACGCGCAGTCGGTGAGCAGTGTGGTGGAAGGCATCAACCTTGGCGCTCTCAATCTGGGCGACGACAACACCTTCCTCCAGACGCCCATCTTTTTCGGCTCCGCGGTGTTACAGGGTGTTGATCGCAGGCACACAGGCATTGAATTCGCCATTGAGGCCAAACCCATTCCCGCTTGGACTTTCACCGCAGCCGCCAACATTGGTCAATACATTTACACCAACAGACCCAAACTGTGGCTTTCTCTCGACGCCGGCCAACTACCCATCCTCGATGCAGGTCAGGTGTTCCAGAAAGACTTTTACGTGCCGCGCACGCCGCAAACCGCAGCAACCGTGGGCGCCCGTTACGAATCCAAACGTTTCTGGTACGCCTCCCTTTCGCTCAACTACACCGACGGCATGTATTACGATTTCGACCGCATCCGTCGTACAACGCGGTTTGTTGACGGGCTGGATCCCAACTCCGAAGTTTGGGCAGAAGAAATTGCCAATCAGAAAAAAGCCGATGCGGCCTATACTGTCGACTTTTTCGGAGGTAAATCGTGGCGTATATATAAAAAATACTTCATCTACCTGAACCTTGGCGTCAACAACCTTCTGAACAATCAAAATGTTGTTGTGTCGGGCCGCGAAGCGTACCGCAATGCCTTTCGAAACGACCGTACCGATCAGCGTTTTTACAACAGTGAGGTGTTGTTTGCCCCAGGAATCAACTATTTCGCGAGCATCGCTTTGCGCTTATGACCAGGTCTTGTCCCGAGGAACGAGGGAACTAACAAAAAAATGATAACCACCGTCTAAAAAATACTTCAAATGTTACCGCTCATGCACTTTTTCACACAAATCAAACGGCCCCTTTTTGCCACGGCAGCGATGGCTCTGCTGCTCACCTTTTCGGCCTGTGTCGACACCGAATTCGACGAACCGCCGACGGGAGGTGAACCCGTTAACATCACCACCAACATGACCATCAAGCAACTGCGTGCCTTGCATGTTACTTCAGGAGGTTACGACTCCATACCTGCCGATGCTGTGTTTTCGGGTGTGGTGGTGATGGACGACCGTTCGGGCAACTACTACAAAACCCTGGTGATCCAGGATTCCACCGGCGGCATTGAAATCAGCTTCAACGACGGCTTCTTGTATACCACCATGCCTGTGGGCCGCACCATTTTTGTCCGCGGCAAAGGTCTTTTGCTGGGCGACTACGAAGGCCTCGTCCAGATCATCGGAAGCGTGGTGGAAGAAGGAGGCGACCTGAGAGACTTCGGCCTCACGGAAGCCCAGGTGCGCAACAATGTGGTGAAAGGCGCCTACCTGCCTTCGCCGCCCGAACCGAAAAAATTAAAAATCAACGAAATCAATGCCAGCCACCTCAGCACCCTGATTGAGCTGGAAGACGTTGAGTTCATCGGCGTCGATTCGTTGAAAATGTATGCCGACCCGGTGACGAACAACAATCTTAACCGTACGTTGCAGGATTGCAACGGCAACACCATTCTTTTGCGCACCAGCGGCTATTCCGACTTTGCAGCTGCCATTACGCCGCGTGGCAATGGTACTGTTGTGGGTGTTCTTGGTATTTTCCGCAACGACCTCCAGCTTTTCATCCGCGACCTCACGGATGTAAAGCTGGACAGCTTGCGCTGCGGCGAAGCTCCTTTGCCTCCCGAAGGATATGCTTCTTTCAACGAAACGTTTTCCAGCGTTGCATCGTTTGCCGAAGTAGCGCTTGCTTATTGGACCAACGTGGCCATCACCGGCGCTGAAAAATGGGAAGGCCGCTTGTTCTCCGGAAACCAGTTCGCCCAAGTTTCTGCTTTCAATGCCAACCCGTCAAACGTAGAATCCTTGCTGATCTCGCCGCCCGTGGATTTACGTACACAAAAAGAATTGTCGTTCCGCAGCTCATGGGGTTTTTACAAACACCAGGGCCTCACGGTGTGGGTGTCCACCGATTTCAACGGGAGCAACGCAGCTGCGGCTACCTGGCAACCTTTGAGCCCCATCCTTGCCAACGCCGGAACAGCCCCAGATTCACCTGGTTCGGACTATTCCCAGTGGGTAAATTCAGGCAACGTGGCCCTGCCGATTTTCAACGGAAAAGGATATGTAGCATTTAAATATGTCGGCAATTCGGGCACCAACACAACAACCTGGCGTATAGACGACGTTAAAGTGCAATAAAAACAGCAATGAAAAAATACGGTCTGCTTTTGATGCTTTGTGCCGCCACGGTTTTTACCGCGGCGGCACAAGACGTTGATACCCTCCGCTTGACTACGGTGGCAGACAGTCTTGCGCCTGCCGAAGTTCAAACGAACCCTTTTAAAGGTTTTTGGAAAAAAGGCTATCCCAATCCGCGCAAAGCAGCCCTGATGTCGTTTGTTTTACCGGGTTTAGGCCAGATTTACAATAAAAAATGGTGGAAACTTCCCATCGTTTACGGCACCATCGGCACCCTGGTATGGGTTGAAGTGACCAACATCAAGCAATACCGTGCGTTGCGCGACAATTATTTATGGGTAGTAGACGGTGACGACAACACCAACCCCACCGAATTCCCTTACACCGAAATGGATGCCCCTAGGCTGAAAGCGTACCGCGACGAATGGAGAAAAAATGTGGAAATCAGCAGTATGTTGCTGGGCTTGGCCTACGTGCTCACTGCCACCGATGCCTTTGTCGACGCACACCTTCAACGTTTTGATGTAACCGACGACCTGACGTTCAGGGTAGCGCCCATCAATGCGCCCGGACTGGTACCTGCCGCTGGCTTGTCCTTCAACCTCTCGCTTGGTACCGGTCGAAAATACCGTACCACCGGTATGGTGGAAGATTTCTCCAAACCCTGAAGGCACTTGCGTTGTTTATGGTATCCATGTTTGAAAAAGACAATTATTCCTTGGAACAAACCCGCAGGCATTTTTTTCAAAGCCTGCGATTTCCGATGTTTCTCATCGCCATCTTGTGGTTTGTACATCTATTGCAATGGCTGGGCGACTGGGATCCGGGGTATTACGGCATCATGTCGAGGCGCGCGTGGGGTTTGCGCGGCATCTTTACCGCACCGCTGGTTCACGGCAGTTGGGGACACCTTTTGTCCAACACCTTCCCACTTTTTGTGCTTACGGGCATAAGCGCCTATTTCTACCGCAAAGTGGCCCTCAGGGCTTTTTGGATGATCTACATCCTCACCGGGTTGTGTGTATGGGCATTCGCCCGCCCGGTGTCGCACATCGGTGCCAGCGGAGTGGTTTACGGACTTGTAGCATTTATCTTTTGGAATGGCATATTCCGCCGCAGTATGCGCTCCATCATCCTTGCAGGCATGGTGGTGTTGTTGTACAGCGGCATGTTTTTCGGCATCCTGCCCGATCAGGAAGGCATTTCCTGGGAAAGTCACCTACTGGGCAGCCTGGTGGGTATTTTTGTTGCATATTGGTTCAAAGGTGAACTTGAAGACGAGGAAAATGACCGTCCGGACCCATTCGCACAGGAACGTTTACAAGAAAAACAATACTTCCTGCACCGCGATGCATTCGACAAAACCAAAGCCCAACGCATCGCCGAGGCAGAAGAAGAAGCCCGCAAAAAGGCTGAACAAAACCCGCCATCCTGGCCGTTTTGGAATCAGGACAAAACATGGTAGGTTGATGTTCCTTATCTTGTCATCGGTATTGCCGATTCCAACAACCAGTCCTCTTCTCCTGTGATGGCATCCAGGTTGTAGGTAGCAATCACCCTTTTAACCTTGTTTGGCCAATCAAAATCGGCAGAAAAACCGGGCTGCTTGGCGCTGCGCGAAAGGTGGTCGATGAAACATCCGTAATTCTCCGTGGGGCACTGCAAGGCATCGGCGAACCAACGGCGGCTGCGCACCAATTTGGAGAAATCACGAACGGCTATGCGTGGATTTTTGTAACGGCGGAAACGTGTCGTGCCTTCCTCGTGCCAAATCTCATACACCGGACCCTTCCATTCAGCCGTTGCTTTCATGCCGAATGGATTGCCGGAATTGCGGTAAATGTAACTGGTCATTCCGGCCGACTCGAGCATGGCAATGCCTACCACAGCAACAGCCGAAATACCTTCGTCTTTTTGCAATAGCAAGGCTTCCACAATAAATGCCTCAATGTCTTCAACCGGTGCACCGAACACTTCGGATAAATCCAAAGCAACAGCACGAGCTTCGTTGGATAAAAGCACACCTACCGGCGCTTGAGCCTGCAGGGTGAACGAAAAAAACATGATTACGCCAATAAGCGTAAATAGCGGGTGTTTTCCAATGTTTTCCATTAAAAAAACCGATTTGGTTTACAATTGCCTTGAATAAAAAATGCGTTTCGTCCAAGGGGGGTGGGATTAAAAAGAGTAGGCATTTTAGGGTTGGATAACCAGCGCGGCAGAAGCTACGGCCTTGTCGCCAAAAGCGATGAGGTGGTAGGCGCCTGCAGGAAGTTGGTTTAGTGGCAGGTTGAATGTGGTGGTTCCGTCGAGGTTCAAAGAGCGTACCGTCAATCCGGCAGCGTCTACAATCATCAATTGGTGCATGGCAAAAGGCGCAGTACATAATACCTTGTCTTTGGCTGGATTGGGTGAAACTACTACTCCCAAAACCGTGCCGATTGACTCTGGAGCGGATGAAATTGTCGCCCCTTTTGCCAAAGTATATTGTCCGGGCAACACATTTTCGAACCGTATCAGTCCGTAACGGTCGTTTGCGGAGCCCAAGGTGTTTTTGGTAAATGGGGAATGTGCCTGCCAAGCATTGCCGGCGCCTGAACGGTAAAGCAGCACCACACTGTCTTCGTTGGGAGAGGTTTGAGCAAACAAAGCTGCGTCAAGTTGATCGAATTGGCCCCGGCCATCGTAAAACAACGAACCGGTAAGGTCCTGTGCCGGATCAAAATCACCGTCAATCACCCAATAACGCTGGGTAAGTTTAAACTGTCCCGGATTGGCCGCAAAGCCGGTGTCGGGCATGGCCCAATGGTGTTCAACACGCATCAACATGGAGTCGGAAAGATCGTTTACCAAAAGGTTGAAGCGTGTTTTTCCAAACACCACATTCCCTTCGGCGGGAAGCCACCTTTCGCTTTGCGCGCGGGCTTGCGTGATGCCCATGCCTTGCGTATTCAGCCAGGCGTGACGTGGGTAGAAAGGCAATGTTGTACTGACCGTGCTGTTTTCACCGGCTACCATGAAGTTTACATGGGTGCGTTGCAGCAATGAGTCGACAAACGTGATTTCAATAGGCACGTTGTGGTAAAACGCATGGGCGCCACGAAGTTTTTGTTTTACAAACACCGTGATGTCATACAGGTTGCCAGTTTCTGAAACCTCTACCGAATCGATGTCAAAATCGGTAAAACCGGGCTGGAACACCCAGTCGGCAAAAAAATCGTCCAACGGATAACCTGTAGCGCCGCTGAGTGCATCGCGCAGGTCGGCGCTGCTCCAGTCGTCGAATTGGTTTTCGGCAAACACGGCGCGCAAGCCTTCGCGGAACAACGAATCGCCGAGGTAGGCGCGCAGGTTGTGGGCTACAACGGCGCCTTTGTTGTACACGTGCGTGCCGTACGTATGTTCGTGGGGAATGTTGGACACCACGCGGTAACCTCCTTCGTTGATGTGAGAGTTTTGAAGCACGACGAGGAAATTATCAGTCACGGCGTCGATGTAATCCTGCTGGCCGTACACATTTTCCAGAAAAAGGTGTTCGCAATAGGAGGCCCATCCTTCGTTGAGCCACATGTCTTCGGCGGTGCTGCAGGTCATGAGGTCGCCCCACCAGTGGTGGCTTAGCTCGTGGGCCATAAGCGTTTCGAAGCCAAGGGTGCCGTCTACGGCTGCGCGCATGTAGGCTATGTTGGTGGCGTGTTCCATAGCGCCTGCGTTAAAAGGAACGATGCTGAAGCCGATTTTATCCCATAGGTAAGGCCCGAACCAATGTTCAAAGGTTGCAAGGGCTTCGGGCAGGTGGGTAAACGAGGTTTTGAGTTTGTTGGTGTCCACGGCAGCCACGGCGATTTGCACGGGCACGATGCCGTTTTCGGAAGGGTACGAGCGTTCGAAGGACACGTAAGGACCGGAGGAAAAACAGGCCAAATAAGAAGGAATGGGATCTTCGAGGCGCCAGTGGCTGAGGCGGTAGCCGGAAGGTTGGATAACTTCAGACATCAGGGTGCCGTTGCCGAAAGATTTTTGGTTTGCCGGCGCCGTCACATAAAGATCCATCGCGCAACGTTCTACAAAATTGTCGAAACAAGGAAACCATGCACGGCCGTAGCTGTGCGGGTCGGCGGCAAAACCCACACCGAGGTTGTAAATGTATCCGGATTGTTGGTACACGCCACCCCAACCACTTGCGTCGAGGCCCGGGGTGCCGCGGTAAACAACCCGGACCTTTATGGTGTCGCCAGCAGAAATACCGGAAGGCAAATCGATGTTAAGCGAGGGATTGTTGTAGGCAAATGTTGTGGATTGTCCGTTGAGGGATACCGAATCGATTGTCCAGCCGAGCAGATCGAGCTTTAAGGGGCCAGAAACATCTTCGAGCAGCCGGACGGAAAGAACGGCATCGCCGGCGAGAATGGGAGCGCCGGTAAGGTCCAGTTTTATGCTGGTGTGGAGGATGTCGAACGAGTCGCTGCGGATATCGGCGGCTTGTGGGGGCGACATGTTTAAACGTCCGGCACGACAAGCATCGGAGGCGTCAAACGTGTGTTGAGCGTGGGAGAAAGGCAGCCCGGAAACGGCTGCCAGGAAGATGGCAATAAAGCGTAGCATGAGCGTGTTGCGATTAAATAAGGGTAAAGATCTGAAATTCGGTGGAGAAAGTTGCATGTGTGTGGTTTAAAATACATTTTGAATTTTCAACAAAATAAACCATGTTTGTGGGCTAAAATCCATTTTTTTAATAACCAAACCCGATTTTTATGAAAACGCATTTGAAAACATTGTTTTGGCCCATCGGACTGTTTGCCTTACTCTTTTTCGGGAGTTGCAAGCCCAATCCGGAAACTTTTGCCATTCACACACCCATTTCACCGGATGACAACGACAACATAACTTACACCCTCAACCGCATTGCTGGCGGTGCTGTTGTTGATGAGGTCAAGCTTTTTGTCATCGTTTTTAACGTCAATGCCGACGGCAGTCTCTTTACCACCAATCCCGAGACCGAGATCCAGTCATGGACTTCGCCTACTTTCCCCGTCAACTTTACCACCACCGGTAGTGGTTACGGTACCAACAAATTGGTACAATACCGCTTTCAGGTAAAGGGCAACGGCAAAACCTACTACCACCGGATCTCCTTTGCCACCCGGCCCTACCCCGTTGTCAATGCCGCCATTCCGGTATATGTTGTCGGCGACCAAGACAAGGTGATCAACATTGTTTTTATTCCGGATACCAGCATGGACAGCCGCATGACCTTGTTTAGAAATGCTGTTCGCAGCCAGATAGACAGTACGTTCCACCAAGAGGACTGGGTTCGAAGGTTTCGAAGTTCCTACAATTTCTTCATCAATCCTGTAACGGCGATTGCCCGGGATTTTGATACAGGCCAGGGCCATGTATTGCCTTCCAACTCGGCCAACCTCAGCTTTGCCCAGGGAAGGGCCATCCTGCATTTCCAAGACATACGCGACCAGTCCGGCAACGGTTATTTTTCAGCGGAATACTATGTGCGCGGAACCATGCTGCATGAAAGCGGCCATGCGCTTTACCGGTTGGCTGATGAATACGACAGCGCGAGCGCGAGCCATTGGGAGGAAGCGGAATGGCCCAACAACTGGGACAACCAAACGGATGCTGAAGCCGCCGCGCCCGGTTACAATGGTAAAACAGCAGCCGATGTGCGGGTAATGGGCGCCAGCGACTTTTACCGTATTTGTTCCAATCCTTGTCCCATGCGCAGCAGCGGTTTGCCGATAAACAATTACGACGAACCCTGTAAAATTCGCATTTTCAACGTTTTGATCGACAGAGCTTCGAATTGATTTTTTCACAACAAAAAGGACAAGTCATGAAACATATAAAATTCATAGGTTGCAGTCTGGCGGTATTGCTGTTTTTTGCCGTCGGTTGTAGCCCAAAGGAGTCAGCGACCGAAAAACAAATCAAAGAGGCGCTACCCAAACTTGATGAAATGGCGGGCACGTTTGACCCTTCCACAGAAGTTAAGCCAGAAAGTGCGCACAGGGGCATTACCGTAATGGTGGGCGCCGACGGCACCTTACAGTTGGATTCTGCCAGCGTAAACAGTCCGATACGGAAAGGACGGCTACCGTACGCATTGGATCGGGAGCAAAAAAGCACCCAGCTTTTTACCGTTTCCTGGTTTGATGCCAACAACAAACGTTTGGGCGGTTACAACATTGAATCTCCGTTGACTTTGCGAACGTGCGAAGAAGGCAGGGAGGATGTAAAAGTTATGTCCGCCGGTACTTTTGAAGTGCTTTTACCGGCCGACAGGAGCATCAGCAGCTTCCAGATGGCTAACCAGGGAAAAGTGGTGGGTGACTTTAAATTGCGTTAACTGGATTTTATCTATTTAATAAGAGCCTTCTGAAAATGCAGCTTTAAAGTTGCTTTTTTGGAAGGCTCTTGCTGTTTTAACCCACCCCACATGAAAACACTCTCCTCCCTCCTCCACCGCATCGCCTCCAGGAAAACGCTCCTGCTCTTTCTGGCACTTTACTTCCTTTTCGTCGCTCTCATTTTAAAAAACACCGAAGCCCACATCAATTCCCTGGCGGGCAAAACCATCGGCATCATTGATTTGACGATGGGGTTTGATCCACAACGCACCCTCGACATGGTGGCAGGTTACGGCGATGCAGCACGCGGCCATTACGCCATGGTTGAAATGACCGCAGACGTGGCCTACCCCATCTTGTATGCATTTGTTTTGGCCATCATGCTTACGTTGTTGTTTCGAAACACAAAGTACGCCCGGGTACATTTGCTGCCCTTTTTGGTCTTGCTTTTTGATTACGCCGAAAACATCAACATTGTTTACCTGCTGAAAACGTATCCCGAACAATCCATATCTGCAGCTACACTTTGCGAGGTTTTTAAATTGTTGAAATGGGGAACTTCGGGGTTCGTGTGTTTGACCATTTTGGCAGGTATAATTTTAAAATTAGCTCGTAAAACTTAAACATCCTAATGAAAAACAAACGCCTCCTCCTTGGAACAAAAGCGACCTTTTAACCACCATAAAAACAAGACAATAATAAATAAGGACAATGTATATCTTCGCCGCATAACCTTTCACAAGTCATGACGAAGAAGAAATTATTGTCGTTTTCCCAAATCCTGAACATGAACTTCGGGTTCTTTGGGCTTCAGTACAGTTTCGGACTGCAGCAAGCCAACATGAGCCCGATTTACTCCTACCTGGGCGCCGAGGAAAGCACTCTGCCGCTGTTGTGGCTTGCCGGCCCCATGACCGGGCTCATCGTCCAGCCCATTGTGGGCGCGATGAGCGACAAAACCATTACGCCCTGGGGCCGGCGCACGCCTTACTTTTTGATCGGCGCCATTTTTTGCAGTCTGTCGCTTTTCGTTATGCCTTTCAGCAGCACGGTTTGGATGGCCGCAAGCGTGTTGTGGATCCTCGACGCAGCCAACAACATCACGCAGGAGCCGTACCGCGCTTTTGTGAGCGACAAACTGGACAAAAGCCAACACCCGCTGGGCTTCCTCACCCAAAGCGCTTTTACGGGTCTGGGACAAACCCTTTCCTACCTGACACCTTTCCTGCTGATCAACTTTTTTGCCTTCGGCGAATCGGAAAAAATTGGAAAATTGCCGTCCACCACACTCATCGCCTTTTTGATCGGCGGCGTGGTGTCCATCGCTTCCATCATGTGGACGCTTTACACCACCAAAGAAATCCCACTGACCGAGGAGGAAAAGGACGCCATAAAAAAATTGCCTTCCGGTTTGGGCGCAACTTTTAAGGAAATAGGCTTGGCCATCAAAGAGATGCCCCTGACCATGCGTCTGATGGGCCCCATGATGTTTTTCAGTTGGTATGCCATGTTTATTTACTGGCAATACATCGCCAAATGCTTGTCAAAATCGCTGTACGACACGGTTGACGCCACGAGTCCGTTTTTTCGAAAAGCGGAGCTGCTGGTGGGCCCTTTGGGTGCTTTTTACAACGCAGTAGCCTTTGTTTCCGCTTTTGGAATGGCGTGGCTGGCCAGAAGGTACGGCCCCAAATCCATCCATGGGCTCAGTTTGTTTCTTGCCGGTGTCGGCATGCTGATGATCCCATTGATCAAGGACCAAACGCTGCTTTTCATTCCGATGGTCGGTCTGGGCGTTTGCTGGGCGAGCATGATGGGCAACCCGTACATCATGCTTGCAGGCAGTATTCCGGCGCACCGCACAGGGGTTTACATGGGTATTTTCAACATGTTTATCGTAATTCCCATGCTTTTGGAAACGTTCACCCTCCCCATGTATTACGAATCGTGGTTGGGAAACAGTCCCATCAACGCCCTGCGACTGGCCGGCACACTGATGATTCTTGCAGCTTTTTCCGTCAATTTCATAAAGTATAAGTTTGACCCCACTGCACAAACAGCGCCGACCGGCGGTGGCGGCCACTAAATGCCGGACCATGCCTCTTGATACCATTCTGTTGGGCTTTTTATGCTTCTTTGTCATCGCTACATTGTATTCCACTGTAGGACATGCCGGCGCATCCGGATATTTGGCGGTGATGGCATTGTTGTCTTTTCCCAGCCATGAAATCAAACCAGTTTCCCTGATTTTAAACATCATTGTTGCAAGTATTGCGAGTTACAGGTTTTTGAAAGAGGGTTATTTTGACAAAAAAGTATTTCTTCTTTTTGCTGGCTTCTCCATCCCCATGGCGTTTGTAGGCGGTTATTTCAAAGCAGATGACCATGTGTTCAAGTTGTTGGCTGGAATTTTCCTGTTGCTCTCTGCTTTGATGGTGGTGTACCGAATCATTCAATCAAAGGCTCAAACCTATGCGGTAAAACCGGTAAAAGTATGGAAGGCCGGATTGCTCGGCAGTGCCATAGGTTATACATCAGGACTGATGGGCGTAGGCGGCGGCATTTTTTTGTCTCCCATATTGCTGTTGTCCCAATGGGCATTGCCCAAGAACATATCGGGTACTTCGGCCTTATTTATCCTGGTCAATTCGGTGCTGGGCCTGGCAGGTCATGTTTCGGCCATCAACAGTATTCCTAAAAATACTTTTTATTGGATGGGCGCCGTTGTTTTGGGCGGTTTGTTGGGATCGTATTTGGGAACCCAAAAAATCAAAACGAATGGCATCTACATCGTCCTTTCGATCGTCTTGTTTTCGGCAGGCATTAAAATGCTGTTTTTTTGAATGTCTTTTTGGCAAAAAAAGGCGACAAACCTTAATGTTGATTTTGGGTGTGCCCGATGATGCGGCAATGGAATGGTGTTTCCCGTTGAGAAAGTGGTGATTTTTAAAAAAAAACCACGTTTATTTGGTTCTTTCTCCGCAAATTTGCGCTTTCCAAAACAAAATTCGGCACACATACGCTCATCGGCATGCAAGAAGATCTTTTTAAGCGACTGGTATCGCACTGCAAGGAATACGGATTCATTTACCCCTCTTCGGAAGTATACGAAGGCCTCAGTGGCATTTACGATTACGGTCCAATGGGCGTCGAACTGAAAAACAACATCAAGGAATACTGGTGGAAAGCCATGGTGCAGATGCACGAAAACATTGTAGGACTGGACAGCGCCATTTTCATGCACCCCAAAATATGGAAAGCTTCGGGCCACGTGGACGCCTTCAACGACCCACTTGTAGACAACAAGGACTCGAAAAAACGCTACCGCGCCGACCAGCTTATTGAAGGCGAAGTGGATAAAATTGAAGGCAAGTTGGAAAAAGAGGTGGAAAAAGCGCGAAAGAAATTTGGCGAAAGTTTCGACGAAGCCCTGTACCGCCAAACCAACACCCGCGTGGTAGAATACGCTGAAAAAGCGCGCACCATTGAAAAACGCCTTGCTGAAGCCATGAAAGCCAGCGACATGGCCGAATTGAAAAACCTCATAGACGAGCTTGAAATTGCTGATCCCGAGAGCGGTTCGCGCAACTGGACCGAGGTACGGCAGTTCAACCTCATGTTTTCAACCCAGATGTCGAACATTGCCGGTGAAGACGGCAAACTGTACCTGCGCCCTGAAACTGCCCAGGGTATTTTTGTGAACTTCAGCAACGTACAAAAAACCACGCGTCAAAAAGTGCCTTTCGGCATCGCACAAATCGGCAAAGCTTTCCGCAACGAGATCGTTGCACGCCAATTCATTTTCCGCATGCGCGAATTTGAACAAATGGAAATGCAATACTTCGTGCGCCCGGGCTCGGAAGACACCTGGTACGAATACTGGAAGGCCAAACGCATGGCCTGGCACCAAGCTGTGAGTCCGGAGGCAAAACTGCGTTTCAAGGACCACGACAACTTGGCGCATTACGCCAAAGCTGCCGTAGATATTCAGTTTGAATTTCCGTTCGGCTTCAAGGAGTTGGAAGGTATTCACTCGCGTTCCGACTTTGATCTGAGCAGCCACCAGGAATTGTCGGGCAAAAAAATCCAGTACTTCGACCCGGAACTGAACGAAAGTTACGTGCCTTATGTGGTGGAAACCTCCGTGGGATGCGACCGCATGTTCCTGGCGATGCTGAGCAACTCCCTTGTGGAAGAGCAGGTACCTGATGCACAGGGAGAAGACAGCACCCGTACGGTGCTGCGTTTGCCGCACGCCTTGGCGCCGGTAAAATGCGCCATCCTGCCGCTTTTGAAAAATAAGGAAGAGCTTACGGACAAGGCACGCGAAGTTTACGAGCGTCTGCGTTTTCACTTCTTGTGCCAGTACGACGAAAAAGACGCCATCGGCCGGCGCTACCGCCGCCAGGATGCCATTGGAACGCCGTACTGCGTTACCATCGATTTTGAAACGCTGGAAGACAACACCGTGACGCTGCGAGACCGTGATTCCATGCAGCAGCAAAGGGTTCACATCGACCAGCTTGCTGCTATCGTAACGGAGAAAACGGACATGCGCAAGTTATTGGAAATTATTTACCAAAAATAGTGTAAGATAAAAATCGGGCACAAAGGGTTTGCTTTTTTGAGCAAACCCTTTGTACATTTACAGTTATACATACTTTTTTTGTGAAAATGCCCTATCTTTAGGGCCAGATTCGTTTTGTTTTTACAATCCATACCCGGAAACCGTTTCCCACACCGCCTTTGCTGGTTTCTTCTTGTGTAAGTTTTATGTATATGATCAGGCATCTCACCCTTGGCAGCGTAATTGGTATGTTTTTTGCCTAAAGTTATACCATACGATGTTTACTGTGCGTTGCTTTGTCAATACATTTGTGAAATCATCATTAATACTAAATCGAAATGCTTGTGAAAACAAGGCTACTCCTCCAGCGCATTTTCATACTGTTGATAACAGGTCTGGCTTCCTTGCCGGGCTTGTTTGCACAGGACATACACTTTGCCCAGTTCCACAACGCTCCTGTTAACCTCAATCCTGGTTTGGTGGGTGTATTCGGTGGTGACATCCGTTTTGTGGCTAACTATCGGCAACAATGGAAAAGTGTACCGGTCCCCTACTCCACTTTTATGGGGTCTTTTGAAAATAAGTTTTTCTATTCCAAGGGAAAATTCGACCGATACATTACCGGCGGTATTATGATCACTTCCGATGAACAAGGTTCTGCACACCTGAAGTCGCTTCAAATCGGAGTGCCGTTGTCCATCACCATTCCACTTACCAAAAACAAAAAACACTTCCTGACGGCTGGCGTCAATATGTCGTACGGCCAACGCAATTTCAGCACCAACTCGTTGTCGTTCGACAACCAGTTCATCGACTTCATGTACAACCCCAATGCCGACCCGATCGAAGGTGCGTTGTTTGCCAACACCAACATTCAGTACTTCGATTTGAGCCACGGCCTCAACTGGCGCTACCAGTCAAAAAAAAGGCGGACAAAATTTGACCTGGGAGGCGCAGCTTACCACCTCAACCGCCCGAACCACGACTTCTGGTCGCCCGACCGCGATGTGCGGCTGGACATCCGCAAACTTGGGTATTTCCTTTACCAAGTTCAGCTTAGCAAAAGTTTTGACCTCGTAGGCCAGTACCTCTGGCAAAACCAAGGTACTTACAACGAACAAATGTACACGTTAAGCGGTCGCATTTACCTCAACCGCAGGCCATACCACGAGCTTGCCATACAGGTAGGTTTCAATTACCGTTCACGCCAGGAAGATGCCATCATTCCTGTCTTTGAAGTACATTGGAAAACCTGGATGCTCGGCATGAGCTACGACATAAACGCTTGGTCTCAGGTGGCAACCATCACAGACCGCAAAGGCGGACCTGAGTTTTCGCTCATGTACCGTTTGTATAAAATCAAACCCATGCCCAATTTCAAATCCTGCCCGATCATCTGATCCACCCTTACCTGCTTTCTATTTTATGCGACATACAATCAAGGTCTTTCTCTGTTTCCTGTTTATGCTTGCGGCTGCGTCCGAAACATGGGCCCAACAAGGCAACTCTGACCGCATCAATGAGGAGCTTCAGCGCGGCCCGTCGCCCGAAGCCATCATGAAGGCTGCAACCAAAGCTCAGGCTGAAGGCGATTTCTACTCCGCCATGATGTACAACCGGTACATCCTGTCTTTCGACTCCATGAACATCCCGGCACGGCGTGGTTATGCTAAAGCCTCTATGGACCTTTCAGCCTATGAAGAAGCCGAAATAAATTACCAGATTTTGATGGACCGCCAGTTTTTTGGTCCGGACGGTACCGTGATCAAAGACCTTGCCGACGTAAAATACCGCCTCGGAAAATACGAAGAAGCCCAGGACTTGTACGAAATGTTCCTGACCACCCAGACACCAGAACCCGCCCCGGCTGCGGCGGTAGAAAATGCCAGAAGCCAAAAAGAAAATTGTGACTGGGCGATTGAGCTGATGGAAAATGCAGACATGGAAGTGTACATCGCCGTGCTCGACAGTACTGTAAATACCATTTATTCCGAATTTTCGCCCTACCTGCTGGATGATAAATTGTACTTTTCTTCCTACCGCTTTTTGCTCGACCAGGACAAGCACAATCCCAAACGCCGCCAAATCAAAATCCTGGAAGCCGTTCCCGGCGACTACGGCTTTGAAACTACGGTTGCTTCGTACAACGAAAAAACCAAACATACGGCGCACGCTACCTTCAGCGAAGACGGCAAAACGATGTACCACACCGTTTGTTTTTTCTTGGGCAAAACCGTCAACATTCAATGTGAAATTTACCGCCGTGCACTTTTGGTGGACGGCACTTGGGGCCCTTCAACCAAACTTCCAGCACACATCAACCAGCCCGATTGTACCAATACGGAGCCCTGTTTAGGTAGGGTGCCTGGTGTAACCGGTGATGTGTTGTTTTTTGTGAGCGACAGGCTAGGCGGCAAAGGCAAGCGCGACATCTGGTACAGCAAAATCATTCAGGACAGCTTCGATGTGGCCGTAAACCTGGCACCCGTGAACACTGTTGGCGACGATGTGACGCCATTTTACCATTACTCCAGTTCTACATTGTATTTCAGCACCACCGGACTGCGGTCCCTCGGCGGATTTGACATCTACAAAGCCATGCTGCGCAACAACCGTTGGGAAACCCCTGAAAACCTGGGTGCTGTGCTCAATTCGGGCGCCAACGATGTGTTTTACACCATGACACCCGACAGCAGAATGGCCTTTCTCTCTTCCAACCGTTTTGGCTCCCAAAACTTGTCGGAAGAAGCCTGCTGTTACGATATTTTTAAAGCCGATCTGGTGCGACCTGAGATGGTTGCCATCACCTTCAACAAAGCAACCGGCGACTCCTTGTTCCAAACATCCATGCGTCTGATTGAACTGAACGAAGACGGCACTGTGGCCGAGGAAATCAAAGTGAAGGTGCCTGGTTCGAATTTTGCTTTTCCCCTGTTACCCGGAAAAAAATACATGTTGATCGCCGAAAAAGATCAGTTCAACAGCGATACCGTTCTGTTTGATACTCCTAAAACGATTTGGAAAGATCAGATTGTTCAAAAACTTTACCTCGAACCTTCCAATGTTAAACTGATCGTACGTGTTTTTGATAAAGATACCAAAGAACCCATCTTTGGCGCTACTTCCAAATTCGCCGAAAGGTTGCCGGGGACGGTATTGCCGGAGTTTATTTTGTTGTCAAAAGCTGACGACAACAGGTATGAATACAATTTGGGCTTTGACCGCCAATACAAGGTGCTCGCTTCCAAACCAGGTTACACCACCGACTCTGCGGAAGTTTCCACTGTGGGTTTGTTGGGCAACTCGGTGGTTGAAAAAACAATGTATTTGGAAAAAGGCATCAATTTCAAAGCATTGGTATACAATTCTTTGGACAACGACACCTTGCACGGTGTAACCTTCAAACTTGTGGAAGTGGAACGCGGAAACCGTTCCTATAACTACACAGCCACCAACGACAACAAATACGAAACAATCGTATTTTACGAACGCCGTTACCGAATCATTGCCACCAAACCGAATTACTCCTCGGATTCTCTGGAGTTCACGACGAAAGATATGCCGCGCCTCGCTTTCCAGTCGATCACCCGTGAACTTTACCTGCATCCGCTCAACCTTGATGCTTATTTGCCCATCTTGTTGTTTTTCGACAACGATGAGCCCGACAAACGCACGTTGGCACGTACCACCAAAAAGGAATACCGCGAGTCTTACGTGACCTTTTACCGTAAAAAACAGGAGTTCTACGAGCGCTTCGTCCTGGGCATGCCACAGGATGAAATGACTGCGGCATACAACGATTTCGACAACTTTTTCGAAGGTGAAATACGCGGTGGCTGGACACGCATGATGACCTTCTCCGAGGTATTGTATGAAATGTTGCAAAGGGGCGACAAGATTAGGATTACCCTTCGTGGATTCGCTTCACCTCGTGCCAACAGCAATTACAACCTCAACCTTACAGCACGGCGTGTATCCAGTGTCATCAACCACTTTAGTATTTTCGACGGCGGTATTTACAAACCGTATGTCGAATCCGGTCAATTGATCATTGTGGAAGAGCCCAATGGCGAAAGGCTGGCCCCAAAAGGCATCAGCGATAAAATCAACGAAGAACGCAATTCCATTTACAGCATACCTGCCTCACGCGAGCGACGAGTCGAAATAATCGGGGTCGAAGTTAGCACCAAAAAAGGCTCCTAAACTGTGGATTTTTTCTCAAAAGAAAAAAGAACAACCCCATGAAGATTGCAAAAACCATTGGGTCTAAAATACATAAAAATATGAAAATCAGCTTGTTCGCTACACTATGGATGATGGGAATGTTGCTTGCCGTGCCTTATGCGCAAGCTCAAGGAACCCTCAACCTCACGTTGAGCGGCGTGCCGCCAACCTGCTATGCCCTCACCAACGGCAGCGTCAGCGTGGACGTAACTGGCGGGCAACAGCCTTATTCCTACTTTTGGAACAACGGCCAATCGGGACAAACCAACCTGGGACTGCCCGCAGGAGTCCATGCCGTAACGGTTACCGACGCCCTAGGCGCCATGGTATCCGGCAATTTTTCTTTGTCGGAACCCAGCCCATTGGTTGTTTCTCTGCTGTCTTCAACACCTGCCTGTGGTGGCAACAACGGAACAGCTACCGTACAAACTACAGGAGGCACACCTGGATATGCTTATCTTTGGTCCAACGGAGATACCGGCCCAACGGCCGACGGACTGGCGCCGGGTCAGCACACCGTAACAGTATCGGATGCCAACCAATGCCTGGAAACTTTCACCCTTGCCATCGAATCCCAACCCGGTTTCACGGTAAGCCTCGTGATCAACAAGGCCGATTGTGTCGGCATAGACAATGGCAGCGCACTTGCGTATGCCCAACCAGTTAACGGCAACTATACCTATTCCTGGAACCCTCCTGCCTCCACCACCGCCATCATTGATAGTCTGTCGGGGGGACAATTTGTTTCGGTCACCGTTACCGATCCCAGTACCGGATGCCAGGTAACAGCTTCAGGCATCATTGGATACCACACCCAAGTTCAAGTCGCCGTAACCGATGTTGATGTGGCGTGTGCCGGCGAACTTACCGGCAGCGCCAATGCCATTGCTTTACTCGGAACCCAACCTTACACCTATACCTGGACCTACCCCGACAACAGTATGGTCAACGGCCCTTCCATCAGCAACCTTGGCGTAGGAGCATACCTGCTCGAAGTAGTAGATAACCGCGGTTGCAAAGCTTATGGCGTAGCCGACATCAATGAGTTGTCGCAACTCGAAGCAGCCTTCGATTACAACATCGTGGAATGCACAACCGGCGGCATTCAGGTTCAATTCACCGACGCTTCCACCAATCCGGCAGGAACGATAGAGTCCTGGCAGTGGTTCATTGCCTGGAACAACGATACGCTCACGTCTACACAACAAAATCCTCCGGTTGTATTGATACCGGACAATACCACCGGTGTTGCCATACTCACCGTTACGTCCAACGGATGTACCAAAACCGTAGTTGATACCTTTTTTGTTACAGGCATCATCGATGTATCCGTAGAAGCCACAAACAGTGGTTGTGACGGCCTGCCTGTTACCATCAACGTTGACGGCAATCCGAACTATACCTATGTATGGTCACCAACGGATTTCCTTACAACCATTCCAGGTTCCCTCGACGTCGTGGTTAATCCGCCGACAACCCAAACCTATACCCTTGTGGTAACCAACGGCGGCTGCGTGGATACGTTCAAAGTGAACATCCTGCGAACAAACATGTCGTTGCTGGTTGAAGACCTGGGCGCCTGTGCAACAGCCGCTACCCTTACGGCCCAGGCAAGCAACTTCACTACGATCATTTGGACCAACATCGCCGGCGATACGCTTGGTACATCTTCAAATTTGAATGTAACTGCTGGCGACAGCACCCTTTACATTGCCACTACAGCCGATGGCCAGGGTTGCGTCCTTTCCGACTCCGCCTGGGTGTTCGATGCCTCCATCTCTGTAGCGCTTCCTTCGATCGATTTCCCTTGTGAAGGCGAACCGCTCCAATACGGCCTTTCGTTCGATCCTGACTACACAGTAACCTACCTGTGGTCGGCCAGCAGCCCGCTCGTTCAATTCAATCCAAGCAACACCGACCCGAATCCTTTTATTTCGGCGCCTGCCGGAGTGTACACCATAACCGTTCAGGTTACCAACCAGCTTGGTTGCTCCGACACATCGGGTATTCAAGTTTTCTTTCAGGAGCTGCAAACCGTTGATCCCGGTGAACTGCTTGTTGATAATTGCGACGGCTTGTCTGTTACGTTTACCAATACAAGCGGCATTGGCGGTACCTGGTACTTTGGCGACGGCGACACAAGCACCCTCAACATGGTAACACATGAATACGACCTCGCTGGAAATTACACCGTGATTTTCCTGCCTTACGATTACCTCTGTGCTTTGGGCGACACCCTTAATGTGCCTGTCGATAGCATGCCGGCACTTACTGCGATCATTGACGCCGAATATGCCAACTGCCTGGCCACAGCGCAAATCTATTTCTACGACCAAAGCACCCATTCCAATCCGATTGCCACCTGGAACTGGACCATAGGAACCCAGACCTTTACCACACAAAACCCTCAGGTGGTGTTTCCTGCCGAAGGTACGGTGCAAGCCATCCTGGTTGTGACCGACGCAAATGGTTGCACCAGCACCGATTCCCTTACAGTTCAGATCAACATCATCAACGAAAGTATCATTGATGCCATGAACATCTGTATCGGACAAAGTGTTTCGCTCAATCCGGATACCGTTGTGGGTTATACGTACGTCTGGACGGCCAATCCGACCGACACTACACTCAATGCCAACGCCGCCAACCCGACGGTAACGCCACTGCAACCTACATTGTACAGCGTGAACATCACCAACGGCGCTTGTACCGTTGTAGACAGTGTTGCCATCAATGTTGACTCCATGTTTGCCATTCAACCCGGACAGTTGCTGGCAGACACCTGCAACGGCCTGGCTGTAATTTTCACCAACAACAGCGGATTCGACGGCACCTGGTATTTCGGCGACGGCGATACCAGCACGCTCAATACCGTTACCCACGATTACACTGTAGGCGGCACTTACACCGTAAGTTTTATTCCGTTCAACGAGTTTTGCGTCATGGGAGATACCTTCAACATCACCTTTGACGAATTTGCTGCAGTCATTGCCGGCATAGGCTCCGATTACATCGATTGCGCCGTTAACGCGCAAATCCAATTTTCCGATCAAAGTACGCACACTGATCCAATCGCTTCGTGGCTTTGGACCATTGGAACACAAACATTCAATACACAAAATCCTTCGGCAGTATTTACAACCGAAGGTACCGTTCAGGCCATTCTTCAGGTTACCGACATCAATGGTTGCAGAAGCATAGATACCCTGAATGTAGAAATCAACATCGTCAATGACGACATCGCTGATGTTTTGAATGCCTGCGCAGGAGAAAACATCTCGCTCAACCCCGATACCGTAGCTGGGTATACGTATGTGTGGATGTCCAATCCATCCGATCCGACGCTTAACCCCAACGCCGCCAATCCGGTGGTTACGCCGCAGCAACAAACCTTGTACATTGCGACCATCACCAATGGCGCCTGTACGGTCGTTGACAGTGTTTTGGTTGATGTTACCCCATCCCAAGCCATTCAACCTGGTCAGTTGCTGGCGGATACCTGCAACGGCCTGGCAGTAACGTTCACCAACAACAGCGGTTTCAACGGCATCTGGTACTTTGGCGACGGCGACACCAGCAGCCTCAATGTCGTAACCCATGATTATACCACCGGTGGCACTTATTCGGTAAGCTTTTTGCCCATAGATGAGCTGTGTGTTCAGGGTGATACCTTCAACATCACCTTTGATGCCTTGTCGGCCGTGGTTGCCGGCATAAGCACCGAGTACGTTGATTGCGCCGTAAATGCTCAGATCCAGTTTTTCGATCAAAGCACACATACCGACCCGATTGCAACGTGGGTATGGACCATCGGCACACAAACGTTCAATACGCAAAACCCCTTGGCCGTGTTCAATACGGACGGCAGCGTACAAGCCATACTTGAAATAACCGACATCAACGGTTGCCGCAGCACAGATACCCTGGCCGTTCAGATCAACATCGTGGACGACGCCATAATCGACCAGCAATTCATTTGTGTTGGTGAAGATGTGGCGCTCAACCCTGATTTTGTTTCTGGTTACACGTATGTGTGGACGGCCAATCCGCCCGACCCAACGCTTAACCCCACTGCTGCCAATCCGGTTGTTTCGCCTCAAGTGAACACCAGTTACACCGTCGCCATTTCGAACGGCGCTTGTACGGTGCTCGACACTGTTCAGGTACAACCCGATGCTTTGCCTGCGCTTAACCTTTCGGTTGATCTAATGGTGGTTTGCAGCGATGATTCGATCAACATTACCACACAGGTTTCAGGAAGCACCAACCAGGTTTTGTGGTCTACAACTTCAGACTTTACCAATCCCTTTGCCACTGGGCCAAGCATTATGGTTGTTCCTGTTGCCAACGGTGTTTACTACGCCTTGCTCGCCAACAGTCCCAACTGTTTCGATATGGATACCGTGCAAATTGACAATGCCTCGTTTGAAATAGAAAATGAAATGGCACAAAACAAGGTGTGTCTCGGAAATGACCTCACCTTGTCGTTGAACAGTACGGAACCCAGCTTGTCGTACGATTGGTCTGATCCTTTGCCCGACGGCGTTTCGGAACAAACCATTACACCCATCAACGCTTCAGTTTACGGTGTGACGGTTTCCAATCCGGAGGGTTGCACCAATACCGCTTCGTTTGTGGTGGATGTGGTAGCCGTTACTGCTACGGCACAGGTAACCCGCGACACCTTGTTTATGCCCGGCGATACCACGACACTGATCGGCGGCCCCTTCGACAAAAACATCAACTACAGTTGGGAACCGGCAGTTACCGTAGATGACCCAACCGAACGTATTACCACAGCCCGTCCAACGGAAACGACGGTGTATACCCTTACCGCAGAGCTCGAAGGCTGTTCAGATACCGCACAGGTTGTTGTTCGCGTAATCAGTCAAACCTGTATTGAGCCGTTCATTTTTGTTCCCAATGCATTTACGCCCAACGGCGATGGTGAAAACGACATGTTCCGTGCACGCGGTGTTGATATCGTAGAATTACACATGATTGTTTGGAACCGCTGGGGTGAAAAAGTATTCGAAACAAAGAATCCTTTGGATGAATGGGACGGCATTTACCGCGGAAACCCAGCACCCAACGACTCTTATGGTTGGTTCCTTAAAGTTGGTTGTGGAAACGGTGAATTCTACGAAACCAAAGGCGATGTGAGTTTGCTTAGGTAGTGCTATTTGCCTGAAAAGCAAGGCCCCCAATCAATTACAGTTTTGACCAACTGCATTTGATTGGGGGCCTTGCTTTTCGGGTATCAGGCTCAGAGTTGTTCGAGTGCCTCGCGTTCCGTTTTTTTCAAACTTTTAACCACGAGGTCGTACGACATATCGATCAGGCGGCGCAGCAGGTGGTCGTCGAGCGATCCGTCGAAGGTGACGGTATTCCAATGTGTTTTGTTCATGTGGAAACCAGGCTTTACTTCCTCGTAGCGTTCGCGGAGTTCGATGGCTTCTTCCGGATCACATTTAAGAGCAACAGAAAACTGCTCGGAATCAAGTCCG
>JBBSDH010000012.1:0-38143 GCA_038249605.1 Chitinophagales bacterium | reverse complement strand
TGCACAATGGGTGTTTTTTTGTCTACCTCATCATCACCAACCAGGCTGGGTATGTTTTTGGGAGATACCGGTCGGTCGGACTGGCCAAACGGCACCACCGTTACGATGGAAATACAAGTAGCGGCATTGCCCGACCAGTCTTTAACCGTTATGGGCAGCGTATTGTTACCGATGTTGGCAGCTGAATAAACTCTTGCAATCGGCGTGTAGGATGTCACCCCGCAATTGTCGGAACTGCCTGCTGCCAGAATGGAGCCATACACAGCCACCAGTCCATTGGGGCCAAGAACTACCGTAACATCGCTGCAAACTGCCGTTGGGGCCAGATTGTCCTTGACGGTGACCGTCGACAGGCACTTGCCCGTATTGCCGGATCCATCGGTTACGATGAGTGTCACGGTTTGAGTACCGGTGATATCGCCGCAGTTGAAGGTTGTTTCGTCGATGAACAAACTGGCAACAGAGCAGTTGTCGAAACTGTTGTTGTTCACCTGCGCAGCGGTAAGCGTGGCAATGCCTTGATTGTTTAGAAAAACCGTAGGGTTTTTGCACAAAGCCGTGGGCGCCATGACATCCTGAACCGTTACTTTGGCCGTACACGTGTTGCTGTTGCCGCTGCCGTCGGTGGCGATCAGGGTAATGGTGTTTACGCCGATGTTGGCACAGGTATACGTGGGAGGTACAAGGCTGAGCGTAAAGCTGCAATTGTCGAAACTGCCGTTGTTGACTTCCGAGGGCAACACGGTTACGGTACCGTTGGCGCCAAGGTTGGCAATCGCGTTTTTACAAAAAGCAACCGGTGCGATCAGATCGTTCACAGTCACCGTCGATGTGCAGGTCGCTGTGTTGCCCGATTGGTCGGTAGCGGTAAGTGTCACGGTGTTGGCACCGAGGTTGGCGCACGTGTACAATGTCTGGCTCAGGACAAACGATGTGATGGTACAGTTATCAAAACTGCCGTTGTTTACTTGGGCAACGGTGAGTGTCGCCTGCCCTGCGGCATTGAGGTTGAGCGTTGCATTTTGGCACAATGCCGTCGGGGCGATGTTGTCCACAACCGTTACTTTCCCCTGACAGGTATTGGTGTTGCCACTTTGATCGGTAGCCGTGAGGATCACGAAATTTTCACCCAGATTGGCGCAAGTAAAAGTGTTCGGCGAAAGGCTAAAGCTTACAATGGTACAGTTGTCGAAGCTGCCGTTGTTGATTTGAGCCGGCGTTACCGAGGTTGTACCTGCTGCGTTTAGTGCTGCGGGAACTACCTGTGAACAAATCATGGTGGGTGGAATGAGGTCCACCACTGTTACCGTTGCATTGCAGGAAGCTGTGTTGCCGTTGCCGTCATTGACGGTCAGCGTCACGACGTTAGCTCCCAGGTTTGCACAACTGAATGTATTGGGCGTAACGGAAACCTGATTCACCGTACCGCAGTTGTCGGCGCCGCTTTGAAACACATTACCGGTTGTGACCACAACCGCTCCGGCTGCATTCAGGGGGGCGGTGTAGGGTTTGCACACTACCGTAGGCGGCGTGAAATCCAAAAGCGTTACCGTAAAGGTGCAAGGCGTCGTATTGCCATTGCCATCGTTGGCGGTTAGCGCCACCGTTTCAACGTCGTTGTGCCCCAAAAGCACCGTAGAGGCCGCAGGACTTTGTGTTACTGCCGGGCTGGCCGTACAGTTGTCTGTTACCGATACAGCCGAATAAGCGCCCAGTAAACTGCTGCAGTTTGCATTGGCCGCAAGGGTCACGTTGGCCGGACAAGTGATGACAGGCGGCGTAATGTCTTTCAACGTCACTGTAAACGAGCACGAAGCCGTATTGCCATTGCCGTCGTTGGCCGTGAGCGTAACCGTTTCCACATCGTTGTGACCGTTAAGTACGGTTGAAATGGAAGGCGTTTGGCTTACGGATATGGAGGAGGCACAGTTGTCGCTTAGTGCAACGGGACCATACAACCCTACGATGCCGCTGCAGGAAGCATCGGCTGCGACGGTCGTATTGGCCGGGCAGGTGATCGAAGGCGGCGTTACGTCTTTCAGGGTAACGGTAAACGAGCAAGAAGCCGTGTTTCCATTGCCATCGTTGGCAGTTAGCGTTACCGTTTCCACGTCGTTGTGCCCCATAAGCACCGTGGATGCCGCAGGACTTTGGGTCACTACCGGGTTTGCCGTACAATTGTCTGTTGCCGAAACTGCCTGGTAAGCTCCCACCACACCGCTGCAGGAAGCATCGGCGGCGACGGTTGTATTGGCTGGACAAACAATCACCGGCGGCGTTACGTCTTTCAACATTACGATGAAAGTACATGAAGCCGTATTGCCGTTGCCGTCGTCGGCAGTGAGGGTCACGGTTTCCACATCGTTGTGGCCCATAAGCACTGTAGATGCCACAGGACTTTGGGTTACGCTCGGGTTTGCGGCGCAGTTGTCTGAAACGGAAACTGCCTGGTAAGCGCCCACCGTACCGCTGCACGAAGCATTGGCCGCTATGGTTACGTTGGCCGGACAAACGATCACAGGCGGCGTAACGTCTTTCAACGTCACCGTAAAGTTGCACGATGCCGAGTTGCCGTTGCCGTCGTTGGCGGTGAGTGTTACGGTTTCCACGTCGTTGTGGCCGCTGAGTGCGGTGGAAGCGGCAGGGTTTTGCGTTACGGTCGGATTTGCCGTACAGTTGTCCGATATGGTAAGCGGCTGGTGCGTGCCCACCGTGCCGCTGCACGAAGCATCGGCTGCGACGGTCACGTTGGCTGGACAAGTGATGGACGGCGGCGTCACATCCTTCAACGTTACCGTAAAGGTGCAAGTTGCTGTGTTGCCGTTGCCGTCGTTGGCGGTAAGGGTTACCGTTTCAACGTCGTCGTGGCCGCTGAGCACCGTAGTGGTTGCAGGACTTTGCGTCACCAACGGCGAAGCCGTGCAGTTGTCGGTAGCCGACACTGCCTGGTGGGCGCCGACCACACCGATGCACGAAGCATTGGCGGCGACGGTTGTATTGGCCGGACAAACAACCACCGGCGGCGTTACGTCTTTCAACGTCACTGTAAAGTTGCAGGAAGCCGTGTTTCCGAAACCGTCGTTGGCGGTGAGCGTCACAGTTTCTACATCGTTGTGGCCGTTCAAAACCGTAGATGCTGCAGGGCTTTGCGTTACGGTTGGGTTGGCGGTGCAGTCGTCGGTCACCGAAACGGGCGGAAAAGTACCGAGTGTTGCGCTGCACGAAGCATTGGCGGCAATGGTGGTATTGGTTGGACAAACGATCACCGGCGGTAAATTGGGCGACAGCACAACCGTGGTTGTTCCCAGGCCGCTGCAGCCGTTTTGCGTGATGATCAACGTGTAAACGCCCGCTGTAGCTGCGGTGGCCGTGATGGGCGCCGGATTGCGTAGGGAAGACGTGAAGTTGTTCGGCCCGGTCCACTGGTAGGTCACGCCGGCGCCGAGGTCCGGTCCGCCGTTGAGTTGAATGGTACCGTTCAAACAAACAGGACTGTTGCTTGTCGGGTTGGTTGCCGGACCAGTTACCGTAACTGCGACTGTAGTAGAAGCTTTGCAGTTTTTGGAGTCGGTTACGGTCACCGCATAAATTCCCGCTGCCGTGGGATAAACCACAAACGGCGTAGGATTTTTCTGGCCCGAAACATAATTGTTGGGGCCCGTCCAGGCAAAGGTTGGGTAAATGCCGGAACCGCCGGTAGCCGTGGACATCAGGATCAGGTTCGTGCCACCGCAGACAGGACTGTTGCTCGTAGCGGTAATGCTCGGCGCCGGCAGGGAAGAAACAGCCACGCTGGTGACGGCCGAAGCGGTGCATCCATTCACATCGGTTACCGTTACAAAGTAAGCACCTGCGTTGACAAGACTTGCAGGAAACGGCGTCGGATCTTCCAAAGCCGAGGTGAAATTGTTCGGACCAGTCCAGTTGTACACCGCGTTAACTATGTTGCCGGTAGCGGTAGATTGCAAAGACAAAATCCCACCGGTACACAAGGGAGCGTTGCTGCTTGCCGTCAGGGTGGGCTTGGTATTTACCACTACGGTCGTTGTAGCCGTAGCCGTACAACCCGCACCGTCGGTGACCCTTACCTGATATACCCCGGCCGATGCCGGAGTTGTAGAAAACGGCGCCGGATCTTCCTGCGATGCCACATAGGCGTCGGGGCCGGTCCAGTTGAACAATGCATACCCACCCGAACCACCAGAAGGCGTAGAACTCAGGCTGATGGGAGCGCCCTGGCAAACTGGTCCGTTGTTGGCGGCCGTTATTGAGGGTATGGGGTTGATGCTTACTTCAATGGCGCCCATTGCCGAACAGCCGCTGGCATCGGTTACCGTAACATTGTAAATGCCTACAGCCGCTGGAATGGCCGGGAAAGCCAGTGGATTTTGAACCATGGAGGTAAACCCGTTCGGACCGCTCCATTGGAATGCGGTGTAAACGCCCGAACCGCCCAAAGGTGTACTACCAAGGGTAACAACACCTCCTACACAGACAGGAGCCAAAAGGGATGCCGTAACAGTAGGTGGTCCGTTCACAACAACCGTAGTGGCGCCCGAAGCCGAACAGCCCTTATTGTCGGTTACTGTAACGGTGTACACACCAGCCTTAGCCAGCGTTGCCGGAAAACCGGCAGGATCTTCTACGTTTGCTGTATATCCGTTGGGGCCCGACCACGCAAACGACGCATACGGAGACGTGCCGCCCGAAGGCGTTGAGGTTAGTAAAATGGTTGTGCCAATGCAAGCTGGACCGTTGTTGGCCGCTGCAATGGCTGGAACCGGATTTACGGTCACCACCGTGTTGCCGGTTGCCGTACAACCTGCATTGTCGGTAACCGTTACAGCATAGGAACCAGCAGCAGCCGCCGTTGCCGGAAAACCAGCCGGGTTTTGTGCCGCAGCGGTGTAGCTGTTTGGTCCAGACCAGGCGAACTGGCTGTAAGTACCCGAACCACCTGAAGGCGTGGAACCCAGCGTAAGGGTTGCACCCAAACACACGGGGCTGTTGCTTGTAACCACGATGCTTGGTGCAGACGTACCCGCAACGGTGATCGTTGTAGTTGCACTGGACGTACACCCGGCGGCGTCGGTCACCGTAACCGTGTATACACCCGCAGCTGCCGGAACAGCAGGAAATCCTGCCGGATCTTCGGTATTGGCGGTGTAGCCGTTGGGGCCCGACCACGCAAACGACGCATACGGCGCCGTACCACCCGAAGGCGTGGAGTTCAATTGAATGGTAGAACCAAGACATACCGGAGCAATGCTTCCCGTAGCCGTTACAACCACAGGTGGTGCAACATTGATGGAGGCGGTTGCGGTACACGCCCCTGTGCTGGTCGCAGTTACCGAATACGTACCGGCAGTATTTACCGTGATGGAAGACGTGGTTGCTCCCGTATTCCAGAGGTAAGCAATGCCGCCTGAAGCAAGCAAGGTCGTATTACCCATGACACAAACGGCAGGCATGCCACCATTGATGGTTACGGCAAATGGCTCGAGGATCTGGTTGGTAATCAGGACCGTCAGAGAAATGGTGTCCGAAAAACCGGCTGAATTGGTAACCCTGATGTTGACCTCGTAATTGTTGCCAAAATTGGCATCGGCCGGAGCTTCAAAATTAGGAACAAAACCTACAACCCAACTCAACACACCGTTAACCGTATTGATGGAAAAACGTGAAACGTCGGAACCGCCAGCCAAAGCATACGTCAGGCCCGAGCCCTCTGTATCGGCGGGATCGGACGTTTCTGTGTCGTACAAGGTATAGCAGGCATTTTCTTCAAAATTAACCGTCGCAGGCGAAGTGATTTGTGGACTTTCGTCGGTTGTAACCGTAAAAGTCGCCTGCGTAGTGTCGCGCCTGTCATCCGGAAACAAACAGTCCCAAACAATAAAATCGATGGGAAAAACACCAAGCCACGTCGGATCAAGAACAGTTACCGTGACTACTCCATTGTTTAAAAGGGTGGGAAACAACGGAGAAAATTGGATCAAATAAGGCGATGAAACCGTACCCGTTGAACCGCCGGCATTGAAAGCGAGGTTGGTGCTGTCTTCGTATAAAAATTGATTGGCCGCATCGTAAAGTCTGAATGTTACGTTGCCAACACCCACGTTTGCGAGTTGTACATTGTAATTGTCGCCTGTTGGCGTGCTCCATCCGGCCAAAACACCGTTTACAAAACCAGCCAGTTTCGAACCCGGCGACACCAAAATCTCATCCACAAACAGTGGCCTGGCCACAACGGTCATGGGTTGTGCTCCGGGCGGAACCACGGGCCACGCCGGATCGGGATCGGTACCCATAAACGGAAAAACATCGAGATCGAACCCACGGCAATTCCCACCGAACGTGAGGAAGTTGTCGAGGTCAAAACTGGTAAAAGCACCTCCTGGGAAAATCGTCTGATTGGGTATGTTTTGCCACACAGGCGGACCGTAATCGGGCAAAACCGTGAACAAGCCCCAAATGGTATCTGCCAACTGTCCGGGCGTATTTTCCCGTGCGATGATGCGCACCGAGTCTGTTCCTATCCATACGCCCGAAACGGGTGTTACGGTCAGGATACCGTTTACCACACTGGCATTCAAATTTGGCCCGGGAAGCAAAAGGTAGGTTACCGGGTCGCCGTCGAAACTCACCAGATAATTGGCGAGATCCACCGTTTCGAAAGGGATGCCCTGCAGGGTCGTGTCGGCCAAAAGGGGCAACCATTCGGGTGGAAAATCCGCATTGGGATCAATGTTGATTTCAAAAGGTGTACCTGCATTTCCAAAACTTGCATTGTGCAAAAATACCACCGATTCTGTGGCAGGGTAAATGGCATCGCCGGGTGCGTGGTACAGTTTAAAATGTACTGTTTCACCGTTGTAAACGTTGGAATACACGGTGAGGAAAAAATACGCTTCGCCGCCGATGATGGTGGCATTGGCCACACCCCGAAGCTCGTTTCCAATAAAAGCACCTAAAATGCTTCCGGAAGCGTTGCTCTGGCTGCCGGCAAAATACACCTGAGCCGTTACATTCAGGTTGAACTCGTAGTCATCGGGGTCCACCGTCCAGTTGGGTGGCGCCGAAGCAAAAGTCTGCCTGCCGGCAAAAAAGCACAGCAGCAGTACACAGAGCCTCAAGGCGCCTGCGCGGTGTTGTATGTTGAAGGAAAAACTGTTCATGACGATTTTTTTTAGAAAATGCAGTCAGGACAGGCAGGTGCACCGCAATGGGCGCCCGCCTGTCCTGAAAACATACGTTTATTGCAGAACCACTTTTTGCACCACACTACCCGATTGGGTTTGCAGGCGTACAAAATACACCCCCGAGGCAAGGCGTGTCCCCTGGTTGTTTTCACCCCGCCATACCGCTGTGTTGAAACCTGCATGCCCAGCGGAATTTAAGCTGGTTACGGTTTGCCCTGCTGCATTGCTTATCGTGAGGGTTATTTCCTCAGCTTTGGGTAAGTGGAAACGCAACATGGTTTCGGTAGTGAACGGATTGGGTTGAACTTCAAGGGAAAGGTTGTACACTGCCGTTTCGGGCGCCGAACTGTTGAGTCCGGTAAACGGCACCGGATTTTCGATGCTTCCTTGGTGCAGCTCGGGTGTAAAAAACATGGTTTCGTTCAGCATGGAAACGTTTCCACTTTCGCTGTCGAACAGTTTGTATTGTATGGGTTCGCCGCTGCTGTTGGCGTACACGGTCATGAAAAACAGGTAGGCATCCAGTGGTTCGATGTAGATGGCCGGAGCCGAGCCTCGAACCTGTTCGCCTGCAAAAGCGCCAAGTTCCATGCCTGCTCCTGTCGTATTTTCACCGTTGCCTTGCAACATGCCGATGAGCGTCATACCATGTTCGTACTGGGTAGGATCCACAGACCAGTAACTGCTGCCCCTGTCGGAGACTGCATTCGGCCTCAAAGCATGCAAACCCGCCATCGGACGGTTGCTCGGCGCCGGAGGGTACACGAGGGTGCCCGGAGCCGCCAGTTTGATCTGGTATCCGTTGGGTTGCTGTAAATACAACAGGTTGCCAATCCACCCGAAAGTAGGATTGATGAATTGGGCAAATGCCGTCTGGCTTTTGATCAAATCGCCTGTTTGCGCCGACAACGAAGACAAAGCATCGTTGATCGGTAAAGCATAGTTCGGTACATAGCCGATCCAGTTCCAGCCTGTAACCACCGGAATGGGTGTAGTGGCAGGATCCAAAACATTACCCAACATGCGCAGAGTATCGGGCTGATCGGCCCTGTAAATGTACATGCCGGTATTGTTCAGCGCAGTAAGCGAACCCAGCCAACCACCGCCTGTGAAGTAGGTCGCAAAGGCATTTTGCGACTTCATCAGGTCGTTTTGAGGATGGTTCAAAGAAGCCAGCGCTACATCGAGAGCGGGATCGGCAAAAGCCAGATTGAACGAAAGCCAGTTCCAGCCGTAGCCCAGCGGTACATCGCGCACCACAAAACTGTTGGTGTGCAGCACCTGTGGATTAAGCGGATTGCCAACCACAACATCGGGCTGGAAAACAAAAAAGTCTTCCTCCACGGTGTATTGCAAACAAGCCGACGCATCCCAGATTTCAAGGCGTATCGGTTGTAAAATATGGTACGGATTGCCATAAACCGTGAGGTACGCCAGGTATTTGTTGACCGATGGTACGTATTGAATGTTGGCGCGACCCACGAGGGTGTCGCCAATGAACGCCACCACCATGTCTTCCACATCGGCAGACAACGTGCCCTGGATGTTGAACTGCAACACGAAATTGTGCGAGTTTTCGAAAAGACCCGCGTTCAAATTCCAGGTTGGCGGACGGCAAACTACCCGTATACCCACCGGCAGACCTTCATCGCCACCCATGAAAAAGGGATTTTGTCCCGTTTCAGTGTGCAAAACAATGGAGTCTCTCCAATGCCCCATGGCCAGTGTCGAATCGGCGGTAAAACTGATGGGCCGTATTTCGTTGGGCGCCAGGGTACCCTGGTTGGGCACCACGTGCACCCAAGAAGGAACATCCTGGATGCTGAACGGCACAGGGTAACCGCCACGGTTGTGGATGTTGGCCGTCACCGTTTTGGTTTGATCTTCAAATTTGGTGATACCAAGACTGTCGGTGAGCCACGCCAGTTCGTTGCGGTCTACATAAAATTCCCACTTCAGGTAGGTGCTTTCGTTGCCGGTGAGGTCTTTGATGTTGCGCAGTTCTGCCCGCAGGATTTTGTTTTCAAAAAATTCATTTTGGAAATTGGGATCCAAAATAATTTTGTTTTCAAAACAAGTCACGTCGATGTCGATCAGTTGGCCCGTAGTCGCGTCGAAGAGGCCGACGTTGTTCGGTTGCGTGAGATCGGCGGGTATCAACATGTTGCAGTTGATGTGTTTGTTGAACGTGAAAGAAACCTCGTCGCCAACGTGGTAGACGCCGTCGGAAGGCTGGGGGGTACCCACCAAACTGGGTGGCTCACGATCTATCCTGCCTTTGATGACCTCGGAAAAGCCCGGCATGTCCACGGCATCGCCAGTACAGGTGGCTAAAGCGCGGATTTCGTAAGGGCCATCCGACAAACCGACGGTTTCCCAGAAAAACTGGGTAAAGCTAGGTTGTAAAACAGGCGGCTTGGGATTGGGCAAGGCGTCGTAACCCGACCAGTTGGGATTGTAGCGGTCCGAAATACCCGGAATGTTGATCCAGGCGCCATCGCCGTTGGAACGCCGGTATTGTACGCGCACCAATTGGAAATCGGTCACCGTAGTATCGTAACCCGACACCGTAATGCGCCTTTCGGTACCCGTTTGTATCGGGTCGAAGGGGTACACCACAAAATCCTGCTCCGGGAAATTGATTTTCACTTCGCTGCAAGGACGGATGAACCTGACGTTGAGGTACACCGAAGAGAAAAAGTTCGGATCACTGGCCAGTGGAATGGACAGTGCCAGGTTGCGTTCGTATTCGCATTCGGAATACAGGGCTACCAACAAACTGTCGTATTCGTATTCTATCGGACCGCGTTCCACCGTAAGTGTTACTACCTGCGAGGTGCCGTAGGGAATGATGTATTTCTGGGTATAATTGAGGGGCTGGCCGTTCAGTTTGATGACGGCGCCGTTGGGGTTGTTGGCTGCGATGGAGGTAAATCCATAGGTCCAGTCCTCATTGGAGGCACTGAGGTTGCCCAGGGTGAACTGGTAAACTGCCGGTTCGTTGGCCGGGATATCCACCTGGGTTGGGCCAGTGATCGGGTTGATGAAAGGTCCTTCGCGGTTGGCCGTACCCGGTTCCCATGGGCATGAACTTTGCCCCGACACCAGATCAAATACAGGCGTGTTGTACACAGAATCGAGGCCGACATCAACGGTAAATTGGTCGCCCGGGTCGTTGTCTTTCAACACGTAACCGGTGGTTATGGATTTCCCGGTGGAAGTTTCCTCTGAATCTCCATTGACGGAACCAAACAACACTTTGAGGTTGGCATTTACGCCGATGCCAGCAATTTCTCCACCGAAAACCACCTTCACTTCGTTTGCGTTATTGATTTCTTCCGAAACAGCGTATCCAATGGTGGTATCGCTTGTTTCCGAATATTCATACACAATACCCGCATCAAAAGAAAGGTTGCGCAGGAACCGCGCTGCCGCCTTTTGCTTTACGTTGTCCTCAAGAATGGCATTCCAACGATCGAGGGATTCCAGGTAATTGTTGAGTTCGGTAGTATCCGTGGCTTGATTGGCCAGGAGTTGCAGGTAGCGCAGCACGTTGTTGCGAATGTTGAATTCCGAATACATGAAGGTGGTTCCGAAACCTTCGGGTTGTACATTCAGCACTACGGAGTCCATACCCGAGCAGGTTGTGGAGTCAAACGTAACGACGTCGGCAAAACCGAATTCGATGTTGATGCCACCGCCTACATACACATCGGCGCCTCGGTCTCCGCCCACGATCAGATCTTCTTCGCTCGTGGCAAGCCTTTCTTTCAGCTTGGTACACACCGCCATCGAATTTTGGGTGACTCTTTTAAAAATTACGCTGGATTCTACGCCTCCTCCGAACATCGTTTCTGTTTCGATGTTTGGAGCACCCAGCCCAAAAGTAATGGTCACGTCCGGGCCGTTGTCGAACGCAATACCGCCACCGCCGCCTACGGTGTATTCGGCAGAAAACGACACCGTTCTGCAAAATGTTTCTTCTTCCTCTATGTACGCATAACTGCCGTCGCCAGGCGGATCGCGCAGTACCATGGTGGGTATTTCGGGCAATGTGGTTACAAAGGTATTTGCTTTGGCCCTGATGCCAGTAACCAATCCCTGGGTTGTAAGTTGCGTATTGTTGCCATCAAGGGTTGTTGCTACCGCCTGAAACGTTTTCAAAAACGGTGGTGTGGGGTTTGGTGTGGCCACCCTAAACTTGTAAACCAGTTGGCCGCCGCTCATGGTGGTGTCTTTGATTTCATCGGCAAAACCATTGAAAAAACTGAAAGAGGCTGTGTCGATGTAACACACACCGTCGTCAATGATTTGGCCCATACCATCAACAATGGGAACGTATTGCTCTTTCAGCTTGACCACGACCTCCTTGAATTCAAACTGGTCCAAGACGATCAGATCGCAGCTCGGAGAAAATGGCTCCAGTCCGCTTGCGATCTCAACCTCAGGCATGGCGATGTAGATGAAATCGACGATGGTATCTTCCCGAGTCAAATTGACGGTAATACCTCCCAAAACCTGAAAAAAGGCCTTTACGTCGGGGTCGGAGTGTTCAGAAACGGCCACCGTAAAGGCTTTTCTCGATGGCAGGTTCAGAAATTCAAACTCACCTTCCTGGTTGTCCAGGATGATGTTTCTTTCAAAACATCCATCAGTCGATCTGACGGTAACCACGCACACTGTTCCTTGTCCGGTACCCGGAGGTGCTTTAATGACCGATTTTTCACACAATCCTCCGGCTACTTTTCCGGTAATTTTGCGTGTAGTAATGTCGCTGAACAGGATGCCTGCAATAGGGTTCACAACATTGGTGACCGTCCATTGTGCCGGCGTGAAATCATGGTCTTCAAACACGGGCGTCAGCACGGCAGTTGTACCCGGATCAAAATCCACCACGAATTTACCCGTGGAATCGGTAAGGATTCGGGGTATAAACGATTCGCCGTTCACCAGGATTTCCACGTCCGGGGCGAAACAGTCGGTGTTTTTGTAACGGACAAAACCTGAAACGCCTATCGTCGAGCGGTCGGTAAAATCCACTTGGTCTACGGAAGTTACACTCGGGTTGAGGGTAACCTGACGCGTTGCAGGGGTAAATTCGTGTGGTGTGGAATTTTGGATGGCCGCGAAGGCCGTCCATGTAGTACCGAAAGTCATGCCTGGATCCAGCAGGAAAGATCCGCTGTTGTTCAGCCGGTTACCGTTGCCTTCATCGAGGGCAAAATACACCTGCAAACCGCTTTCCTGAATGTCGCGGCGTTCTTGCGCGTGCAGTGCAATTTTCGCAGCGCTGAGGGTGGTGTCGTACAGCGCCACCTCATCAATAAGTCCACCGTAATGGTCGGTGTAAGCCGCGCCGCTGGGTCGGGCGCCGAGTACCCATTGCTGGGTGGAATCCACCCAGTTGCCGGTTACGCCATTGAAAACGTGCGCGGTGCCCAGGGGAGCGCCGTTTTTGTAGGCCGTCACCGTGCGGTTGTTGCCGCTGCTGTCGATGGTGAATGCCAGATGCTGGTATCCCATGCCGAGGGCGCCGAAAATTTTCTCCTGGCCGTTGAGGTAAAAAACAACGTCGTTGTCGAGGCCATTGGCCTTAAGCAACAAGCGAAAGTCGTTGCCCGGCCATTTTTTGGAAAGCAGGCATTGATCGCCATCGGGACCGGCGCTGTAAACCCAGGTTTCGAGGGTGGCTTTGCCGTTCACCGGAAAATCGGGGAGGACAGCTACGTCCTGCTCTGCGCGTTTGAATTGCAACGCACGGTGCAGGTTGAAGTTCTTCATGGGTTCAGCCAAAAAGGTCGTACCCGTACCATAACTCGCCGATTCGATGCGGTAATAACCTTGTTCGTTGGTTTTGCCCGAAGTGCGCACAGGTGGGCGTTCGGGATCGAAAACCGCGCCGCAGAAGTAAAGCTGGTGGCGGTTGAAAATATCGAACGATTTTTCACCTTTCTCCTCGTCCATTTTCCAATAGTGCGAGATGTCGGGAGTAAGCGACGAGGCGGTGCCTTCCATAATTTCCGGGAAATCAAGCTCGTTCAACACCTTGTGGTAGATGCGAAACTCATCAAGGAAGCCCGACCAGCCGCCTGTTCCGGTTTCAACACCGAACTGCAGGGTATCGGCGGAAGGAACTTCTACCATGGGGGAAAGTGCGGACAAAACGCCGTTGATGAAAAGCCTGCCTTGCAGGCTGCTGCCATCGTAGCTGACCGCTACGTGTTGCCAGCCGTTTTTGGTGCTGTCTGGGAAGTTTGCGCTAAGAAAAGGCGCTCCGGTTGCCGTGGTGGCCAATTCAACACCTTCATTTCCACCGGCGCTGCTGATTGCACGGAAATAAAGCGGAAATGGGGTTAGCTTGAGAAGTCCGGCATTGGCATTGGCAGAGTTGGTTTTCATCCAGAACGTAATCGTCCAGTCTTCACCCGATCCGGGCATAAAAGGCGCTGTTCCGGGACCGATTTGAGCGCTGGCGCCGTCTTGCGGACCAAATTTTGCTGAAAAACCCTGCATGGGCATCAACGTAATCAGAGCATCGGGCACAGCACTGCCGTTCAGGGTTTGCACCCATCCCGTAACCACGCCGTTGGGCACCTGAAATCCAAGTGCCGAACTGGGCACGCCTTCACCGAAAACGTTCAGACCGCGAATGGTGTACGTGTAGGGTATACCGGGTATGACGTTGAAGTCGTTGTAGTTTCTGATGTTTGCTCCCACGCTTGCCAAAAAAATGCCGTCGCGGTAAATGTTGAAACCTTCGTTGGAGGAAGGCCCCAGGGCGTCGATTTCCCAGGAAATCTGGATCCGGTCGAGCAAATCGCCTTGCGTGGCAAATACTTTCAGGGCAAATGGCGGCAGCAGGTAACGGGAATAAAAACCGACGGTTGAGTTGTACATCAAACCATCGAGGTAACCAACAAAGGTTTGGCCTACGGCAAAAGAAGAACGGTATTGCTGGCTGTTGGAGCGGGCGCTGCTTCCGAAGTTGAAAAAGGCGGTTCCGGAAAATCCAGTGGTGTCCACTTCAGGTTCAGGACCGCAGTTGTTGTTTTGAGCCGACAAAGACGGCAAAAGGGTGCCGCAAAAGAGCAGCAGTATGTATAAAATACGTGCAGGTTGCATGATCTTGCATTTTGGCGTGAAAGAAGAATGAAGAAATCATATGTGTTACTTCACCCATACTTCAATCATACCGACTGCAAAATGCTCATCGCTTTCGCCTTCATTGTTGGCATAACCAAAGTATACCCAAAAAGGTGTGGAGCGTTTGCCGACCATTTCTCCGCTGATCCAATGATCCGAATTCGACGTCGGTAATACAAAACTGGAAGCATTTCTGAACAGATCATAGTCCAACAACCAGTTTTGACTCACTTCGTTGGAATAAGCTTTCCAGCCTACCCTGATGTTTCCACCCGTTGCATCATTTGCAAAGGCAGCAAAGGCGGCCGATGACAAATCATTGGGATCCCAGTTTCCAATAACAAAATACTTGAAGACTACTTTTACGTAATTGTAAGAACCAGCTGGACTAAACTGCTTTTTAATGATGTAATCGTTGTCGGCAGGACGAAGAACCTTGCCTGCAAAGTCGCCAAAATCGGCCGTAGGGCAAGTGCCGGAAACAGGGTTTTTCCAGGCGCCACGATCACCCGAGTCGTCCATCGAGAATTGCCACCCGTCTGCTCCGGCTTCCAGGTAATCTTCCGAAACCAACCTCCAATCATTGAGGCCGTTGTACGCAACGGAACCGCCAGTGGGCAGGGACAACTGGTTTGTAGTAACCGTACCGTTGACGGCTACATTGCCCGGAGTCACCTCCAAAACTTCCGAGTTGTTGCTGTACAGGGATACCTCTCCCGCACCCGTTGAAAACACGCCGCTATCATTGTCGCCGCTGTTGCCTGAAAAGGCATATCCGTTTTTGCTCGCGCCGTTCGCACCTGGAGCTCCGCCCCTGGCCAATACGCCGCCAGTTACTTTGATACTGTCGGCCTGTACCAAACCGCTGCTCGGAAACTTGTTGGTTTGCCCGATCAACGAAAGTGCATAAGGCGCCGAAGTGAGCAGGATACGCGGCGTAAGCTCCGTAGAGCCTACCGTTACGCCCAAGTAATAAAGCTGGTTGAAAGGAATGTTTAAAGGCGTAATGATGCCGAGTGTAGCGCTGTAGATACCGCTACTCACTTCTACGCCGGGCTGGGTTTCGGTCCAAAGAGCCGTGCCACCCGCCTGGGCGGTGTATAATTTGAAGGTGATGTTGTAGGCGCCGTCTTCTACGGCGACACCGTTGGATCTTTTAAGAATGCCCTGGATGCTGAGGGTTGGATCGACTTGAGCGTTGGCGTGGCCAGCAAATACGGCAACAAGCAGCAGGCAATAAAAGGAGCGTAGCAACTTTTTCATGACAGATTACGGATAGTGATGGTTAAAAAAAGATTCAAGGACAAACCCGCCGGCAACGAACAGGTTGCATGCATTCGGCTGTTGCTCCGGGGAAAAGCAAAAGGTTTTTTTCTTCATCAAAGGTGCGTGCCTCGCATGGGGAACGCTTCCCAAATTCCATTCAAATAGGTGGAGTATCCATTCAAAACCAAAAAAAACGTTTAAAAAACTTGTCTTTCGCTTACACTTTGCTGGGCGCAACACCGAAGGTTTCTGAAAATACCCTGCTGAAATACTTGGGGTCGTCGAATCCTACTTCATAAGCCACCTCACTTACACTTTTCCCTTTTTGCTCCAACAATACCTTCGCACGGACCAGCCGGATGGAACGAATGAACTGTGTGGCGTTTTTACCCGTCAGGGCCGTAAGCTTGCGGTGCACCTGGGGCTGGCTCATGGCCAATTTTTGACACAATTTTTGCACCGTAAATGCTGGATCGCCGATGTTGGCTTCCACCGCAGCGCGTACTTGTTGTACAAACTGGTGCTCTATTTCAAAATCCGAAGTTTCTGAAGGATCGGCAGGATCAACAGAGACATCCAGGATAACACCAGAAAACTTTTCATAAATTTGTTGGCGCAGTTTCAGCAGGTTTTGCAAAACCAGGGTAAGTTCTTCCTGAAAAAAAGGCTTGGCCAGGTAAACATCAGCACCGCGCCGAAGGCCAGACAAGCGGCTTTCCTGATCGGCTCTGGCAGTGAGTAATACAAGTGGAATGTGGCTTGTACGCACATCTTTTTTCAACAAATCGCACAATTCAAACCCGTCTTTGCCTGGAAGCATAACATCGGACACAATAAGGTCGGGCACCATATCCAGGGCCATTTCCAAACCTTTGTCGCCGTTGTAGGCTACCTCCAGCCTGTACCGTTCATGCAAACACGCCACGATGTACGCTGCAACGTCGGGGCTGTCCTCAATAACAAGTACCAAAGGCAGATCCTTGCGTTGTCGGGCAGTATTTCCTTGAACTTTTGCCTTTTCGACAGGAACATTTTCAGAAAAAAGCCATGATTGCCCTTCAACAACCGGTGCGTTGCGGGTGATGGGCAAAACCACGGTAAAAGTGGCGCCATTGCCTGGCGCAGATTCCACAGCAATGGTACCGCCCATGATTTGAACCAATTCTTTGGTGAGCGACAATCCGATACCGGTTCCCCCAGTTTGTGCCTTTTCAAGGTTTTCGGCCTGGTAGAAACGGTCGAAAATATGGTCCAAATCTGATGGCGGAATACCTACGCCTGTATCGGCAACGGCAATGATCAGTTCGGATTGTTGCGGCGATACTTCAACCTGCAAGCCGACCCTACCGCCTTCGGGGGTAAATTTCACCGCATTGGACACCAGGTTGTACACAATTTGCAACAGCCGGTCCGGATCGTAATCCATCACCAGCTCCCCTTCGGGCATTTTTACCGTCAGGGCCACACCTTGTACATTGGCCAGAGAGTGCATGCTTTCGGTGATGTAGCGCAGGTAGGGCAATACGTCGCTTTGCTGGTAATGCATGTTGAGTGTGTTGCCTTCCATTTTGGACAAATCAAGGATTTGGTTGACCAACCTGAGCAGTCCTTCACCGTTTCGCCGTATCAGGTTGTACGCCGTTCCATTTTCATTGATTTGTGCATTTTGCAATTGCCCCACGGTACCGAGGATAACGGTGAGTGGTGTTCTGAATTCGTGGCTGATGTTGGTAAACAACCGGCTTTTGAAGGTATCCAGCTCCTGAAGTCGATGCGCTTCTTTCTCTGCTATTCGTTTTTTGAGTTGAGACCTGTAATAGTAAAAACCGGCCATGGCAATCAGGCCAAAATACAGCAACCAAGCCCACCAGCGTTTGTACCAATACTCCAGAACAACAATTTGCAGTGTGATTTCCTTGCTGCTCCAGTTGCCCCGATTGTCGGCACCTCGCAAATGCAGGGTATAAGAGCCTGCGGGCAGCTGGTTGAGGCGTAATTCTGTGTCGGTGCCGAGGGGAATCCATTGATCGTTCAGTTCTTCAATGTTGTAGGAAAAAAGATTTTTCGGTGAAGAACCGTAGGAAGCTAGTGCCAGACGGATGTAAATGGAGCCATTTCCTGGGGGCAAGGATAGGGTGGACCCATCGCCTATTCCGGTAAAAATTTTAACCGTACTGTCGGATGCGTTTTGGTACGAAACTTCTGAAATCAACAGCGGTGCATGGTTTTCTGCAGGCCGCAAATCGTTTTCATAAAAAGCATTTACACCGTTCATCCCACCGAAATAAAAACGTTTGTTTTCCTTGTCGTAAAAACTTGAATGCCGGTTGAATTCATTGTAAGACAAACCGTCTGCCATGGTGTAATTGTTGAACGTTTTCTTTTTTACATCAAAAAACGACAAACCATTGAAGGTACTGACCCATAAATTGCCCTGCTGGTCGGGCAGAATACTTGCCACGCTTTGATGGCCCAACCCATCTTCACGGGTATAAACCGCCGTAACCTTGCCTTTTACGGGGTCGAAATGGTGCAACCCGCTTTCGAGGGTACCCACCCACAACAACCCGTCGCCATCTTCGAAAATACCGGTTATGTGGTTGCTTTTAAATCCAGCCGGGTCGCCTGGATTGGCTGTAAACCGCCTGACTTCCCCCGTTTCGGTATCGATGTTGATCAGGCCGAGAAACGATGTTCCTACCCACAGCGTACCATCCTTTCCGGTAAGGAGATACGTGGCAAAGGTGCCTTCAAGCGGATTGCTGCCGTCGTTGTTTAAATATTGGCTACAAGCACCGGTATGAGGATCCATGCGCACCAACATACCTTTATAGGGTAACGCCCACAAATAGCGGTCTTTTCCAAAAGCAAGGCCCCAAATTTCATTGCCGGGAACCGGGTAAAAGTCGCATCGGTTTGTTTTAGGCTGGTATTTTACAACCCCGTACATGACAGCCATCCACAAAGTGCTGTCACCTTCTGCCAACAAAGTTCGGGTGTATTTGTGACTGTTTAATGGCTCCAACTGTGGCAATCGGTTGCCCGGCTTGCTTAACTTTCCGGTTCGTACATCCAGTTCGTAAAGCCCCTCCGATTCTGTGGAGATGTACAACTTGTCTGGCCCTAATTTGGCCATTCCCCGCGTACTGATGCCAAAGGGTTCGTTGCCCAATTCTTTTGCAAGAAATGTTTCAAAATAAGGAGATTGAAGCTGGTATTTGTTGAATCCATTTAAAGAGCCGGCCATCAGCCATTGGGTAAAATCCTCGCTGTATACCGGGTCAATGATCGATTGATGTTCTAATACAAAACTGTAATCAACCAACCGTCCGTCTGCTGTTATCAAAAAACAACCCTTTGAAGGTTCCGTTGGTCGGTTTTGGTAAACCAAATAGTTCCCCTTTGCATCAGCTTCCAACATGTAGTCGCCGCCTTGTAACCGACGATGTCGTCTGAACTTTCTTTCCTTTGTCGGTTCGAGTATGTATACACCGGTGGTGCCCGTTGCGAGCCAAACTTGCCCGTCGGCTGTTTCTGCCAGCCGAAACTTGGTACTATCTCCTGCCGGTATTGAAAAATCACCATCAATTGCATACGTATTCAGTGTACGTCCGGAGCCATCGGTTTGGACAACTTTCAAACCGCCTTCAGTGAGCACGGCCATCCAAAAATGCCCTTTGGCCGACTTGAAAACCCCTGCGGGATAATTTTCCACAACCATGGATGCCTCCACAACAAATTCCTTGACCAATTCCTGCCTTTCATCATCGTAATGGTACAACACATGGTGGTTGCCATCCAGAATCAGGAAATACAACATTCCGTCCGGAGCAGTGTACAAGGTGATGAGTTTACCCCGACACGCTTCAAAATGCAAAGGCGTCAAGTCCCCCGTCAACGGATTGAGCAAATCAAAAACGCCCGATTTCCCAGTATCGGAATAGAGGATGAGGTTTCCGTTGCGGTCCACGTACAAATATTCAATTTTATTGAATCTGATTTTGTACGGATTTTGGGGGCGGCTATCGAAATTGAGGAAGGAATAGCCGTCGAATCGCGACAGGCCATTGTAGGTTGCCACCCAAACGAAACCTTGTTTGTCCTTCGCAAAATGGTTAACATCCCGATTGGAGAGACCGTGCTCCAACGAAAACTGTTCAACCGATACCGTCATGGGTTGTTGGTGTTGCCCATGTAGGGGCAACACAAGAATAAAAAAGGGCAAAAGGAAAATCAATTCCTTGACAAACGGTCGCATCGGCGGGTAGAAATCATGTGCTGCATGGAGGGGAGATTAAATGCAACATCTTATCTTGTGCAAACTTACAACCTTTTGGTTTTGGATCAGAGCGGATACTGAAACAACCTCTGGTTTGACCTGTTCAATAGGTAGATACCAAATCCTTCAATTGCTCAAGGTACCGTTGTTTTACCGGCTCCCGCAGTTCGCGGTTGGTTCGGGTATGGAAATGGTGGGTGGTGAGGAAACTTACCTGAAGGCGGTTCCAGGTCTGTTCGTCGTTGAGCATATGGTAAGCCTGCAATTCTTCAAAAAGTGAATTCCCGATTTTGTGGAAGTCGTCGCGGCCGAGGTAATCAAGGTCGGCGTCGCAGATGATTTCCTCGAGCAGGTTTTGGGGTGTTTGAGGCACCTTGGTGGACATGATCATGTTGCAGACCAATGCTACATCCGAGTCGTTGTAGCCGAAACGGGGCAAAATCTCGCGGGCCATGTTGCATCCTTCGAGTTCGTGACCTTGGTGTTTGTTTTTTACAAAACCGGCATCGTGGAAAAGCGCAGCTGTTTTAACGAGGGTAAGCTCTTGGCCGTTGATGCCTTCGCTGGCGCATAGTTCGGCGGCCACACGCAGCACGTCGAGCGTGTGGTGTAAACCATGGTAAAAAAGCTTGTCCGAAAGCTCGTTGCGGAGCCTTGCGATCAATTGGTGTTTGACGGCGCGATAGTCCATGAGATCAACTTGTACGATGCCCAAAATAAGTGGCCGGGCGTGGGACAGCGTAAAAATCAGTAAATTATTAGTAAATAGTCAGCCGTGTAGAAATATTTTATCATCAATTCCAATTTTATGCCAAAAGAGCCGGCTTAAAGGTAATTTTTAAACGTATGAAAGTGAAATATGAGACGTAAAAGTCGATTTTATGTCACATGCTTTCCACCCAATTTGCTACAAGCATTTTCAAAAAATACCATTTTCCCTTTGTTTTTGCAGCCAAAAAATATAACAAAAAAAATTCTCCGTTGTTGCATGTTGCTATTTGAACCACACGAAGTCATAAAAGGTCGCATTTCCGAAGGTCCCAACTATCTTTGCATCAATTTTCCAATTACCTTACCAAAAAGTAAACCTTTATGGATCTCTTAAACATCCTCCAAAGTCAGTTGTCCGACGACGTTCTGGAACAACTTGGCCAACAAATCGGCGCCGACAAACAACATACGGCCCAGGCAGCCAACGGCATCATGACGTCCTTGCTCGGCGGCCTGGCCAACAACGCTACCCAAGAAGGCGGGCTCAATTCGCTGCTGGGAGCTCTTGACCGCAACCACGACGGCAGTGTACTCGACGACATCATGGGCCTCATTGGAAGCGGCGGACAAGGCGCTGGCGCCGCCAATGGCCTCGGTATACTTGGCCACGTACTCGGCGGAAATCAGGAAAATGTTGCTCAACAGGTGAGCGAACGCAGCGGTCTTAGCATGAGCCAGGTGATGAAACTCATGCCCATCCTCGCCCCCATCGTAATGGGCGCTTTGGGTAAAATGCGCAGCGAGGGCGGCCTAAAACTTGAAGATTTGCCCAGCCTGCTCATGGGCACAGCCCAAAACAGCGCTCAAGGTGCCGGCATGGGCGACCTGCTCGGCAGCGTTCTTGGCAGCGTGTTGGGAGGCGGAAACCAAAAGCAAGGCGGCCTTGGCGGTTTGCTGGGAGGATTGTTTAAATAGCTGATAGCTGTTAGCCGTTAGCCACTAGCGGCTAACGGCTAACGGCTCTTAAAAGCTTCTATGGCGTTTTTTGTAAACTCCGACAAAGCAAGTCTTCCGCTGATGGCGGCGCGTTCGCTTAGGAGCGTATCCCAATGTTCTGTGCCTTTCCAAAAAATGGATTTTAGTTCGGCAAGGGCTTCGGTGTGGTAACTGCAGAGTTTGGCGCTGAAATGTTCGATGTAGGCGTCGAGTTGCTCTTCGCTTTCGAAAGCTTCCTGAAAAAGTCCCTTAGATTTGGCCCATTCGGCCGTTTGCCATTCGTCGGGGTTCAGCGCCATTTGACCGAATGCCGCAGCACCCACTTTGCGTTCTACTGCAGGCCCGATGACGAAAGGGCCGAAACCCACGGCCAGTTCGCTCAAACGCACCGAAGCGTAACGGCTGGCCAGGCAATAATCGGTGGCTGCTGCAAGGCCTACACCTCCGCCAACCGCCTTGCCATGAACGCGTCCCAACACGATTTTGGAACATTTGCGCATGGCATTGATCACGGTACCAAAGCCTGAAAAGAATTTGTGCCCCGTTTCAAAATCGCCAATGGCGGCGAGCTCATCGAAACTGGCGCCGGCACAAAAGGTTTTGTGGCCTTCGCTGGACAAAAGTACGATACGCGCGGCCGGATCGGTGGAGGCGCGGTTCACAGCATCGGTCAGACCTTCCAAAAGCCTGCTGGGCAAACTGTTGTGGTTGGGATGAAAAAATACAATCCGCGCCACGCCTGCGGGGGTGACTTCGTACTTGACGTAACCTTGCTGGGTAATATCCATGGTTAAAAATATTCGGTTAAGGGGGGCAAAGATACCCACAAACACACGACCTTAGCTCCATGCGCACAACACTTGTACAAACCGATCTTGTCTGGGAAGACCCCGCCGCCAACCGAACGCGTTTCGACGCACTTCTGGCACCTCTGGCCGGCATCACCGACCTGGTGTTGTTGCCCGAGATGTTCACCACAGGCTTCAGCATGCGTTCGGAAGCTTTGGCAGAAACCATGGACGGCGAAACGGTAAACTGGATGCTCAACCATGCCCGCCGATTGGATGCTGTAGTTTGCGGTTCGTTCATTTGCAACGAAGCAGGTTTGTTTTACAACCGCCTGATCGTTGCCTTTCCCGACGGCAAAACGATGCACTACGACAAACGCCACCGTTTCTCCCTGGCCGGCGAGCACAAGCATTATGCAATGGGTACGGAACGGCTGATTTTCGAATGGCGGGGTTGGCGCATTTGTCCGATGATTTGCTACGATTTGAGGTTTCCGGTGTGGAATAGACAGCAAAATGATCGCTACGATCTTATTTTTTTTGTGGCCAACTGGCCGGCACGCCGCGCCAACCATTGGCGCAGCCTTCTTCCCGCACGATCCATTGAAAATCAGGCATTTGTAGCTGGTGTTAACATCATCGGCACCGACGGAAACGGCCATGAATACACAGGTGATTCGGTGCTTCTGGACCATGCCGGAAACGAAATTTTAGCCCTCGGAAACCAGAAAGGAGCTTTTACCGCAGAACTTTTATTGGATGATTTGCAAAAATACCGCAGCATATTTCCCTTTCTGGACGATGCGGATTTGTTTGTTTTGAGTACTTGATTGTTTTCCATTTTTTGTTTCAAACGCATTGTTTTTTGGAAGTTAATGCTACCTTTGCCACCAGCTTGCAGGAAAATTATTCCCAATCCGGTTCCGGCTTCATAATCCATAACATGAACATATCCGCCGCACGCAAGCCATTTCGGAGCCATTTACTCTAAATAATTACCTTTTTTTTATCCAAAGTGGATTAATCTCCACATACGGCCATTCGGTCGTGTGTTTTGCCAAACTTGCACACACATGAAGTTCGAAACAAAACGTTTCAATCGTTTTTATCGTATTTTTACACCAGTAGCCCTGGTTTTTGTTTTATGGATTTCCGCCTCGGCTTTTTACAGTCCAGGCAAAAACCCATCCCACCAAGTCGGCAGCGAAATGATGCAACTGCGAGAGCAGGTGACTGGCTGGGCCCAAACTTTCAAAGGATTGCGTTACCTCTACGCTGGCCGCAGTCCAAAAACGGGTTTCGATTGTTCTGGATTTACCCGTTATGTGCTCAACGAATTCAACATCAACGTTTCTTCGAGTTCGAGCATGCAGTCGCGACAGGGCAAACGCATCAGCCTGACCAACGTACTTCCCGGTGATTTGGTTTTTTTCGGTGGCAAAGGTTACATTCAGCACGTTGCCATGGTGGTTGAAAACACCGCCGAAGGCATCATCTGCGTACACAGCACCTGCTCTCGCGGCATCATCGTAGAAAACATCAGCACTTCGAGGTATTGGAAACCACGCATCCTGTTTGCCCGCGACATCATCAGCGATCAAGCGCCTGTGTTTGCCGAATTTCAAATGTAACTTGTTAAAGAAAATACAATGCGTTACCGCATCATACCTTAAGGGTAGAGGTAAAAGTTAATGTGTAAGCCATTCCTTTAATAGGGGTGGCTTTTTTTAATGCGGAATGCGGAATGCGGAATGCGGAATGCGGAATGCGGAATGCGGAATGCGGAATGCGGAATGCGGAATGCGGAATAAAAACACTAACCTTGATAATCACGATTTCCATGCGTTTATCTCCTTTTGCACCGATGTTTTTTTTACTGCTTTGGTTGGTAGCCTGTTCCAATCCCAAGCGAGCTTCCACCTCCTATTACAAATCATCGTCGGACAAGCCAGCGCCCGTCACTTCCGCGCCCAATAAGCCTACTGCACCAGCTAAGCCCTCTACGTCGGGTGGAAGCGTTTCGAAACAGCGCAGGGAGATGGCCGATTACGCGCGAAAGTACATCGGTACGCCATACAAATACGCGGGCGCCAGCCCCAAAACCGGTTTCGACTGCTCGGGTTTCACCAGTTTTATTTTGAAAGGATTTGGTTACCCCATCACACCGGCATCGAGAGGACAGGCTACGTTGGGTCGTGAGGTTTCAATGAGTAAAGTGCAACCCGGCGATCTGGTCTTTTTTGCTGAAAACGGTCGGGATGTATCGCATGTGGCCATGGTGAGCAAGCGCGACGGGAAAAATGTGTATTGCATCCACAGCACAACCAGCAGGGGTGTTGTGGAGGAAAACATCACGGTATCGAAATACTGGCAGGAGCGGTTGTTGTATGCAAAAGATGTGATTGGTAAATAATTTTCACCTTAGCACGGAACAAAACTTACTACCGTATGTCCAATTCACCAGCCTCGCCAGCGCATTTGCAATACGCCTAGCATGGCTTCTCGAATGATTTTGGGCGACATTTTCGACTGTCCTTTTTCCCTGTCCTTAAAGGTGATGGGCACTTCTTTTACGCTGAAGCCTTTGCGGTATGCGGCATATTTCATTTCAATCTGGAAGGCATAGCCGATGAAACGCATGTTGTCGAGGTCGAGCGCTTCCAACACTCGGCGTTTGTAGCAGATGAAGCCGGCAGTGGGGTCGGCTACGGGCATCCATAGGATCATGGCTGTGTAAAGGGATGCTCCGCGCGACAAAATGATGCGGTCTGCAGGCCAGTTTACGAGTTTGCCACCTTTGCAATAACGCGAACCCACGGCCACATCGGCGCCTTCGTCGCGGCATTTTGCCAGGAGGCGTGGCAGATCGTTGGGGTCGTGTGAAAAGTCGGCGTCCATCTCAAAAAAATATTGATAGTCGCGTTCTAGTCCCCATCGGAATCCGGCGATGTAGGCGGTGCCCAGCCCAAGTTTGCCTGTCCGTTGCAAAAGGTGCAGTTCGCCCTTAAATTCATTTTGTTGCAAGGTGCGTACGATATTGGCCGTACCGTCGGGCGAATCGTCGTCGACAATAAGTACATCGAACGGATCGCTCAAAGCAAATACGGCACGTACGATGTTTTCAACGTTTTCGCGCTCGTTGTAGGTGGGTATGATGACAAGGGCAGCCATGTAAGCTCTAAACGATGAAGGATATGCCAAACGCGGCCATGGAGATGATCATTCCTAACATAAAAATATTGTAGCAGATCATAAGGTAGCGGTATTTCTGGGCAAGTACGATGCCCAGGAAGTAAAGGTCGCGGCTCATGGAGCTGTATAAAAAATCTGAATCGCGAAGCATTTCATTTACGCCCCATTGAAAATCTTCGAGGGGCATGTTGTAAAAATTGCCAAAAAACAGCAGGTTGGCTTTGCGCTGCTTGATGGCTTCGCGGGTTACTTTGCCTTCGGTTACCTTAGGGCGGGTGGCCAGGGTTGCGTAAATCATCGAAACCAGGCAAGTCAAGGTGAGGATGAGTGTGGGGATGAGCAGTTTGAGGGATGGATCGCCTTGAAGTTTGGGCAACAGGTTACTCACGAGGATTGACAGGACGATGGCATTTACCGACAACATGATGTTGGCCTTGTTGTCGGCCATGGCGCTCAGGTTGGTATGGGTTCGGTAAGTAGTTCGGTACATGGTTTCCACACCCCGTCCCACTCGATCCATTTTAAGTTCATTTTCACTGTCGCGCATGGCTTTATCCAACACACCACTTTTTTCTTTTTCATCCATAAGCGCCAATTCTTGCACAGTTGGCGCTTTTTTTGGATTTAAACGGCGTTTTTGTTTCAGCAGTTGCTGGACTTGTTTGGCTTTTCTTTTGTTGAAAAGTTCCTGTGCTACAGCGGTATGGTACTCGTGTGCGAGCATAAAATTCAATTCGAAATCAACCCATTCCTCATCGCTCAAAACAAGGTTTCGTGTAAGTATAAGTTCCTGGCGGAGTTTGCTGTTGCGGTACCAGTAACTTTTCATACCCAAATGGCTGAGATCGGCGTCGCAAATGATCTGATCGTACAGGCTGATGGGTTTTTGGGGGACTTTGGTGCTTCGGATGCAGGATTTGATGGTATCCAGTTCAGATTCGGGCAACCGTCCGCGTAAAAAAAGGTCGGCGTTGTTGCAACTTCTTTCCTCGTGATCTTCAGGTCCCTGGGCATACCCGGTATCATGAAACCAGGTTGCCAATTCAATCAGGTTGGCGTCGGGGCCGGAAAGTTCATACCCCTGTGCGATGGTGCGCGCGGCAGCAACAGTTTGAACAGTATGCTCAAGGTCGTGAAAAACATACTTTTCGGGCATATTTTCGGCAAAATAGGCCTTTACATACGTTTCAGCTTCCTGTAATAATGTCTGGTGATCGGTCATGCGTCGTTTTTGTGATGGCACCTGTGGTTGGCAAAGGTAAAAGCTGGTTCGGGATTTTGGGAAGTAAGTATGGGTATGCTGTCAATTTTAGTGATTTGCTGGTTTGATGGCCTCCAATAAGGTTGAAAGTTCGGGCCAGATTGTGCCGGATCGCTGCACGTCGCGAAAGTCTTTGAGCAACAATTCCCAATAATCTACCGTACTGTATTCCGGCATGCTGTTGAGGAATGACCGGTAGGTTCGAATGGCTTCCTCGCGGTCTGTGTCTTTGTTTCTCAACCACAAAGCATGGGCCAGATTGGTCAGAATGTAGTCTTCTGAAGTGTAAGTCCCCTGATTGCCGGCAACCCAGGCAAGGCCTTCACGTGCATTGTTGATGACTTCGGTGAGTACCGTTTCCTTGTTTTCATTGGCAAAAAGCAGCAGAAAAGAATGGTTGATGTTGGCGTCAATCCAATGGTTGGACCAGGTAATATTGTCCGGATTCTCATCGCGTTTCAAACGGGCAAACAAGAGCGCGCTCTTGTTGAACTTTACGGCATTTGCCCATTTTTCTTCATAAAAAGCTTGCTGGCTGGCGTTTTTGTAACGGTAAAATTGTATGGCATCAAAATTGAGAAACCCTGTTTCCGTCAGTCGTGCGAAAAGGAATTGCTGTACAGTGTTGATCTGGTCCTTTTTTTCAGGAATTTGCGCGGAGAGTAAGTCGAGGTCTGAAACAACCAACCCTGCAACCTCTTCGTTGTACAAGCCGGTTTCAAATTGTTCCATGGCTTTTGCAGTTTCTCCTGCCAAAGCATAGGCTTCGCCGAAATAGATCGTATTCAATCCGTCCGCCGAGGTAGCTTCTGCCTGTTTGTACAGCTTCAACGCCATTTGAGGTCGGTTCTGAAAGAGCCGGATACGCGCCAGCAATTTATACAGTTCGCTTTCAAGGTAATGTTTGTATTGCTCGTTTTGCCACGGAATAAATTCGGTTGTTTCAAGCAATTTACCTACTTGAACCAATCCGTTTTCTGCCACCGCCGCAGCTTGTTCAAGTTTGTTTTGCTGGAGCAGAACTGTTGCCATCTGTAGATCAATCTGAACAATACGGGCCATCTTGACCGTATCCTTGTCGCTCATGCCGTTCAACAAATCGACCGCCTGGCCGAAATGTTCAACGGCTGTTGTGTTGCCCCGCTCAAATAAACCGTAACCGTACCAAGCTTTGGAGAGACTGCGTACCGCCAGATTGTAGTCGGTAGGGTGGTTTTTTCGCAGGGTTTGTGCTTTTCGTCGGGCCGATTCCAGCATGGGGATTTTATCTACATTCGATGTCAACTTGTTTGCTTTGCGAACTGCCGTAAAAACCTCCCATCGTGTCAGGGTAATTGCGTCAAACATGGGTGCGGCGCTTGTTGCTGCTGCTGTGCAAAAAGTGGGCGCTAGATCCTCCTTGCCCAACATGGCGCACAGGCAGGAAATTTGAGATTCGTTCAACAAACCGTAATTGAACAACGAGGAGACTTCTTCCTGCAACTTATCCAGATAGAAGTTGAAATAGAGTGTTTCATAATAGGAGGCATAACCACTGATGATCCAATCGGCATATTTCCGAAGCGCCGGGCTGCATTCGTTGTTCAAAATGGCGCCATGGGCATCCATCAGGGTGGCGCCCTGCGATTCGCCGAATACCAAACGCAGATCGCGGGCCACTGCCTCTGCTTCTTTGGATTTGTGGTTTAGAAGTAATTTCCAGCCCAAATTGAGGTGCATATCAACCATGCTGGTTTGCAAGGCTTCCTGTGATGCCGGATTAAGCGATTTGTACAATACAGCGGCCCGGTTGCAATACGCCTCAACCCGTTCCACGTTGTTGCTGTTGAATGTTTCGTACACATAATAATTGAAAAAGGAACGTATAAGCGGCAAATCACCAGACTGAGCAAGGCGTTCAAAATTTCCAGGATATTGCAGCATCGGTTCCAGTTCGTAATCACGGATCTGGTCGGCCGAAAAACTCACCAATTGCATGTTTGGCGTAATCAGTCGCTCGCGCATGGTTGCGGGGTCTACGCTTCTTGTGACGTAAGTACCTGTCCGATAATCGATGAATCCGTCTGAAACCGGTGTGGAACTGGAATAATGCTGGATCATTTTTTGCTCGTTTTCCGGAAAATACATGCCCGAAACCGAACGCCCGTAGATATCGTAGGGTGAAATTTTGTTTAAAAGACGCCCGGTTTGAACATCCCAAAGTACCACTTCGCCATTAACATAGCCTGCGGCAATCACATCACGCCCGGGCACAAAGCGGAGTGCAGTGATTTCATGGCCTTTGTATGCCCTGATTTTTACCAGTTCTTCCGACGGCTTGCCGGCATGGTAAATGCGCACATCCTGGTTGTTGCTGAATGCTACCCAATCGCCCGAACCACTGAGCGCCACACGCATGATTTCATATTGTGGAACCCTGAAAACCACAGGTTGTTGCGGCCTATCGGTATGCCATAATTTCACGGCAAAATCGCTGCCCAAAGCACTTTCGGAACGGTCATGCACCACCAGCAGACTTTTACTTTGTGGAACAAAAACCAATTGTCTAATGGCGCCTTCAAAGGTTTGTGCAAACAAGCGACGGCCACTTTCGAGTGCATAACCAAGTACAGAATCGCTACGCGAATAAGCCACCATTTTATTGTCGGAGCTGAAAGCAAACGCCGAGTTGGTTTCCCATGATTGTCGCTGAAACTTCCAGACTTTGTTGCCGTCGATGCGGCGAACAGCAACAGTTTCTTCCGACCATTGCCATGCAGCCCATTGTTCGCTCAAAGCCACAAAATTACTTTCTGGATAAGCAGGAGCTTCCCATGCAGATTGTTCGCTGTTGAGGGTAGGAAATACATGCATGCTGTCCTTGAACAAAGCGCCATAATACGTTCCTTGGGGAGAAAAAGCAATACCACCGTCCTTGGAAACAAGATAGGGCAAAATTGTAACGCCTTCTTCCTTGAACAAATGCCACAATTTTACCTTGCCTAAGTAAGTAGGGGAAGCAAACCATTGGTCCCCGGGGGAAAAATCGCCGCGGTCCTCCACAAATTCCTCCATTTCATTGATCCATGCAGTCTGAAGAAAACTACCGTCGGCCTTGTCTTGGATGTACAACTGTTGGGCGCCTTGACTACTGCTTTTGGATGCTATTATGGTACCCATAGGTGTGTGAGACAGCAGCCGGGTCAGCGACCAGTTCCGTGGTCCCGGAAGGGTGCTTGCCGTATCCGAAACGTAAAAAAAGTAGGTAATCGAATCATTGGCTACAACCAGACTCTGGAGGTTTGGCTCCAGGAACATGTGGTTAACACCATAACCATAAATAGGGGATGAAAACCGAAGAAACCTTGTGGGCTTCGAATCATCCGTTGTAGAAACGATGAAAAGTCCTTTGGGAAAGGCCATCCACATTTCACTTACGCCCATGGAAAAACTTACCAGTCCAAGGCTATCATGGATGGAGTGGTACAATACTTCCGAAGCACGGTTTTTGTCGCTTCGTTGGTTTTGCTGTTGTTGTTGCTGGTATTTGAGGTTGGAAAAGGAATCGTCTGACAAATCAACATAGCGAATTTCACCTTCATTCCTTTCGTAAAAGTAGAAGCGTTTGGTATGTTGATCATGGTAATAAAGAGCGTTTTCTGAAGCAGTTACGGAGCGGCTTTCCAACATGCTGCGCCAAAAAACAAAACCATTTTTGGTGCTAAAAAGCAGTGTTTCATGGTCGTTGAGCACATCCATGCTGAGGAAATCTTTGTCCAGCACCAAAGGTATTTCCGGAATAAATGCCTCTGTTTTCCAGGTGTAAAGCAGGTGTTTTTCGGGAATGAACGCATACAAAACCAAGGTGTCTTTGCGTACAGCAAAGCGAACCATTACATTTTCACCCAGGTTGTCGGTAAGTTCAAAACAAAAAGGTACCTGAAGATCGGCGTATTCGGAACTGAGGCCGGATTGAAGGTAGGGTACGTAGTTCCAAGCATCGAGAATGGCCTGCCTGCATTCGGGGTTGCCGTCGCTTCCGGGAGGGGCAACATAAGAGTTGGCAAAATCGGCCAGACGAAAAGCAGTAGAGCGGTCGAAATTGCGCAACAGTGTTTGTGCGTCGTTGGCGAGTTTGTCAGCTTGTGCTTGCCGGGCCTGCATACGCGCTTCGAGCTCTTTTTGCCGCAAAGCATTTTCGGCGTTGGTTCGGCACAATTCGATGCTTTTGTTTAGTTCCAGCCGTAGAGCCTGGCTGGCGTCGCTGCAGTTTTTGGCGGCCCTGTAAAGCAGCGAAGCATCTTCCCAGTACCGCAAGTTGAACGCCCTGTCGGCTTCCTTACGGGTAATTTCAAAACAATGATCGCCCTTGAAATTTAAAAATTCAACAGTAGGCTCATACCTGCGCCGCATTTCAGCGGCAGGTTGTGCGCACAGGAACAAGGGTAGCAGGCACAAAAAAGCAAGACAAAAACGCATGTTGATGCTTGGGTTGTTTGCGGCCGGTCCGCAACATTAAAGAAAATCCACGTCCACGGCATAAGGATAAGTCATGAGATATTCCATGGCTTTTTCCACCGAGAAACGCTCGAACACCACCGCATACAACATATCGGTGATGGGTACGTGCAATTTGTATTCGCGGGCAAGCTGGTGGGCTATGCGCAAGGTGCGCACACCTTCGGCAAGCTCGGGCATGTTCTCGCGGATCTGTTCGACCGTTTCACCTTTGGCCAAACGGGTGCCGAACGTGTAGTTTCGGCTGTTGGTACTGGTGGACGTAGCCACCAGGTCGCCAATACCCGCCACACCGATGAAGGCCTGGCTCGAAGCGCCCAACGATTTGCCAAAATACACCATTTCCGCCAGTCCGCGCGCAATGAGCAAACCCTGGATGTTTCTTCCAAGGCCCAAACCACCAAGGATGCCCGAACCCAGTGCCACAATGTTTTTCAAGGCGCCTGCCAACTCGGCGCCGAGAATATCGTAAGAGCCAAAAACGTGAAACTGCTGGCTGTTCAGGGCGGTTTGGCCGGCCTGGATCACTTCGCGGAAACGGCTGCCCACCAAAGTAGCTGCGGGCTGACCGGCTATGATCTCTGCTGCGAGGTTGGGGCCCGAAAGGCATCCCACACGCACCACGCTGGTTTCTTCCAACACCACTTCGCTCATCGTGCGCACATGCTCCCGCGTAAGCACCAGGTTGGGGTTGCTGAGTTCTTCCTCTTCCACACCGTGCAGGTCGAAACCCTTGGTGCCGTGGATGATGAGGTGGTGTGGCCGCAGGTAAGGCGCCATGGCCTGAATCATGCGACGGAAACTGGTAGATGGCACCACAGGCAACAACAGCGAGCACTTTGAAGCGAGCTCCTCAAGATCCGAGGTGGCACGCACCCTTGGCGACAACCTTATGCCCATGTGTTTGTGGCCGGCGTTGATCGCTTCCACGGTTTCAGGTTTGCGGCTGAAAAGCATCACATCGGTGTTGTAAGCCAGCAAATTGGCTATTGCGGTACCAAAACTACCGGATCCTACCACACCTACTGGCTGTTTATTTGCAGACATTTTTGTTTATTTTAAAGTGCCGTCGGGCCCGATGGTGCGGGTCCACAACGGGTTGCCATTGCTGTCGAAAAGCTCCATTTTCATTTCCCGGCTTTTGCGCGGACCGCTGAAGTTGAGCATCGCAAAATTATGTTGTGCCACGAGGGTTCCCGGCACACGGTGGTCATTCGTCGTTTCTGCCGCCGAGGTATATGCGCCGGCCGACAAAGGCGAAACCGTGAGGTCGTACACCCAGTTGCCACGTTTGTTTTGCATGGCACTAAGTTCGCTGAAATGTCGGTCGCCGGTAAGAAAAATGACGCCTGTGATGTCTTCCCTTTCGATGTGGGCCAAGATGCTGTCGCGTTCGTCGGGATATAAATTGATGTACGTTTCTGCGGCTTTGTTGGTGGTGAGCACTTGCCCGCCGCAGGCAATTATCTTAAACGGCGCATAACTGGCAGCCAGTGCGCCTTTCAGCCATTCGAGTTGTTCTTTGCCCAACATGGTGCGCTCCGGGCAACTTTCGCACCTGTTGGCGGTGCGGAAGTACCGGTCGTCAAGCAGGAAATACTCCACATCGGCATATTGGAAAAAAGTAGTTATACCCTCCTTGTTGAGGCCAAACGTAGGGTTTCCCCAAAAATTTTCAAAAACCTCTTGTGCCTTTTCTTTGTGCACAAACGTGCCGTCGGAATCGTTTGTGCCGAAATCGTGGTCGTCCCAAATGGCATAATGGCTGGTGGATGCCAAAAGCGGCTGCAGTTCGGGTTGGGAACGTGCTTGGGTGTACCGATAGAGCATACCTGTTTTCGTAAACCAGTCGACTTCGCGCAGGTACACATTATCGCCGAGCCACAGCATGACATCGGGCTTTTTGGCATGGATGGCGGTAAATATCTGGCTTTCGGAGCCGTAGGGTTTGCCGGGGCGGTCGAAAGGTTCGTCGTTGGTGTATGCGCAGCTTCCAGTCGCCATGCTGAAAGCAGGCGGATCGGTGCGCCACTGCCAAAGCGTTTGGGTTTTGAATGCCGTCGGATAAGACAAAGTCACCTGTTTGTTGTCGATCAGCAGTCGGTATTGGTAGTCGCGGCCAGGCAAGACCTTATCTGCAATGCACTTGGCCGTATAACCCGATCCCTTTTCGGTACGTGTAAAATCTGTTTTGAAAACGTTTTTGGGAGCTGTTTTTTCCCAGTACTCAAAGGCAACGGTTGCCTCACTTTTGGTTTGTACCCAAAGCAATACCTCCATCATGTCGGTGTATCCAACCATGGGACCCGATTGTAAATTTTTGTGTTGTGCCAGCGCCAAAGCCGGAAACAACAGAACCGTGCCCATTAAGAAGGTAAAACATAGGTCTTGAAGACGCATAGCAACAGGTTGTTTTTTCCCTGCTAAGGTACATCAAATCGGCACTTGCCCAACCCGCCATTTGCAGTTCTTTTCTTGGGCCTTGTTGCTTCATGGGTTGGAAAGAATTTCTTTAAAAGTTTTGTTACCAATGTTTTATGGATTTATGAAAAAAATAAAATCCATTAGGTTAAGGTTAGGCCATTGTTCAGAATCCTTTATTTCAGTTCGGCCAAATGTTGTTTAACCAATGCAAAAAATGTCGTTTTAACAAAAAATTAAAATTAAATTCTTGAAAATGCTTGCTTATTCGAAAAAATAACCTTTATTTTGAGAAACCAAAAAAGGGAGGTCGCCATGACAACACGCCATCTTACACTCGTACTCCTCCTTGCCACACCGCTGCTTTCAACAGCCCAGTCGGCAGAGAAAACTTTTTCCAAATCCTTCAACACGGAAAGCAAATCACAAGTTGCTTTGGAGCTTCCCGGTGCCGTTGATTTGAAAGTTTGGAACAACGCCTACATCCGTATCGAAATCACGGTGGGCCTGGCATCAGGCAATACCGCGTTGCTGAACGAACTTGCCAACGTAGGCCGTTACAATCTCGTTTCCAAACCCACCGACGACATGTTGGTGATCACGGCGCCCAACCTGCAAAAGCAAGTACGCATCAAGGGTGAGGTTTTAAGAGAAGAATTATCTTATGTCGTTTACGTGCCCGAAGGCATCAAAATAAAACTCACGGAAATCGAAGCCCTTACAGCCGCAGTGAAGGTTAACAGCAATTGATCTTTACACGCTTCAGGTTCAAACCGCTTCTACTTCGCTAAAATCATTCATTAATCATGAATCATCCCGAATGGTATTCGGGATGATTTTTGTTTTTTAAATTAGCTGGCATGAAATCGCACCTCGATGAAGGCCATTTTCTGGAAGAGGTTGTAATCAATAGAACCATGCCTCAAGGCGGTAGTATGCCACAAGCGGCCCGCGACAGCATCAACTGCTGGATCCAGGCTGGTTATCCGAAGTAGTTCTTCCTGATAATTTCCAGTTTACGCCCAACGCAAACCAATGGTCCTATGCGTTGGGGCGTCTACTTTTAGAGCTTGTGCACCTCTTAGAAGCCCTCACTCGTCCACTTCAATCCCTGCTCCCTGCGCCGAAACATAATATGCGCCCTTCACCACAATACGGGCATCCTTGGCAAGATCCTCCACAGGCGACACCGCTAAATGACTCGAATCCGAACCACCGGTACGCACCTTGACTTTGCGGAAAAAAGCACCTTCTGAATCTTCTTTTTCCAGGATGAAAATGTAGTGCTCGTCCTGCTCACGGATCACCGCAGCCGAGGGCAAGGCGTTGGTTTCTGCATCGCCGCCCAGCAGCAAACGCGCATCGAGGAAAGCGCCTGCGACGGCATGTTCGGGCGTTTTGTTGTCGAAACGTGCATGCACCCGCACCGATTTTCGGGTAGGGTCAAGCGTTCGCTCCACATCGTACACGAGCGCCGTATGTGGTTTGCTGGGTTCGGAAGGGAACCTGACCGTAAGCTTCTGGCCGATTTTAATTTTTGATAAATCCTTTTCAAAAACATACAAAACCGGATGTAACTGACTGAAATCGCTGATCTCACAAACCGCTGAGCCGGCGCCCATGGCCGTGCCCGAACCGGCCATAACCTGCGTTACCGTACCACTTATGGGTGCCCGAAGCGCGATTTCCGTGTGCAGTTTATCGGCCCGCAAAGTGGTCGGATCAATTTGGTATTGTTTCAATTTCGAACTCAAAACCTGGTCGAGTGTTTTTGCAGCGCGCAATTCAGCCTCGGCTTTGCTGTAGTTTTTACCCGCTGTAGCGTCGGCGTCGCGCAGGTTTTTGTAGCGGTCGTATTCCGATTGCGCGTATTGCAACTTGTCGCGGTTTTCCAAAAATTGCTGCTGCAAATCCACGAGGTCGGGTTTGTACAAGGTTCCAACCACTTCGCCCCGACGTACAACCTGATTGGTCCTGACCCTCAGGTTGGTTAGTACACCATCGGTGAAAGAGCTCACCAATGCCGTATTTTCCTTATTCAACAACATTTCACCGTTTACCGGCAGCTCGTCGGTCAAACGGCGCTTGGTGTAAGTGCCGGTCTGTATACCTGCCTGTCCCATTTGTGCCTTGGTCATGTAAACTGTTCCCAAAGCGGTTTCCGGCGTTTCTCCGACAGTTTCAGGCAAAGGCTTTTCTTTTCCGCCGCAAGCGGCAAAAAACAGTGCAACAGCAAGGTAAATTCCGTTTTTTATGATGGACATTTTCATGTTTTTATTGTTTTGTCAAATTTTTTCAAACAAATGCATTCCCCAAAAATCGCTCGCAACTTCGGACTGTCGACTATCGACTTTTTTTACCTTCCCACCAGCGCCCTAAGCTCGATTACCGTAAGATTTAACCCATATAGGTTTTCCAGATGGTCAAGTTCCAGTTTCAGCGATTGCTCGAAGTACCGCATCATATCGTTGTAGCCCATTTCGCCTTCGCGGTAATTCAGCATCGCCGTGCGCCTTAATTCGGCAGCCAGCGTACGGCCCTGACGCTCGAAGTAGTCGAGTTGGATTTCGTATTTTTCCTGCTCGTGCAGCAAATGTGCCATAGCCGAACGTTGCTGAAGCAACACTTCTTCATGACTGGCACGGGCTGCCATGGTGTTCAAGGCTGCAGCTTCTACGGCTTTTTGCCTGCTATTCCCAATGATGGGTACCTGCATGCCAAGCTGGTAGCCCGGATAAAAAGCGCCGTTGCCCAAAACCTGTGCAAAAGCGCCTGCCGAAAACGTGGGCGCCTTTCGGGCCTGTTCCACGCTTTCCTGAGCACCTGCTACCGCGATGTTGTTCAAACTGCTTTGTGAACGCGCCGAATTGAGCACCAAAGCAGTATCGGCCAGCGAAAACGATGTACGCTGGAAAGATTCCGTTACGGCAATTACAGCACCCGGCAATCCCAACAATTGCCCAAGCACCACCTGATCGAAATTTATTTCATGACCCACAGTTTCCAAGGCGAGTCGAACTTGTGCCGTTTTGTCCTGGGTAGAAAGTTTTTCCGACAAATCAGCCTCACCGTTTCGGTAACGCGCATCGGCGGCGGCGGCGAGCACAAGCACCATGCTGTCGAGCTGACGTATCAATTGCGCCTTGCTTTCCAGGTAACTAAGGTGTTGGTAAATGTCGCGTACCTGCCGTGTAATTTCCTGTTCCGACAAGACTTTTTGTGCTCCTGCAAGGGCTTCCCGTCGAGCATAATAATCCGATATGGCTTTCGTCATGCGCCGTGCCGGGAACGTTTGGGCGGCGCCCAGGGTCGTGGTACCAAACATGCCAAGATCTGGGTCGGCCGTAATGTTGTGGAAAATTTCCATTGGATCGTAATGCCGCGCCGTGCCCTGCAAAGTGCGCTGTTGCTGCACCTGAAATGCAGCGGCTTTGATCATCGGGTGGTTTTGCATGGCAAGCTTTAAGGCGTCCTGCTCGGTTAGCTGCTGCTGCGATTGGGAAACCAAAGGCATACACAGCAAGGGCAACAGCAACAACGTGGCTACCCGACCGCGCTGGCGTTTGTTTCCAAACATAATGGCATACAACAACGGCAAAACCAATAGGGTAAGCAGGGTGGACGTCACCAACCCGCCGATGACCACCGTCGCCAGCGGACGTTGCACTTCTGCGCCTGCGCCACCCGACAAAGCCATGGGCAAAAAGCCCAGCGATGCCACCGCTGCCGTCATCAGCACCGGCCTCAAACGCAGCATTGCGCCTTGCCGGATGCGTTCGTACACATCCTTCACGCCTTCTTTTTCCAACTGGTTGAAATAGGAAATCAATACGATGCCATTGAGAACGGATACGCCGAAAAGTGCGATGAAGCCTACTCCTGCTGAAATGGAAAACGGCATGTCGCGCAACCAAAGGGCAAAGACGCCACCTATGGCCGACATGGGAATGGCAGAAAAGACCAAAATGCTGGATTTAAGGGAATTGAAAGCAAAGTACAGCAGTACAAAAATGAGCGCCAAAGCAACAGGGACCGCAATGGAAAGCCTGGCCTTGGCCGCCTGAAGGTTTTCAAATTGTCCGCCGTAACTCACATAATATCCTGTAGGGAGTTTCAGTTTGCTTTCCATCACTTGTTGAACCTCTTCGATGGCGCTTTCAACGTCGCGCCCACGTACGTTGGCACCCACCACAATGCGGCGGTGCGCATCGTCGCGACTGATTTGTGCTGCCCCGGGCAGGTACCGTACATCTGCCAGTTCGGACAGTGGTATGAGCTGTCCGTCAGAGGTGGCAATGGGCAGGTTTTGTACATCGGCAAGGTCGCGGCGGCGGAGGGTGTCGAGCCGTACCACGAGATCGAAACGTTTTTCTTCTTCAAACACAAC
>JBBSDH010000011.1:0-38527 GCA_038249605.1 Chitinophagales bacterium | reverse complement strand
TCGCCCTCCTCATGCCTAATTGAGCAAAATATAGGTCTCGCCAAACTGTACGTCATTCACTGGACGCGGCACCAGGTTGTCGGCGTTTCCCTCACGAGATGGTGGACGGCTGGCCGTCCGGCATCTCGCGGGATTGGATATAGGATAAATTATTTGGATGTTGCTTTGGTTGAAAGTAACCTTTCGGGATACTTTTGGTTGTATTCCTGGGAATTACCTATCCCAACCTTTTTGACCTTAAACGTTGCTGATTTTGCGCACCACCTTGTACAGGCGGGTAGTTTCGTTCACTTCTTCTTCGAAGGGGTCGTGGTCGAAGTAGTTGGCGGAGATCAGTTTGAAACGCACGATGCGGCCGCGGTTGTTGTAAATCTTTTGCACGTATTTTACCCACACATTGCCGTTGCTGCGCACGGCGTAAATTTCGTTGTCGCGTATGTCGTTGAGGTTTTCAACAGACTTGCACACCACGATGTCGTTGTTTTTGATGACCGGTTCCATGGAGCTACCATCAATTTGGAAGGCAACAAGGCCCGAACCACCAACGCCGGGAATGGAGAAATACGTGTTGTCTTCCTGGCTTTCTGCACCAAGGGTTGCACCCGCGAAAGCTCGGATGGTGGTAAACAAAATGTTGCCTTCACCAGCGGAATAAAATTTCTCGCTACCCATAGCATTGCCGGGAGCTTCGAACCCAAACGGGTTGCCGATGCCGTACAAAAGCCAGGCTTCGTTGATGTTGTAGGAGCGGCAAAAGGATTGCGCCTGCCCATAATCGATGACACGTTTGCTGTCGGGTTTGAGAAATGCGCGGATGATGTGGCCGTAAGCCTTGTTTCCGAGCACCTTATCAGCTACATCGCCCACGCCTTTGCCTCCGCGGTCGTTTTTTACAATGGCGCCGCGGTCTTCAAGCAATTTGAAGGCTTGGACAAAGCGGTCGTTGAGTTGAATGCGGTCTTCCTTGATCATAACAAACGTATTTTCGAAAGGTGTTTGAAAGGCAACCAGATTGGCCGCCTTCAGCGTTTTGATACTGCAAACTTAAAACAAATGGTTTTTAAAAACAAAATATGTCAAAGATTTTTTTACAATATTTTTTTTAAAATAGTCGTTTTTTAACCCAACAAACTCAAAATCAAGACTTTAATTAAAAAAACAAAAATGCGTAAAGCATCAACTACGACAACGCGTCGCTTTCATCATTTACATTTTTATGTACTTTTGTTGGTGGAAAAGCAGCCCGCGTATTTCGCAGCACCCAGTTTCGGGTGCTTACACACAAAAGCGGGCACCACCTCGAACCATGGGTATAGTTGTTTCTCTCCTCAACCACAAAGGCGGCGTAGGTAAAACCACCAGCGCCATCAACATCGGCGCCGGACTGGTGGAGCTCGGTAAAAAAGTGCTGCTGCTCGACCTCGACCCCCAAGCCAACCTAACCATCTCGCTCGGCATCCCGCGCCAGAAACACACCATATATGAAGCCCTGCGCGGCGAAGGCGAACTTCAGCCGTACACACACAAACCCGGGCTCGATGTCATCACTTCCTCCCTCGACCTGTCGGGCGCAGAAATGGAACTCATCAACGAAGCCGGCCGCGAATACATCCTGCGCGAACTGCTCGGACAAGTAACGGACGATTACGATTACATCCTCATCGACTGTCCGCCTTCCCTCGGCCTGCTTACCCTCAACGCCCTCACCAGCAGCAAATGGGTGCTTATTCCGCTGCAAACGGAATTTCTTGCCGTACAGGGGCTGGCCAAAATCAAACAGGTTATCGATAAGGTGCGTTTCCGCCTCAACAAACAACTTGAAATCGGCGGGGTGGTGGCTACCATGTACGACAGTCGCCGCGTACTGAACCGCGACGTAGTGGACACGATCCACAAACACTTTGGCGATAAGGTGTTCAAAACCTACATCCGCGACAATGTTGCCCTTGCCGAAGCCCCCGCGCAACGCAAAGACATTTTTGAATACAACCCCAAATCGTCGGGCGCGCAGGACTACCTCGACCTTTCGCGCGAAATCCTGCAACGCGTAGAAGGTATTCCACTCACCGCCGAACCCCTCAAGGGCTAATCCCTTCGCCGGACCATGAGCAAAAAGAAATTCTCCGAAGGTCTAGACGACCTTTTTAAAAACGACGACAGCGGCGAACACCACACCGAACTGTACAGCGTCACTTCGCCCCAACAGCCCGCCGAACGCCGGCAGTCGGGTAAAAACTTCATGGCCGGTCTCGATGCCCTGCTCCAGGAAGCCCTGGAGGAAAGTATGGACAAACTGGAAAACAACCAACCCTCCGAAGCCACGCCACCCACCAAAAGCAAAAGTAAAAACGCAGGCTCGAGCATGTACGGCGGCCTCGATGCGCTTATTCGCCAAACGATTGACGTTAAGGCGCTGGAAATTGACGAGCAAACGGGCATCAAACGGCTTACCGTTGCCGTTGAAAAAGCCAAACTGGATAAATTCAAAGCCATCGCCCGCCTCGAAAATTCGTTCATGAAAGATCTGCTTGTAGGCCTTATCGACGAATACATCGCCGAATACTCCAAGGACAAAGGCATCAACCTGTGAACAGCTTGACAGCCAACCAGGATTTCCGTCTCTTTTACAACCAGAGCATTTACCCTGAGCTGCGCCACCTCGAACTGCGTCGCCGACGGCTGCTGCGCCTGCTCGGACTGTCGGTGCTGCTCCTGGCCGGCATTTTTTTCCTCGAAATTTACCTGCGCATCTTTGTGCTCACCATGGCACTGTTCATCCCTGTAGGCCTTTGGTTGGCCTACCTTCTCTTCCGCGTAAAAGTTTATTACGACGAATTCAAACCCCGAATCGTAGGACTGGTGCTTGATTTTATCGACAACAACATCAACTTCGGTGAGTTACACTATGAAACGCGGGGCAGCCTTTCGAAGGACCAGTTTTTATCGGGCCGCATTTTTACCGGCGCCGATGAATTTGTCGGCGAGGATTACATCCGCGGGCAAATACGTGAAATGCCGTTTGAAGCCTGCGAACTGCGCGTGCGTGAGTTCTCACCCTCACGCGACCGCCTCGACGTGGTATTCAACGGCTTGTTCCTGGTGGGCGATTACCGACGTCAGGACATGCGTGGCAGCGTGCTGTTGCTGCCCGATGCCCAACGCAAATACCTCAGCCGAAGTGAACGCGCGCTCCACCTGCTCGGCGGCCGACGGGTGCGCGAAAACCTGTTGCCCGAATTTGAAGCCTGCTACGATACCTATGCCACGCCCGACATCCGACTGGGCGACGTGGTTTCCGATGACCTTCAACTGGCCATCCTGCGCTTCCGACTTCGTTTTCAACAAACCAACAGGAAAAAAGAAATTTACCTTTCCATCATCGGCGACAAACTCTTTGTCGCACTCAGCCAGGACCGCAACCTGCTCGAGCCGTCCATCTGGGTCAATACGGTCACCTTTGAGGTCGCTCAGGAGTTTTACGAAGATTTGAAGTTGCTCTTCGATATCGTTTTGGAGCTGGATGTGATGAATTAATGGTCTGAATATTACATTTTTAACCGCACCCCAAAATACACCCTCCTCCCCTGCATGGGCGCATAATTGTACCCGGGATCAAACGTGTATCCCTGTGGATTACCAACCGGGTCGCCAGCCTGTTGGTCGAAGGGGTCGAAGGGGCGCATGATGGGATCCTGTGGCAGAAAATTGAACAGGTTGCGCACGCCGGCATACACCTCCAGACTTTTCCAAGGCCTGGTGAACTGTAATCCAATCAAGGTGTACCAGGGTGAAAGCTCCGGCCTGAAATCGTTGGGCTGAATCGGCAGGTGCATCGGACCGGTAAGCGTAGCATTGGCGTCGAGGGTGAGGTGCCAGGGCTGAATGGTGTACGCTACCGAAGCGTTTCCGGATACGCCGGGTGCATACAACTGCGGGCGACGTTTGCCTTGCTCCTCCACATACACATTCAGCAACGTAACGGCGCCCGAAATGCGCAAACCGTGCTCCCAACTCCAGTCGCTGCGCACCGACATGCCCTGCGACACGCCAAAACCGTCGAGGTTGCGGTACACTACAAGGTTGGGATCAACGCTGTAATCGGCGAGAATGCGGTTGCTGAACCGGGTGTGAAACACGCTTACATCAAGTCCAATAAGTCCGAATTCGGGAAAAAACTGCGCCGTCCAGTTTACGTTGGCATTCCACGATTTTTCGGGCTCCAGGGCTTCTTCAAACACCACCTGCCGCGCGCCGGTAAGTGCAGCATGGTCCTCACTGAATACATTGGCCACACGGAAGCCGTTGCCTGCTGAAAAACGCAAGATTTGAGATTCGGAGAGCGTCCATTTCCAGTTGGCCCGTGGGCTCCAAACTGCGCCATGCGCCGGATGGTGGTCGAAACGCATGCCCAGCAACAACCGATGGTCGGCGGTTATTTTGATGTCATCCTGAAGAAAAATGCCGGGTAAAACGACAGAAGACGGTGCATTGACGGCACCGTCGGGCCCTGCGGTCACGGGAGTGTTATCGTCGTACCAGGTGTGCCGCACCGAAGCGCCTGCGGCAGTTTGGTGCCTGCGCCCAAGTGATTTTTCCCACAAAACCTGTGCAAATGATACCCGTTGCCGTGCATTGAAAAGGGTGGTACCATAGGTTGAATTTTGCGCATGGTCGTTGAAAGAAAAAGAAAAAACCACCGTATCGCGCAGGGGCGCCTGCCATTGTCCGAGGATTTCAAGCCTGTCCGTCCTTATTTTTTCACCATACACACTATCGGTGCTGTAAAATTCAGGTTTCCACTGCATTTCCCCGCCAAACCGGTCTTCCCAAACATACCGTGCCGTAACTCCGGCAAGGCGTTTTTGGGGCCGTTCAAACCTTATTTTGCCGAAGGCGGCATACCGTTCCTGCAAAGGCATGTCGGTAAAATTATCGTCGTTCACATCCAAGCGGTTGCCGAAACGGTACATGTTTCCACTCAGCAATCCATCGGCTTTTTTACCCAACCGAAACCGGCCGCCTAGCTCGGCATTCCATTCTCCCTGGTTGCTGCCTTGCACATCGGCTGTAAAACGTGGCGCACACAGCACGTCGCGCGTGATGATGTTGATCACACCGGCCACAGCCTCCGAACCGTAAAGGGTTGAGGACGGACCTTTCACCACTTCCAGTCGTTCGATCAAACCTGTTGGAATGCCCTGCAACCCGTAAACCGTACTCAAAGCGCTCACTATGGGCATACCATCAATGAGGATCATGGTGTACGGACCGTCGAGCCCGTTGATCCTGATGTCGGCCGTACCGCAGACGTTGCAGGTGGTTTGAGCCTGCACACCGTTGGCCATACGCAACCCGTCGAGCAGACCAGTAGCGCCGGTTTGTTTGAAAAATTTGGGGGTGTATACTTCCACCGGCACCGGACTTTCCGATCGGCTCATGGCGCGCAGGGTACCACTAACCACCACCTCATGGAGCAGTTCGTCGAGGGGTTCAAGCAGGATTTCTACCGGTCCGTTCCAGGTAAAGGATTTGTTTTGGTAGCCTGTTAAAGAAGCTGTCCACATGCTCCCTTCCGTTGCATGGGGCAGCGCCGCAAAACCCGTTGAATCGGTCATGGCGCCACCGGAGCCATCGAATGCCCTCAAGGAGGCGTACCCAAGCACTTCTTGTGTACGCGCATTGCGCAGGACCACACCCGGAAGGTTTTGTGCCAAAAGTGTTGCTGCGAAAAACATTCCAATACTACCAATGAGTATTTTTTTTAGCATAAATTATTTTTAGACCAATCTAAATTTTATGCAAAGATAAATGGAAAACATAAATTTGCCAAATAGAAAAATAAAATAATCCGGTAAAGAAGTTACATCGTGTTTTTAAACCAAAAGGTGCGCAGCGCAACCCAATGGAAATGCGGCTTTTCCCATTGTGCTACACTGCACACCCCTAAAGTTGAATACAAAACCCAAAGTTGCATCGTCACCGAAGGCTTCGAACTTCGGACTTTTTACTGAATCTTCACCGGGAACGTCACATCAAAATCCGCTTCGCCGCCCGGGTCGGACAGGTTGTCCTTGTTGGATGGTTCGTGGAAGAGGATGATGCGAATGGTGCCTGTGGAAGCGCCGGAGCTTGTCCAGATGGTTTTAATGCCCAGTGGTTTACCGTTGGCATCGGTATCATCGTAAGCGATGCTCACATTGGCGCCTGTAATGGCATAGGTAAGCAGGTGTTCGAGGCTTTCTTCTTCAATTTCCTCCGTGATGTCCACTTCCGGCGTTTTGCTGCGGTCGTACACATGGATGCGGGAAGAGATGTCGCCGGTCATGGCGGGTACCACGATGGTATCGATCACCGGATTGTTGCCTCCCGGACCGTCGAGGTCGCTCCATTCAAACTCTTTGTCGATGCCTGCGCCTACGAGGTGCACCTGTACGGTGGTGATGTTTTCCTGTTCGGTTTCATCATCATCGTTGTTATCACATGCGGCAAAAAAGAGGCTGGAAGCTGAAGCAAACAGCACAAAAAGGGTCAATTTGAAAAATTTGGTAGTCATGTTTATTTATTTTAAAAGGTGAGTTTTGCCCTTAAACCGGCGTTGATGCCCGGTTCATCGGCGTAAAAGCGGAAAAAATTGAGGTATTCGCGGTAACGCTGGTTGCTGAGGTTTTGAACGTTTAGGCCTATTTCGAGTGTTTTTTTGCCTACGGCAAAAGTGTGTACGACCTCAAGCGACAGCACCGTAAAGGTTTCTGGTGCCGGTTTAAGCAAGCCTTCCTGAGGCAACCGCGTTTGTTCCATCGTGGTGGAGGCCAGCAGCCTCACAAAACTTTCGTGGGTGTTTGTCGTTTGTTCGTCCCTGCCAAAACGCCATTTCAAACCGTATTGAAAACGGTCGGAAGGCATAAGGGGTAGCCAGGTTTTCTTCTCGGAATTTTCGCCCGAATCACGGGTCACGCGGTAAGCACGCAACAGCGAAACCCTGCCTTCGGCGCTCAACTGACCTGCAAGCACCACGCTCAGGCCACCGTCGAGACCCTGCAATACCACATTGTCCTGCTCGAAAAAATAAGCCGGAAAAGCACCGCGGACGGTGAGCACCAGTTCTTCCTGAGGTTCGAGGTAAATGAAATCCTGGATGCGGTTGTGGTACACACTCAAACTGGCTTCCACACGTCGTGTTTGATGCAATAAGGTGAGGTTGGTGTTCCAACCTTTTTCAGGTCGAAGGTCCGAACGTCCCTGTTCGTAAGTACCCGAACCGAAATGTACACCACGGGCGAACAGTTCGTTCACGTGGGGCGGTCGCCAGGCATATCCACTGTGCAGACTCAAACTCAGTGCTTTGCTGAAATGGTACACGGCGCCGGCTGTTCCCGACACGTTGCCGAAAACAAGGGTGGTATCCACGTCTACCAGATTACCGGTGGTCAAAACATTGGTGTGCCGGAAATCGTAGCGGGCGCCCACCTCGAACTCCCATGGATTGGGATACTTGCGCCATCTTTCCATGGCCCAGATTGCACCACCGTAGGTATCGTAATCGGGAATGAGTCCGCCCTTGCCTACGAGGTTTTTCTGCTGCAGTCCTTGTACACCTACTCCGCCTTGCCAATGGCGAATGGGAAAGTGTTCGAGTGCGAGGTTCACCTGGTTGGTCCAAAGGTCGAACAGCAATTGCGGTTTTTCGGCCGCTGCGCTGGTTTTGCGCACCACGTCGAATTCCTTGCGCTCGTTGTATTGAAAACTGTATTGTCCGCTAAATTTCCATTTTTCATTCAGGCGCAGGGAGGTTCGGTATTGAAATGTCTGGTGGTTCACCGTTTGATAAGGTCTTTCGATGTCGTAGGTAAACCAGTTGGGGTTGTTGCGCGGCGTATCGGACTCGATGGCGAGCATGAGGTCGGTCAGGTTGCCCTGGTGCGCTGCCCTGAGGATACCGATTTTTTGATTGAAAGTGCTGGCGCTTAGGTCGTGGCGCCACCTTCCGCTTTGCCAGCCTGCCATCACCGACAAGTTGGCTTCGCCAGCGCCTGTGTTGCCCAGCCAGTAGTCGGGTGCGCGCAGGTTGCCACTGCGTTTGATGGTTCCCTGAAAGCGCAATGCGAGCGTGCCCTCTGCTTTTTTCCAATCCACAGCCCCTGCTGCCACGCCTGATCGTCCGTTCGAAAACATACCTCCGTGCACCCATCCGCCCCATCCTGCTTCTGTGCGCAGGGGATCGGGCTCTATAAGGATGGCGCCTCCCATGGCACCCACGCCATACCGCACGCCTGCTGCGCCTTTCAGCACCGTAATTTTGCCGGCTGTAAAGGGGTCAATTTCGGGTGCATGTTCGCTTCCCCATTGCTGGCTCTCGAGCGTCACCTGGTTGTTGATGAGTGCTATGCGGTTGGAATGCAAGCCCTGGATCACGGGTTTGGCAATGGTGGCGCCGGTATTGATGCTGGTGACGCCGGGCAGTTTTTTCATCGTCTCGGTAATGTTGACGCCCTGGCCGGCAGCCAGGTCGGACGATGATACCTCCTGCGATGCTTGCACGGGAGTGGGCGCTACGGCGCGTTCCAGCACGGTGACTTCCTGCAAATGGGCCACATGGCTCAACCAAAAATCAAAAGCTTGGTTTTCCACCAGCTTAACCACTTGCGTAAAATGTTCGCAGGCCACATGGGTGACGCTCACGGTATACGAAGCGCCTTCGCAATGATCGGGCAAAACATAATAGCCGTTTTCATCGGCCGTGGCGCCACGGCCTGTTTCGGCCACACGCACGGTGGCGTAAGCAAGGGGTTCACGGGTTTCGGCGTCGTAAAGGTGTCCACGCAGGGCCACATGGCAATCCTGTGCGAAGATCTCCGGCGTCGAACCCAACATGGCAACTACAAGGAGCAGCCAGAAGCGTTCGGACATGATGTCGAAGCATTGTGAACACGGTCATACTTGCCCTGCGAGGATGCCAGGACAAATGCAAAACTGTATTCAAACCATCAAAAAAAGGGAATTTCAGCAACCAAGGGGCAATCAGGCTGCGGGTGGACCGCGGGAAGCGGTGGCGCCACCGGCCATGCGGGCGCCGGGTGTCTGGTAAAGCAGACAGGTTTTGAGCCTGTATTCTGCGGCAACTCTGGTGGGTTGCAGATCGGGCAGCAACACCGGCGAAGCATGCCAGATGGTGCACAACTGACAATGGTCGTCGTGCTTAATCTTTGTATGGTGCAGGTGGGGCGTTGCATTGTCGCAAAGCGGATCACAATCGGGCACTTCATGTACATGGTCGTGGTGCAAAAGCAACACGTGCACCGTTCCTGTGAGCCAGGAGCCGGTAAACAGCAGCAATGCCGCAAGGGCGGTTGTTGCCGACCAATGTCGGATGCGAAGTATCACAATGATGATTATAACATGCAAAAGTAAGCTTTGTTACTTAAATGGCTTGTTTTTTTAAATCAATAGCCTTAAAAAGCGAAACTTTAAAAGTATTTCCGCAACCCAACGAGGATGGTTTTACTGATCCAACTTCCATAAGGAGGATGAAAAAACCGAGAAAGTGGAAATATACGGTTCTGGTACACCACGCCACGGGCGTTGCTGAATTCAAGAAAACCGAATTTGCCATGTGATTTTCCAATACCGCTGTTGTTGACGCCACCGAAAGGCAGTTCGCTGTTGTAAAAATGCAGTCCGATATCATTCACCACCGTGTTTCCTGCCCTGGTTTCGTTCAGGAAAAACTTGATGTTGCTTTTGACTTTGCTGAAAACATACAGGGCCAAAGGTTGTGGTTTGTTATTGATGTATTTCACCGCTTCCTGGCGTTCCTTAAACGTGCGTATGGGTAAAATGGTGCCGAAAATTTCTTCCTCCCAAAGGAGCGCCTGGTCGGGCACATCCACCAAAATGGTTGGTTCAACGTACCGGTCCGCGTCGTCGGTATGGCCGCCAAAAACGACCTTTCCACCGGAATCCAGAGCATCGGACAGCAGGTTTTCGATCCGCTTTTGGTGTTTGTCGCTGATCATGCGGCACAGATCGGGCGATTTTTTGCGGGCTTCCGGAGTTTCACCGTAAAAACGTTTGAACGATGCCGCCAATTTTTCCACAAGGGCATCGCGTACATTTTCGTGCACGAGCAGGTAGTCCGGAGCAATGCATATCTGTCCTGCGTTCATGGCTTTAAGCCAGGCGATGCTTTCGGCTGCATAGCCCAGGTTCGCGCTTTCATCAACGATGACCGGGCTTTTACCTCCAAGCTCAAGGGTTACCGAACTGAGGTGTTGTGCGGCCGCACGCATCACCATTTTACCTACTGCCGGTGAACCGGTGAAAAAAATGTGGTTGAAAGGTTTGTTCAGCAAGGCCTGGGCAACGTTTGCTTCTCCTTCAAACATCGCTACTTCTTCGTTTGGAAAAATACTTTCCAACATACGGCGAATCACTGCATTGCTGTGGGGTGTGAATTCCGAAGGTTTGATCATGGCGGTGTTGCCCGCTGCAATGGCCGATACCAACGGTGATAGCGTTAGGGTAACAGGGTAATTCCAGGGCGAAAGAATGAGGCAAACGCCTTTGGGTTCGTAGCGTATTTCCGAACGCGTACCGAACAAAGGCAGTGGCGTGCCGACCTCCTGGGGAGCCATCCAGGAACGCAATTTGCGGATGGTATGGCGAATTTCGGAGTTGACCACCCCAATTTCAGAGATGTCAACTTCTGTCGGACTTTTCCTCAAATCAGCCCATAAAGCGTCGTAAATGGCCTGACGGTGCTCCAACAAGGCATCGTGCAAACGCCTGAGTTTGGCCATACGCTCGCTGGCTTTCGTACGGCCTACAACGAACTGATGTTGTTTCTGAGATTCAAAAACAAGGTCGATGGCTTGGTGCAAAGCGGCATCACTCAACGGATTTGAACTGGTATCGGACATGGCTGATGGTATAAAAGCTTAAGTTTTGTTGTGACGGGTTAGGGCCAAAAAGGATTCAACATACCAACTTCAACACTAACCTCAAAGTAAATTTTTTATTCTTTCATTCTGAAAAAAAACCATATAATATTGGTTTTTTTGGAACAACGAGAATAAAGTCAACTGAATAGTTGCATGGTAACAAGAAAAACGCAAAATTGTCCGCTACAAACCAAAAGGAGGATTTAACAACCATGATGCAATCTATTTCCTCTTTCAATACGTTACATAATGAAGCGCTGTCATTGGGCAGCATACAACATACATGCGTTCGACGCCACATCACTCACCCTAAATTGTGTAAGATGAAGATTAGTGTGCAATCCGTACATTTCCACGCCGACTCCAAATTGTTGGAATTTGTTGAAAAAAAAGTTAGCCGACTGGAACGCCTCTTCGATAAAATCGTGGAAGCAGAAGTTTACCTCAAGGTGCAGGACACCGGAGCAAAAGTAAAAGAAAAAGTAACCGAAATCCGATTGCGAATACCTGGTAACAGCAGCCTGGTGGACAAAAGAACAGGCGCAACCTTCGAATCTACCGTCACTTCCGCCGTAGAAACACTCAAAAGACAACTTGTACGCCACAAAACAAAAAACAACGACAACCGCAGTTCTGAAAGACCCACCCACCTTGCCACAGGAGAAGTGGCCCCGCTCGAAAATGATATGGAAGAAGCGGAATGAGCTGGTTAGCCGTTAGCAGATGGTTTAAACATCAGCAATACACATAAAAAAGACGCCAGGAAACAGTTCCTGGCGTCTTTTTTTTAGGCTAATCAAACGCTGTAACGGCTATCTGTCAGCGGCTAGAAAAACTTGGCCCTGTTGTCTCGGATGTCGGCTTGCTTTTTGAGTTCCGGGAGCAGGTTCATGCGCACGTTGGAGCTGGCTGAAGAACTGTTTTGACGGCGGAAGAGCGTAAGGTCGGGTGGAGCGGGAAGGTTGGGTTTCTCGCTGGTGGGCATAACGACGTAAATACCGCTGTTGCCCGTGATGGGTTTGCTTACGCTTCCTTTGGCGACAAAGAACGCTGTTCCTACTACGCGGGGTTCTGTGCCGCCGTTTGGAAGGAAAGTTTGAAGGAGGTTGGCGCCTTTGGCCGTATCCACCTTTACTTCCCATTTTTCAGCAAGTGCGTTCAGGTCGCCGGTATTCTGGAGTTTGCTCAGAAGCACCTGTGCTTTTTTGCGGTTTTTCACCTCCATTTCTGCACGTTGGTTGGCTTTAAGCGAAGCAACGCTGGATGATCCTGCCGGAGCTATACTTTTCAGGCCTGCGATCACGTATTTGCTGTCGAAGTAACCACCGCTGGCGTCGCGGAAAGAAAACACGTCTTTGCTGATGGCGTCGACTTTGGTGTTTTTGTTGTAAAGCCAACGTACAATTTCGCGGCTATCTTCTCCTGCACCGAGCGGACCAACGGTGTACTCGTTTTCTTTGATGCCAGGGACATCCTGAATCTGGAAGCCGCGTTGGCTGGCGAGGGTGAGCATTTCCGCAAGGCTTTTGCTGTCCTGAACGAGCTGGATGGCTTTTTCTTTGAAAGATTGTTGTGTTGCTTTACCAGGCTGGATGCGTTGGCTGAGGTACACTGCTTTTACACCGGATTCATTTTTGATGAACTTCTTGTCGGTGATTTCAATGATGTGCCAACCAAACTGGGTGGAAACCTTGTAAAATTTGCCCTGGGTGCCCGAGTAGAAACAAATGTTGTTGAATTCGGGTACCATGGCGCCCTGGCCGAAAAAGCCGAGATCACCGCCTTTGGGCGCCGATCCGTCTTCGCTGTTTTTAACGGCAAGCGAGTCGAAGCGGAAGTTGCCGCTGTTGAGCAGGGAAAGCAGACTGTCGATTTTGCGTTCGGAGGCCGGAGTAACACCTCTGGAGAGGATGTGGCGGGCACGAACGGAGTCGGGAAGAACTTTGCGGTCGATGATTTTGGCTACATTCCAAACACCGCCGTCGAGGAATGGGCCGATGATGGAGCCCAGGGGCTGTCGCATAAGCGTATCGGCAATGGCTGCGGGCAGGGCCGATTTAACTTTATAGGTTGCATCGTACACGCCGTCATTGGCAACCACATAAGCCGAGTCGTTGGTTGTGGTGCGCAAACCTTCAACGAGGGTTACAACGGCTATACGGGCATCTGCACTGTCCGACGATGTCGGCATAACATCAATGGCGGCATAGCTGATCATGCGGGTTTCTTCCGTTTGATCGTACAGTTTGGGGTTTTCTTTAAGGTAGGCGCTGTAATCGGCATCGGTAACTTCAGCTTCTGCGTCGGTTACTTTTTCGAAAGGAATACGAACATAGACAAAATCTACGCGCTCGTTGTTCTCGCGGTAAGTAGCCTCGGCCTGCCATTGTGGTGTGTAAAGACCCTTGGAAACAAGGTTGATGATTTTGGCTTGCAGACGATCTTTGATGACCTCTTTTTCCTGGGTAGCCCAGTAGGAACGGTTCACCGGGTCGGTGAATTGACCGCCTTCTATGGCCGATTTGATGCTTTGAAGGGTAGCACGGTTCACTTGACCGTCGTTGCCGCGAAAACGCTCGGCAATGATCGGGCTGACGTTGGTGCCGAACTGGAGCTCGTTGAGTTCGTCTTTACCTACACCCAGACCAAGTTCTTCGGAGATTTGGCTTACGAGAGCGTTTTCCACGAAATAATTCCAGACCTGCGTACGAATTTGAAAGGTGTTGCCTTGCGAATTGGCGTAAACCAACTCCTGAAAGCTTTCAAATTCGTTTCGTTTGATCTCTTGTCCGTTTACTTTACCAAGCGTATTCACATCGCCGGCGCTGGTGCGCTGGGCGTTTTCGATGATCTCCATCAAAATGAATCCGCCAAGGGCCAGGGTCATCATAGCGATGAGAATCCAGCCATTTTTCCGAATCGTACCGATTAAAGCCATTTTTTACTGTAATTGATTGAAAATCAGATTTTTAAATACCGAATGCTGGTTTTTTCCAAAAAAGCAAACGCAAAGGTAAACGATTGAAGTAGAAAAAATGAAAAATTTTCAGTCCTAACACTGGGTTTGATGAACAAAACAGGGTGTTGCTGCTTTAAAAATGCAGGGATTCTCCTTTGATCGTGGTGTATTTTTTTTAAAAAAAAAGGGCGGCAAATCAAAACATGGATAACCCGGGGGTTGTGTTGAAACGAATGGCGTAACTTTGCCGTAATTTTAGAGCTTGTTGGGGATTTTAGATTCGAACTACAATCCCGAACAAGCTCTTAGACCCGGATTTGATCCATTTCCAGCAAAAGCAGCGCTGGATTTCCTAATTTTCAAGGAACAGTTGATCCACACGGGTACATCATTTTCCTTTGCTAAAAAAGATCCGGTTCGCCGGAAAAACCATACTTACGTGCCTGCATCCCTGCCCAAACGCTACCTTGTTACCGCCGCGCTGCCTTACGCCAACGGCCCTCTGCACATCGGCCACCTGGCTGGCGCTTACCTTCCTGCCGATATTTACGTCCGATACCTGCGTTTGATGGGGCGCGACGTGGTTTTTGTTTGCGGCTCCGACGAACATGGCGCCGCCATCACCGTCAAAGCACGCAAAGAAGGCGTCACTCCACGCGAAATCGTTGATACCTACCACGCCAGTCTGCGCGATACCTTTCAAAAGATTGGCATTCATTTCAATATTTACCACCGAACCAGCGAACCGCTGCACCACCAAACTTCGCAGGACTTTTTCCGCAGGCTTTACGAAAAAGGTGAGTTCATCGAAGAAACCACCGAACAATATTTCGACGAAGTCGCCCAGCAATTTTTGGCCGACCGCTACATCGCCGGCACCTGTCCTGTTTGCGCCAATCCCGATGCTTACGGCGACCAGTGCGAAAAATGCGGCACCACCCTCAGCCCAACCGACCTCATCCATCCCAGGTCCATGCTCAGCGGCACTACCCCGGTGAAACGCCCCACCAAACACTGGTTCCTGCGCCTCGACAAACACGAAAACTGGCTGCGTGAATGGATCAATACCGGCAAGTTGGAAGGCGTTGCCCTCCACAACCCGAGCGAATGGAAAAACCACGTGATCGGACAATGCAACTCCTGGCTCGATCAGGGGCTACAGCCCCGCGCCATGACGCGCGACCTCGATTGGGGTGTGGATGTGCCGCAGGAAATACCCGACTCGGCAGGTAAAAAACTGTACGTATGGCTCGATGCGCCCATCGGTTACATCTCCGCCACCCGGCAATGGGCTGCAGACAATGGCAAAAACTGGGAAACTTATTGGAAAGACCCTGAAACGGCGCTTATCCATTTCATCGGCAAAGACAACATCGTTTTCCACTGCCTTATTTTCCCAGCCATCCTCCATGCCCATGGCGAATACATTTTGCCACGCAACGTACCGGCCAACCAATTCATGAACCTCGAAGGCCGTAAACTTTCAACCTCCAAAAACTGGGCAGTTTGGGTGCACGAATATTTAGACACGTTTAAAGGCCAGGAAGACGCCCTGCGTTACAACATGGCTAAAAACATGCCCGAGCAAAAAGACTCGGAGTTTACCTGGAAAGGTTTTCAGGATTCCACCAACACCGAATTGGTGAACAACCTGTCCAATTTTGTGAACCGTGTAATGGTGCTCACCCACAAATACTACAACGGACTCATACCGGAACCCAACCCCGAGCAACCGTTCCTGAGCGGCTGGCAGCCCGATACGCAGGGCCAGTACAACGAAGAACTTGGCATCCTGCACAAAAGACTGGCTGAAATGGGCCGAGAAATTGAACAGTTCAATTTTCGCGAAGCCCTGCGCATGCTGATGGAAATTTCCGGCGCCGGCAATGCTTTGCTCCAGTTCAACGAACCCTGGAAAGCCTTTAAGGACAATCCCGCACAAGTCCGTGTGGTGCTCAATCTTGCCATGCAGTTTGTAGCAGCGCTCGCCGTGGCCAGCCGGCCCTTCCTGCCCTTTACAGCGGCACGCCTAAGGCATATGTTGCATTTGCCCCCGCTCAACGACAATGGGGAACTGCTGCACTTACTCAACGAACTGGCAGAAGGCAACCCCACCCTACCGCCCCACCACGCCATCAACAAAGCCGAATACCTGTTCACCCGGATACCCGATGAGGTCATCCAACAACAAATAGACAAATTGCAATCCAGCGACCAGAATAACCAGCCGGGCTCCAACGAACCTGCTTTAAACCAACCCGCCGTTTACAAAACGCTTTCCGAAACCATCACCTTTGATGATTTCGGCAAACTCGACATCCGCACAGGCACCATTTTGGAAGCCGAAAAAGTAGAAAAATCCAAAAAACTGCTGCGCCTGAAAGTCGACCTGGGCTTTGAACAACGCACCATCCTGTCGGGCATCGCCGAACATTTCAGTCCGGAAGAAGTACTAGGCCGCCAGGTTGTCGTACTTGCCAACCTCGCTCCCCGCGTCATGATGGGTGTCGAATCGGCAGGCATGATCCTTATGGCGGAAGATGCAACCGGCAAACTTTCGTTTGTGGCCCCGTCGGAAGGCTGGCCCAACGGTTATGGCGTGAAATAAAGTAGAAAGTAGCACGTATTCAAGTCACTTTCTGCTTTCTGTTTTCTGTTTTCCGCTAATCAACAAATACCACAGCGGGGCGAATAAGATACATGCCAGAGCAACCCACGACATCCACGGGCCGAGGTACCCGATTTCCGGTTTGACCTCGGCGATAAGTCGCCAGGTAAGCATCATAAACAGCGCCATAATGCACACTTTAAGCCATCGTATCATCCTTGTGGCACGCAAGTATTCAAATGCAGCGTTTTCAGGTTTAAACCTGTATGGGTAGTTGAATTTTTCGGGGTAGCGGTTCAATACGGTCATCAGCATATAAATGAACAAACCGATCAAGGGCAACAGCCATATGCTACTTTTTTTTTCCCAGCCGTCTATTTCATCCCGATAGTTGATGTGAATGGGAACCGACTCGGGCAGGCTTACGAAGTTTGAAGCCACAAGAATAACATGCGCTACCAACAGTGCTACAGAAGCAATTTCCTGTACTTTGGCGGCATACGACAACGAAAGTTCTATTTTAGGACGGTATTCAGCAGCCATTTTGCAAAATCAATTGTTCAAGTTTACGTTTTAATCGTACGAGCGGGAATTTGTCGGAGAATTCCCTCAAATTTAGAGCTCCAACAGATTAAAGGCAACCCCTTGTTGCTGCATAATCGTCAAACATACGATTCTCAGGCATTGAGGCATGAAAATAAAAGACATTACACCCATGCGGTTTGTAAACCTATTTACCCTTGTTCTGCTGGTTTGTGCCTCCTTCACCTCACAGGCCCAAACCACGTCCCAAACTTCTTTCGGAAAAAACCGTGTGCAATACCACCGGCAATTTGACGAATGGCTGGTTTACGAAACCGACCATTTCATTACTTATTGGTATGGCGACGCCCGCAACGTAGCTCAGGCGGCCCTTCAAATGGCTGAATACGATTATCCTAAAATCCAACAACTGCTCGAACACCAACTTACCGAAAAGGTGGAAATGCTGGTATTCAGTGATGTTACCGACCTTAAACAGAGCAACATTGGCGAAGAAGAAATTTTTCAGATCAAAGCCGGTGAAACCAAGGTGATAGGCAATAAAATTTTTGTTGCCTTCGATGGAGACCACAACCATTTGCGTGCCCAAATCAGAGAAGGCACCGCAGGCGTTTTAATCAACAGCATGCTTTTTGGCGCCAACATCCAGGAAATTGTTCAAAACGCCGTTTTGCTCAATCTTCCCGGTTGGTATACCAACGGCCTGACCGCCTTTGCCAGTGAAGAATGGAGCACCGAGCACGACAACCAACTTCGCGACCTCATTTCCAGCGGCAAATACGACAGTTTCGACAAACTCGCCCGACAACATCCTCGTCTTGCAGGACATGCTTTTTGGTACTACATCAGCATGCACTTCGGCCGTGGCACCGTTTCCAATTTGCTTTACCTCACCCGCATCAACCGAAGCATAGATGCAGGTTTCCTGTACGTGCTTGGCGGAGGTTACCGACGTACCACCGTTTCACTTTTTGAATATTATAAAAACCGGTACGAAAACGAAACACGCGACATGCAGGCCGCTTCCAAAAAAGGGAGCATCACCATAAAAAACAAAAAAAACCTGCCTTTTTCACAGCTGAAAATAAGTCCCGACGGCAAACGCATCGCCTGGGTAAGCAACGACATCGGCAAATGGCGCGTGTGGGTGATGGACCTGAAAACCGGGAAACGGAAAAACGTCTTGCGCGGAGGCGTGCGCAATGCACTGCAAGCCACAGATTACAATTATCCTTTGCTCGACTGGAACCCGGACAATAAGCGCCTGGGCGTGGTTTACGAAAAACGCGACATTATCTACCTCTCCATCATTGATCCGGTAGAAGGTGAAAAAACGACCGAAGTCTTTTCCCCCGAATACCAGCGGATTTACAGCATAGATTTTTACAACCCCAACGACCTGCTGATCTCGGCAGCCGTGCGCGGTATTTCCGATTTGTACATTTACCGCCCCCTTACCAAACAAAGCGACCGCATTACCCAGGATTTCTGGGACGACCTCGATGCAACGGTGGTTGAACTCGACGGCCGCAAAGGCGTGTTGTTTGCCAGCAACCGCGATGCCGATACCCTTGCGCCCATGCGCCTGGATACCATCCTGCCCATCAACCGTTTCGATGTTTATTACTACGATCTGGAAACACGAGGCAAAGAACTGGTACGCATTACCAATACCCCGCTGGCCGACGAACGCCACCCTGTAGGCATCGACAGCCTTTACTTTACCTACCTGAGCGATCAGTACGGTGTCAACAACCGCCAGGGCGGATTTATGGAAACCTACACCGCATACTACCAAAATGTGGTTTTTCTCAAGGACGGCTCTGAAGTCAAAGCTTTTGATATGAGCAAAAAAGGCGAATGGCCCTTGCTCAAGGTACTCGACATCCTTGCTCCGCTGGATTCTGTCCTGATAAACATCGATTCAATCCAAATCGACAGCATACGTTCGTATCCGGTTTACAAAAAACGCCCTGTCACGTTCAACCAAACCAATTACGACCGCAACATCTTACAACACGACGTTTCGCCCCGATCTGGCAAATTGGTTGAAGCCATCAAACGAGACAATAAAATCCAGTTTTACCAACGCAAACTCGATCCCGATTCCAGTATTTCCGCCCGCATCACCCGTTACCGTGAACTTACCTGGCGCGCACTTGGACTCACACCGCCGCCAGGACTGATACAGCACGATACCCTCATACGCAAGCCTGTAATTGATAAAGAACAAATCGGTCTCAGTTTGTTGGATTCGGTTAAACTAAAAAAGGACCAAATCCTTTATGGCGACCCGATTGGCGTTGCCAAAGACACCGTCGCCCTGATCAATCCCGGGTGGATGTTTCAATTGCCCGAATACCTGGAAGAACCCGCGCCTTTAACAGAAACGCCGACCAACGCACCCGCAGAAACTGAGCCGCCGCCGCCTGCTGCGGTGAACATAGATGCGCCTTTGGTGGTGGAACAACCCGCAAGAGGCGTCAAACCAACCAAACCACTCGTAGCGGTGGGGAAACAAGGCGATGTCCTGCGATTCAATCCTGGCAGGATCATTCCTTACCGTCTGAAATTTCGTTCGGATTTTTTCTCTACAACCCTCGACAACAACCTGTTGTTCGACGGTCTCGAAAGTTTTGCCGGTACCGTAAGCGAATTTACCACTCCGCCACCGGGTATCCTTTTGAGGGCCAACTTCAAAGACCTGCTGGAAGACTATGTTATTGAAGCTGGTTTCCGACTGCCTACCACGTTCAACGGAACGGAGTACTACCTCTGGCTCACCGATAAAAAACACCGTATCGATAAACGTTATGCGTTGTACCGCAGAACCACGGTAAACAACGCCGATGATATCCTGGCTGGTAATCCGCCACAACCCATTCAGGTGCGCACCAACACCGTTTTGGGACAATACGAACTACGCTATCCATTCAGTGCCTTTTTCAGTGTGCGTGCCATGGGCACCTTACGGCAGGATCGAAGCATCGTGCTTTCGGCCAACAGGCCCACGCTTGAGTTTCCCGAATTCAAGGAGCAACGTGCAAGCCTGCGCCTTACAGCGGTGTACGACAACATTGTGGATGTGGATTTGAACCTGAAAACAGGCACACGAGCGCGTTTGTTTGTGGAAGCTGTCAAACGTTTTGAGTTCAATACCCAACCAGAGTGGAGCCTCGATTTCAACAGTGGATTCATGACGGTTGTAGGTCTCGATGCCCGGCATTACCAAAAACTCGACCGGCGCTCCATCCTGGCCGTTCGTCTGGCTGCACAAACCACGTTCGGTTCCGAACGCATCCTGTATTACCTCGGAGGTGTCGACAACTGGCTGTTTCCCCAGTTCAACAACAACATTCCCGTACCTCAGGAGGGCAATTTCGCCTACCAGACCCTAGCTGCAAACATGCGCGGATTCAAACAAAACATTCGGAACGGCAGCTCATTTGCTCTTGTAAATACCGAATTGCGCGTACCCATCTTCAAATATTTTTCCAACAAACCTGTTTTGGGCAATTTTTGGCGCAATTTCCAGCTGGTTGGTTTCCTCGATGCTGGAACTGCGTGGCAAGGTACCAGTCCTTACAGCGGCGATAATCCGCTCAATACCGTATTCCTCTTTGGGGGGCCCACCAACAATCCCAATGTGATCGTAAAAGTGAACTACTTCCGCGATCCTCTGGTGATTGGTTACGGCATCGGCGCCCGTGCGCTTATTTTTGGCATGTACCTACGCGCCGATTACGGATGGGGCATTGAAACACGCGTGGTGCAGAAACCTATTTTCCATTTTGCGCTCGGAACAGATTTTTAGCTCCTACAGTGTGCCTGAAAAAGCCATCTTTTTTTCGGCTACCGCTTCGCCCAGCCAGTAGAAGTTTTGCAAAAAAGTGAATACGTTTTTTTCAAAAACAGGATCCAGTAAATCGCCATTTTCATCGAAACGCTGGGCTACTTGCCCTACGGTCAGCATCTGAGGCAAAGCATAGCCTCCGATGCCCAGTACAAGTTGCTGCATGGCCATGGCAGCTCGCATGCCGCCCATCATACCGGAGGTTACCGACACCACGCCAACGGCCTTGCGCTGGAATTCGCCTTCTATAAGGTAATCTACTGCATTTTTTAAAGCCGCCGTGTAGCTTCCATTGTACTCCGGCGACACCATGATGTGCGCATCCGAGTCTTTGATTTTGCACGCAAATTCCGCCAGTCCAACAGGTGGTTGCAGCAGGCTTTGCAATACTTCTTCCATCAGCGGAAAACGGTATTCGGCCAGATCCAAAACTTCAGCTGTGTGATTTCCCTGAGCATTGATTACTTTGGCAAGACCAACTGCAACGCGGTGCGAAAGTCGGTTGATGCGGGTGCTGCCCGAAAGTATGGTGATGTGCATGGTGTTTGTTTGAAAGAAAAATGTATTTGTTTTTGAAGTCCATTAAACGTTTGCCTGTGGGAAAAGTTTACTTTGCATCCGCCACCATGGTGTGAACGACTCCCGCAAGTGATGCCCTGCCACTTTAAACTTTGAACTTTGAAACCCGCGCTTTTCCTCGACCGTGACGGCGTGCTCAACGAACGCCTTCCTGGTGATTACGTCAAATCGGCGTCCGAGCTTGTCCCGGTTCCGCAACTCGCCAAAACCATGGCCCTGCTGTCGGCCTATTTCTCACCCATCGTATTGGTTACAAACCAGCAGGGCATCGGGAAAGGATTGATGACGGAAGACGATCTGAAACGGGTGCACCACGCCCTGCGCGCCGAAGCAACCCGCCTGGGTGGACGCATCGACGGATTTTATTTTTGTTCACACAAAAGCGATGCCGACTGCGACTGCCGCAAACCAGGAATAGGAATGGCTTTGCAGGCCCAAACGGATTTCCCCCAAATTGACTTCAAAAACGCCTGGATGGTGGGCGATTCGGTTTCCGACATGGGCTTTGCGCACAAGGCGGGCATGCACAGCGTTTTTATACATGGAAAGGCAGAAGATTCGGAAAAAATCAAATCGGAATCACCCGAATACACCTTCGATGATCTTGCAGCATTTGCCCAATTTGTTAAAGTTTTTCGGGGTTGAAATAGGTTTTTAGACAACCGCGTTTCAAAAGGGCTTTATTGTTGATAAGGTAACCTGACGCCGCAAGGCGTTTTTCTCCCGCTCCCGATTTCCGGCAAAACATTCCCTTCAGGGATTCTATTGGCTTGACGTGTCTCCACACAGGCCCTTTACTCCTATTTTTCATTTACTAAACACGGTTAACACATGTACACACTGCATCACATGCGGAGGGTTCTTCTATTGACTTTCCCAAGCGGGCTTTTGCTTGCCGCAAACCTCGCCACGGCACAACCCGTTGCCATGCCACTCGATTCGGAAACGGCCCCGCCCATGCCGCTCAACGACATCGTGGAGCGGCGTACGGTGGTCGAAAAACACACGCTGGATTACCCTCCCCTGCGCGAATCCGACATTTTGTGGGAAAAACGCGTTTGGCGCGTCATCGACGTGCGGGAAAAGATAAACCACACGTTCGTCAACCCCGAAGCGCCGTTGTTTAGCCTGCTCGGCAAAGCTGCCAAAGACAGTGATCTGCCCCTGTATACCTCCGAAAACTTTACAGAAAGGCTTGATGGCGATCAAATTCTTGCGTTGCTTTCCAAAACGGATACGGTTGTTCGATTTGATCCGGTTACCTACAAGGAAGAAGTGGTGATTGTCCACAACGACATCAACTGGGAGGATGTAAAACGGTACCGCGTACTCGAATCCTGGTATTTCGACGCCTGTACTTCCCAATTGCGTGTACGTATCCTGGGCATTGCGCCGTTGTATACTTCGCGAGACAACAACGGTAATTTCCGTTTTGAAATTCCACTGTTCTGGGTGCACTATACCTCTTCGCGTCCACTTTTGGCTCAATGGCAGGCGCATACCCACGGCAACAACTGGTCGGCCACAACCACCTGGGAAGACATGCTGGAGATGCGCTACTTCGCATCGTACGTGTCCAAAGAGAACAACCTTTACGGCCGCCGTCTGGAGGATTACCTTTCCGGGCCAGACCTTTTGTTTGCTTCCAAAAATATTGAAGACGACCTGTTCAACAGGGAGCATGATTTTTGGCAACAGTAACCAGTGCCGCATCCCTTCGTCCTTTTAGACCCATGAAAGTGCAGTTCATTAAAAAAACCAGCCGGCAAGCCGGCTGGTTTTTTTAATGAACTGCACTTTCATGGGTAATTTAAGCCCCAATCCTTTTCACCTTAATTTCTATGCGTTGGTTGCTTTTGTGTTCTTCTTCGGAACACTCCACGCCATCGGTGCATCGGTTGCGGATTTCAGATTCACCTTTGCCTAAGACCTGGACGCGTTTTTCCGCCACACCACGGTAGGTGAGGTATGTTTTGCAGTTTTTGGCGCGTTCGGCGGTCAATGCCTGGTTTTCGGCGGCATCTCCACGGGCGTCGGTGTGTACCGTCAATTCGATTTCCATTTCCGGGTACCGCAACATAAGTTCGTAAAGGGCGTCGAGGTGACGAACGGCGCTTTGGTTGAGCGTTGCTTTGCTTTCTTCAAATTTGATGCGGTCCATCACCATGACCGATCCGGTTTTGATGCCACTGGCCAGGGGCAGCAGTTCCTCTTCCCGCACGCCCACTTCTGTGGGGCGCATGCGCACTTCGTTGAATGCTTTTTGGCCTTGTTGCAACGCCAGGGAATAGTTTTCGGGCAGGAATCCATCGCGTTCGATTTGTACGAGGTAGTCGCCATCTTCGGTGAGACAAAGGTCGAACTCGCCGTTGGTATTGCTGCGCACCATTTGTGATTTGCCGCTCATTTTGTGTGTAAAACGCACGTTGGCGAAATTGATGCGCGTGCCCATTTTATCGGTAAGCACCACACCGCCCGCGCGAAGGCATTTTCCGGCAGGATGCAACTTGATGAAGATGTTTTGGGTCTCCGGATTTTGTTCAAACGAAAAAGCCTGTTCACCAGCCTCATATCCATCGTAGGTAACCACAATCATGTACTGGCGGTATTGGGTAAACGCATTGAAGGCTTCGCCCTGGACATTGGTGTAGAGGTCGGGGCGCCCGAGGTCATCGGCGTCTTTGCGCACCACGCGCATAGAAAGGGTATTGGGCTGGTCGAGGTCCATCTGTTGCATGTCGATGGTAAACACGTCGTTGTTGCCCGATACAAATCCACCGTCTGAGAACTGGAGGATGCGAATTCCTGCACCTTGCAAGCTTTCATTGGTGTTGGCGTCCACGACTTTGATTTTCATGTCCTTCGATTCGGGTTTGGCGCCGGCAAAACCTTTTTCAATGGAAAAAGAGTAGATGTCGTCCTTACCGAATCCGTTGCCTCGATCGCTGGCAAAAAAGCCGCGTGTTCCGTCGTCATTGAGTACAAAAGCCAACTCCTCTTCGTTCGAATTGAACTTGTCTCCCAGGTTAAACACTTCCTGGTTGACCTGGTCGAGGTCGACGCGGAAAATGTCGAGTTTACCCAAGCCTTCGTGTCCTGTTGAGGAAAAAAACAAGGTATTCGAGATGTGTATGAAAGGAAAAACTTCGTTTTCGGGCGTATTGACAATGGGTCCAAGGTTCATGGGAGGACCCCAATGGCCTTCGGGAGCGCGTTGGGACACCCAGATGTCGTAACCGCCCTGACCACCCGGCATATCGGAGGCAAAAAAAAGGCGGTTTCCATCAACGCTCAAACTGGGATGCAGGCAAGAATAATCGTCGGAATTGAACGGCAGTTCGCGCACATTCATCCAATCGATGGGGCCAGCATTGGCTTCGTAAATTTTCAACCGCACCACGCCTTTTTCATCGGCTTTTTGCACGCCTTTGTGCATGTTGTTGCGGGTAAAGTACATGGTTTTGAAATCCCGGCTGAAAGTAACGGGACCTTCGTGCAGGCTGGAATTGATTTCCAGGGAAAATTTCTGTGGCGAAGCAGGATCGCCGTTGGGATCGAAGGGAGAGAAATAAAGTTCGGAGAAAGTTTCACCGCTTTTTTTGTCCTGTGGACCGCTTTTTTTACGGCTGGAGACAAAAACAAGACCGTTGTCGTAAAAAACAGGGCTGTAATCGGTGCCCTGGCTGTTCAATTCTTTGGTATTGCGGATGCGGATGATGTTGTTGGGATCGTCCTTTTCACGAAAACGCTCTTTGGATTTGCTTTTGGCCGATTGCTGGGCCGAAAGCGTATGTACAAAGGCAAAAAACACGAGGAAGGGTAGGATTAAGCAGGTACGTAGCATAGAATTCGTTTGTTGATGACCACTCTTAAACGTCGCAAACATTCAAAATGCGATACGGCAAAACCAAATAAAAAGTTAAAATTTACCAGGGACGGTTGGGGTTGATCACTTCTTCACCTTCAGGAGGTGTAAACCACCAGCGTGCTGTAGCCTCTATGCTTCCGTTGTTGTATTTGCGCAGCTTGGTCAGACCTATGTCGTAGGAGAGGCAAAAGAACAGGTTTTTAGTGGCCTGAACGCCAAAAAGGGCGTCGATGCTTTCTCCTGCACCGCCGCTGTCGCCCCCGGTACGGTAGGTAGCACCCAGGTATACTTTTCGTTTGTACGAGGCCATTACGTTTACATCGGCGTCAAACGGGGTTCCAATGGCGTATTTCAGCAGGATTTGGGGTGTCAGTTCCATATCTTCGCCGAGGTCAAACGAAACCCCTGCCATAGCATTGAGGTGTTGTACCTCACGGGAGAGTAAGCCGCCTTGTTCGGCAAAATCGATGTTGTTGCTCACCAGCCTGGGAGCGGCAATGCCGGCAAACCATTTCGGGCCGTTGTAAAAAATGCCAAAGCCAAAATTGGGCACCAATTTGGTTTTGACATCACCCGGCACAGCACCGTCGATGCCTATAGGTTGGGTGGTTATGAGGCGGCTGTCGGTCCAGTCCTGGTACATGTGGCGCATGCTGGCCTGCAATCCAATGCCGAGGTAACCGCGACGCATGGTGATCCGGTAGGCATAAGCGATGTCGATGGTAAGGGTACGGTTTATGCCGATGCTGTTGCGCACGATGTTGCCACCCACGCCCACCCTGTTGTTGAGCAGGGGTTGGTTGTACGACAAAGCCATGGTTTTTGGCGCACCTTCGAGGCCTATCCATTGGTTGCGGTACACCGCGAGTAGGGTCGGTGATTCGAAACTTCCGGCGTAGCCAGGGTTGTACAGCATTTTACCAAACATAAACTGCGTATACATCGGTTCCTGTTGGGCTTGCAGGGTGCTTGCACCCAGCAACAAAAGGAAAATAATGTGGAAACGTAATGCCATGATTTGGTTGAGTGTTTAGCGTTGAAGGACCAAAAAGCCGGTTTTGATGCCGCCATCTGCATTGAATTTGACCACATAGTAATAGGTCCCTGCCGGCAAGTCCTCGCCGTTGTAAGTCCCGTCCCAGTTGTTGTTGTATGGCTGGGCGCCAAAAACCTCATCGCCCCACTGGTTGAAAATACTCACTTTATTGTCGAGCTTACCATCGGTACCCAGACAAGGGACCACGAATATGTCGTTCACCCCGTCGTTGTTTGGGGTAAAAAGGGTTGGTATGGCACAATCGCCTTGCTCTTCCACAATCAGGGTAACCACGGCGAACGTACAGGCGTCGGAACAGTTCAGGTTGCAAACCTTGTAGCGGAACTGGTCCTGGCCGGCATAAGTAATATTGGGCAAATAGCTGTAAATGCCGTCGGTCATGTCCTGCAATGTACCATGTAGCGGCTGTTCCACCACCGTAACCGAATAGACATCGGGTAAAAAGTCGTTGAGCAAAACATCCATAGTTTTTTTGGTTGCATTGGGTATGTAAACAGTATCCGCAACGGCTATGGGCGTAGGTTCAAAATTGATGATGAGGGTATCGCGAGACTTGTCGCCACAGCGGCCCTCGTTGGTGGTGAATACGATAAGGTTGGCGCCGGGTTCCAATCCACACACCGTGGTACTGAGGTTGTTGGAATTGGTAAAGGAGAGTTGTGGGTTGTTCGACGACCAGAGTGATGTTTCGCTGCTCGGTATGGTTTCTGCATTCAGGATGGTGCAGTTGTCGGCGCTACAAATGGAGATATCTGAGCCTGCATTGGGTTTGGGGCTCAACGATCGCACGCGGGTAGTATCCAGGGAAACACCGCATCCGAGGTTGGGCAGGGCCCAGTAAAACAAATACGTGTTGCCAGGCGTCATGCCCATCACCATGGTATTGGGATCGAAAGGATCTTCAATGATAACACCCAGCAGTTGTTGTCCGTTGGGTTGGGTCCAAATACCCGGGGCCGATTGTCCCTGGGTCGCAGCAAGTGTAACGGTTGTTTCAGCACAGATTTCGATGAAAGGCACAGACTGAGCTGTTTCAGCAGCGACAACGGCAACTGCGACAATGTCGTTGCTGTAGTTTTTACAGGCGCCGTTGGAAAGGATCCAGGCAAACTGGTAGGTATTGCCTGCCAGCGCGCCGGTAATCGTAGTACCTGGATTTGCAGGATTCACGATGTTGACCGGTGGGCCACTTACCAGTACCCAGCGGCCAGTTACACTTCCACCCGGCAAATCCGCATCGAGCGTTATGGGGTTTGACGCACAAGCGATAAAATCATCACCGGCATAGGCATTGTTGTTGGGCACGGTATCAAAGGAAACCTGTACAGGAAGCGAAGGTGCCGAGCTGCAAACATTCAGGGTTGCAACAACATAAAAGCTGTTGATGCCTGGCAAAAGGCTCGTCAGGTTGGTAACCGGGTATGTCAATGCAATCGTTGATGGTCCCATCACCTGGTTGTTTTGGGCATTGTACCAGGTGTATTGGGCAAACGGCAAAGCAGGCGTATTGTTGATGCGCAGGAAAAGTGTATCGCCACTGTCCAGACAAACATTGGTCGCAGGCAAGGCAACCGGTGTAGGAGGCACAGGTTTCAAAGCAACCAGCACAGTTTCACTTTCGGGCGACGTACAACCATTAACTGTAACGGCCACGGAATAGGCGCCGGCGGTGCAGGAACCCGTTGGATTGATGAGCGGGTTCTGAAGGCTGGAGGAATAGAAGCACGGTCCCTCCCACTGGTAAGTGGCGCCTGCCACCAGGGCGGTGGAAAGTTGCAAAGGAGACCCTGCACATACCGAATCCGAGGAAACAAAAGCCACAGGCTGCGCTGGTGCAGCAAGAACCTGTACGGTAAAGGCCGCTGAAGGAAGTGATTCGCAGTTTTCGGTTTCCACAACAACGGTGTAGGTGCCACCCTGCAACAAGGAGGCGTTGTTGATGACAAAAAAAGGAGTGTTGGTCAGAATAAGCTCTCCCAACGGTGTGCTCCACAAATAATCCACATCCTGATTGTACACCGTTGGTACTTGCAAAATGGTGGATTCGCCCACACAAATAATGGCATCGGGGCTGGTGATGAAAGGCTGTATTGGATTGTTTTCAACATTGATGGTTGTCGAACTTGGCAACGACATACATCCAAAAGCATCGGTGACCACCACAACGTACGTTCCGTTGTCATCAACATCCACACCGGGAATAATGGGCATGGGCAGGCTCGACACAAATCCGCCGGGACCCATCCAGGAATACGTGACCGGAGTATACGGCGTTACCACAGTAGGTTGTAACTGAACATCCTGTGAACCATTGGCACAAGGCAACGCATTGTTGGTTACCGTTACTACAGGAAGCGGTATCCGCAAAACATTCACCGAAGACGTGTCTTTGCACCCGTTGCCTGTTTGGGCAACCACAGTATACACGCCAGTCACACCATTGGTGGTTGGGTTTTGTTGCAGCGACAAAAATCCGCTGGGTCCATTCCAACTGTAGAACAATCCGGACATGTTTGCTGCCGCAGTAAGTTGCAACAGGTTGCCTTGGCAAAGCGGGGCATTGTAACTGGCCGTTATTGCAGGTTTTTTGTCTACATCCAGCAGGAACGACAACGATGTTTCAGACTGGCATCCTCCCTGTATGATGTAAACATTCCACAGCCCCGAATCGAGCACGGAAACAATGGGCAAAACAAGTTCGTTGATCGAAGTAGAAGTGGTAACCAATTGTGGAGAAACCCAAAAATATTGGCCTGTTGTAGGCGGAAAACTACAAATCAGCTTGGCCGTATCACCTTCACAAACCGATGGGGTTCCCGACAAAAGAGGTTTCGCTGGCCGTGGATTGACGGTTACCGTAACCGTAGCTGGAAGAGAATTGCATCCGTTCTGACTCGTGATAAGGGTATATACACCGGCGTGTATGGCCGAAGCATTTACAATGGAAGGGGGATATTGCAACAGTGAATTGTAGCCGTTTGGGCCTGTCCACGAGTAATTGTACCCTGTGAGGGGTGTCCCAAAAGAAATATTTGCACCAGCACACACACTGATAACCGTCTGGTCCACAACAGCCGGCGGGCGGGCTTGTACCACTACATTCAACAAAATGGACGGCTCTGAAGAGCAACCATTCCCAAGGGTTTGCACATAATAGGTATTACTGCCTAATGGAGGCGCGGGTACGTTGTATTGGGGAATGACGGTGTTTGCAAGGAGTGTGGAGCTGCCTGGTGAACCGGAGAACCACTGGTAAGTAACGCCTGCTCCTACAAATGGAGGCGTGGACAAAAGGAAACTGTTACCCTCGCAGGGTGTAACGGTACTTGCGCTGATGGGCGGCATGGGCAGAGTCACCAAGTCAACCTGAACCATACCCAAAGCGGTACAACCTGTAAACCCGGTAATGGTCACCGTGTAAGTGCCTTCTGCGGTCAAATTTACATTGGTGAGCACCGGATTGGCGAGGTTCGACATGTAATTTCCCGGTCCCGACCACTTGTAGGTGTAAGCATTGTTGCCCGGTGCAGCCGGAGGATTGGCCATAAGCTGGATGCTACCGCCTTCACATACACCCGAAGATGCGGTGGGTTGAAAGGTCTGTGTTTCCACGCGTACAAGGGCTGTGCAAGTAGCACTGTTTCCCGACGAATCAGTCACCGTAAGCGTTACGGTGTATGGGTTTTGCGGCCCTACGGCCATGTTGCAATTGAAAATGCTGGGCGTTATCTGAAGACCCACGGTAGGCGAACACTGGTCGCTACTACCATTGTTTACTTCCGACGGCAATAAAGTATAATTGACCACCCCCGATGGATTGGTGAATATGGTGGTGCTCACACACAGGGCTTGCGGCGGTACGGTATCACGAACCGTAAGGCCAAAACTGACCGAACCTTCCGTGCCACTTGCGTCGGGTACGGTATACCGAACACTGTACACTCCGGGAGGCAGGTTTACGTTGGTTTGTGCGCCTGTAAGCAATGCCGATTGGATCACGGTGTTGTTCTGCAAAATTTCATACGTGACCACGGCATAAGGATATTCTAAAACGGCCTGCAACGTACTTATGCCATCCATCTGGTTGGTCAGCGGTCCGCAAGGCGATACAAAGTTGGAGAAATTCAACACGTCTGTGTTGGCTCGGGCTTCAAAATTGGATACACCGTTGCCCGCAGCCCACTGGTTGATGTCATTGGCCGAAATGGCAATGATCGTCTGATTTACCGCAGTACATTGTCCGGCCAACGAACCGATGGCTGTGGTGCCGAGTAGCTGGTTGTTTTCATCAAAAATTCTGAAAAACTCGCCCGTTTCACCATTGTCGCCAAGGTTCAAAATGCGCAAAACGCCGTTACCCACCGCATTGGGAATCAAGCCGGTTACCGACAAAAACGTGTTCGTTGGTACCGGACCGGCGATGTTCGGATTGGATTGAAATTTCACCATAACCGAAGCAGACGCTTTGCTGATGGCGCCCGAAACACCACAATTGTCGGTGATGTCGGGAAATGGAAGGCTGACCGTTGCTGAACATGCCACTGCACCCACATACGCTGTCAGGTTGGGCAATGCTGCCATGGCCGGCGGTTCTATGTCCTCGATGTTGAGCACCAGGGACGCTGTTGTACTGTTGCCAGCACAATCTGTAGCCATGTAGCTCACCTGGTGTTCTCCGGCATCCAGAAACACGGATGTTGGTGGAGGATAATTGGCCATTGCTCCGCCGTCGAGGCTGTACATCAGAGAAATGGGTACTTGCTGGTCGGCTTGGTTGTACTGCAACACACCGCGTGCCCTGCCTCCCGCACAAATGGCATTGCAGGCATCGGCGCCCTGGCTGTTGGGTGCAAGCCGAAGCACCAGCTCTCCGTCGGTGAGCCATAGGTTGAGCAAGTTGGAAGGAATGTTTACCTGGGTGGAGCCGTTGCCACAAGGAGCGACAGTAGGGTTCGTAATCCCCAGAACCACATCGTCTTCTCCCAGAATGGTAAACGACTCGGAAGCTAGTTCTGAATCTGCATTGTCGAGAAATACGGTAAACAACGGCGTGCCGGTAACAGGGTTCAATGGCGGTCCTCCCGGCACCATCCACTGAAACACCACCGTATCCACCGGTACCAGATCTGCCGGAACACCCGAAGCAACAAGTAATACGGTGTCGGCCAACAAAACACTCCGTTGTACCGAACTGCACAAATCATACAAACTGATGGGCGGCGGTACCAAAACATTGGCTCCGCACAACCCTGTTTCATTGGGCAAACTGATGGTATCCGGTATCTCAAGGTAAGGACCCGTGTTGTCCTGCACACTGATCGACTGAGTGTAACTGCGCGTATTGCCGCAGTTGTCGCTCACCGTCCAAGTGCGGATGATCATGTAGTTGGCCCAGTGGTCGCACAAGGTGGTATCCGGATTGCGGATTTCACTTTGCACCATCACCATGTTTACCGATTCGTCGCAGTTGTCGGTTCCTGTAATCACGCCTGGGCCTGGTGGTGCGGGAATGCCGTCGCAATCCACAAATAGGTCGCCGGGAATGCCGCTTAGCTGCGGCCGTATGGTATCTACAAAAAGGATCTGCCTTACAAATACGCCTACGTTGCCACACACATCGGTCGCGTTGTATGTAAGTGTTTGGATGTAAGAATCATCGCACGAACCGCCGGTAATAACATCGCTCACCAGAACCGGTGTAGGAGTTGGTCCGCTGCATATGTCGGTGGCTGTAGGAGGTGGAAAAACAGGGGTGGTTTCACAATTGGCTGTGATGCTGGTAAATCCACTGAAAACAGGTGGCGCCAGATCCTGAACCGCGATGATCTGGACAGCAGTTTTGGTGTTTCCGCAAGCATCAACCGCCGTAAAAGTGCGCAGGATGTTGTACGTGTAATGACCACAATTCGAAGTATCCGGGTTCTGTTGTGATGTTATTGCCGACAGCAAACCGGTCACGCTGCCACAAGCGTCGGAAGCATTGATGCCGTTGCCGAGTGTGGGCGGCGGAGGTATCACCACATTGTCGCAGGTAAGTAAAATCGTTGGTGGAAAAAGGGTAAAAAACGGCGATGTGGTGTCGCGTACTTGTAAAATCTGAACAGCTGACTGGCTGTTGCCGCAATCGTCGGTGGCCGTCCACACTACCTGAAGATCGTACGATCCGTCGCAAACCACCTGAAGCGTATCGCGCACAAACGAAATAGAAACAGCATTGTCGCAGTTGTCTGAAACCACAGCGTTCGGCAAAACAGGCAGTGGGGCTGGACAATAATGAATGGCTACAGGCGCTAATCCACTGAACACCGGTTTGATGGTATCGCGTATTTCAAAACGAAGGGTTCCCGAGCCGATGTTTCCACAATCGTCGGTGACGCGGAAAGTGACGTCCACATGCCAGTTGCAATTGTTGGCCGGCACAACGGGATAAGGACCGGTGTTGAACACCCCATTTCCGGTTGCACCAAGAGAGGTTGTCCATGAAAAATTGGTCCAGGTATACCCCGAACATTCGTCGGTAACGGTTGCATTTCCGTTGGCGTTGATCCAGTTGGCCAGCGCCTGGTTGTCGTTGTTTTGTCCGCATTGTTCGGTGATGGTCGTGCCTGTGACGATGGGGCGAATGGTATCAATGGCCCCGAAATCAGCCTGTCCGGCAGGGGTAACTAAACCACAGGCGTCGGCTACAAAAAAGTCGACGGTAACTTTGCCACGTACCTTGTTGTAGCTGACGCCACCGATGGTTTGCGGACCACAACCGTTGGCAAAAGAGGCCTGGAATGCGGCCACAACGCCTGCCGAATCAATGGTGTTGCCGTTGATCTGCATCGACCACACCAAATTGTTGGTGGGTGTACAAGCATCGCTGGCCACCGTGGTCGCATGGTTTTGAATCCAGGCGGAAAGCGCAGGCACTGGCGGTCCCGACAGTGCGCAATAGGCCACCACATCGTTGGCATCATCGGCAATGACAGGAGGCTGGGTATCGGAAGTGAAAAAGGTGGCTGTACGCGTGGTAAAAAGTCCGCAATTGTCGGTAGCCCTAAACGTAACGATTGTATTCCCGGCGCATCCCGGCGGATAAGGAAGGGGCGAGTTGTTGGTGTAGGAAGCGATGCCGGAAGGGTCGGAGGCCTCAAAAGCCGCCATTTGAGCGTTCAGCCAGGCCGGGTAGGCAGTGGGCAGGTTGGCGCAGGGGGAACTGCCATTTTGAGGCGAAACAAGGACCTGGGGAGGAAGGATATCCGCAATGATGGTAATGGTTTGGGTAAAAACCGCCGTGTTGCTGAAGGTGTCAGTGGCCGTCCAGGTACGCGTAAATACCCCACCGGCGCAAAGTGCTGGCGGCGTGGTTTGTACATAGGTGGTAGTCACCGGCGTACAGTTGTCGATCACCGGAATGTTAGGAGCTGGCGGCACCAGCGCAATGGAGCCGAAGGTCAAAAACTGGTCGATACCGAAAAGGTCAAATACCGGAGCGGATTGATCGACGAAAGTGATTACAAAAACAAAAGTTGCACTTTGTCCTCCCTGGTTGGCTACATCCCAATGGATTACGTACAGACCCGGCGTTTGCGGGTCGTTCAATCCAAAAGTAGTTAACGTAGTATTGATTTGAGACAAAGTAATGGGGCTCATGTTGACAGAGGAAACCACAGGTGTTCCTATGTTTCCCTGCAATACCCCCGTGCAATTGACACCAACCGCAATGGTATTGGGACCAGGGTAACTGAAGTTAAAAGCACCTTGCTGTGCTTTCAGCGCCAATGGCACAAAAGCAAGAAAAAAGATACCAATCCATTGAGGTACTGCCCGCACTAGCTGGTGTAACCGGTTGATCATACAAACATGTTTCATGCTTCGAATGCATTGCACATTCGATGGTTCAGGAGATGTTCACTTCCAATTGATTATCGACTATTTCACAACAGCCAAAGAAAAAAGTTTTTTTGCCTGCGGCAAAAAGTCCGAAGGATTAAGGAAAAATCGGCTTCAGCCGAGGGCGGGAATACCTATTGTTCGTCGTTCAGTTTTTTATCCTGCACTTTTTCATTCAAAAAGGCATTGATATCGTCGACGTCGTAGTCTTTGATGATTTGCCCAAACTCATTCACCCGAATGTTCATTTTTTTCAGGTCTTCCTCCGATGGTTTGGGAGGTTCATGTTGTTTGCGCGTTTTCTTCTTATCCATACGTCGTTTTGTTCAAACAGTTGCAATGGTCTGGTTGAAATGATGCACTGCGGTTCGCAAACGCTGCACCGTTTCTTCACGTCCCAAAGCAGCAGCCATGTCAAAAACAGCAGGACCCTTCATGGTTCCTGCCAGCGCAATGCGCAACAAAGGAAGCACATCGCCGGATTTTAAGCCCTGTTCCTGCACAAAATCCTTTACAGAACTTTCCACCTCTGCGGCTTCAAAGGAAGCAACTGACTGCAAACGTTCCATAAGTTTTTCAAAAACCGGCGTCAGTTCGGATTTCCATTTTTTCTGCAAGGTATCGTTGTCGTAATCTTTTACCGATTCAAACAAATAATACCCCTGCTCTACAAAATCGGGCAAAAAAGTGACCCGCTCCTTCATCAGTCCTGCCACCGTGGCAAGGTAGCTGTCGCTCACGGCGTAACCTTTGGCTTTGGCGAGCGGACGAATATGCTCCACCAGGGCTTCGTTGGACATGGCCTGGATGTATTTTTGATTGAACCATTTCGCTTTGTCGTAGTCGAAACGGGCGCCGCCTTTGCTGATGTGGTCCACGGAAAAAGCTGCGGTCAGTTCTTCCAGGGTAAACATTTCCTGATCGCCGCCCGGATGCCAGCCCAGCAGAGCGATGAAGTTAAGGACTGCCTGCGGCAAAAATCCTGTTTCGCGGAAACCTGGAAAATGTTCTGCCACGGTTTCGCCTTCCCATGCCAATGGAAACACCGGTATGCCAAATTTTGCGCCGTCGCGTTTGCTGAGTTTTCCGTTGCCTTCGGGTTTGAGGATGAGCGGCAGGTGGGCAAAACGGGGCATGGTATCGGACCAGCCGAGACCTTCGTACAACAACACGTGGTGGGCAGTACTCGGCAACCATTCTTCGCCCCGGATCACATGGGTGATCTGCATGAGGTGGTCATCCACAATATTGGCAAGATGGTAGGTAGGCATGCCGTCTGCTTTGAGCAGCACCTTGTCGTCCACCTCATCGCTGGAAAACACCACTTCGCCGCGGATCATGTCGTTGATGATGATGTCGCGCCCGGGTTCTACCTTCAAGCGGATAACCGAAGGGACGTCTGCATCGAGCAGTTTTTGAACCTGATCGGCCAGCAGGCTGAGGCTGTTGCTCATGCCCATGCGGGTGCGGAAGTTGCAGGTATAATTGGGTTCTTTTTCGCGCAGTGCTTCCAGTTCCTCCGGTGTGTCAAAAGCGTAATAGGCGTGCCCTTTGGCAACCAGATCGAGGGCATATTGTTTGTAAATGGCTTTGCGTTCGCTTTGGCGGTAAGGGCCCATATCGCCGCCGAATTCCTGTCCTTCATCGGGCAACAAACCTACCCAACGAAGTGCTTCGATGATGTAAGATTCAGCACCCGGTACGTAGCGGTTTTGGTCTGTATCTTCGATGCGCAAAATGAACTTGCCACCCTGCTGCCGTGCAAACAGGTAATTGTAAAGAGCAGTACGCACTCCGCCTATGTGGAGCGCTCCTGTGGGAGAAGGTGCGAATCGTACGCGTACGGACATGTAGTTTTTGTTTAAAGAACAGCAAAAGTAGCGGTTTTTGCCATAAGTATGGCAATCTTGTTTGCCAAAGGGATACAGGTTTGGGTGTGATGCCCCATTTTTACAAAAAAATTTCGTCCTTCCTGCATGTATCTCGTCAAAACACCCAAGCTGATCAGGGCTCTGATGCCCTTCTACACCTGGCAGATCGCCACGGAGGAGCGGCAGCTGTATCTTTCGTTCGACGACGGTCCCATTCCTGAAGTAACACCCTGGGTGCTCGATTTGCTCGCCCGGTACAACGCCCGCGCCACTTTTTTTTGTGTTGGCGAAAACGTGATGCGCCACCCCCATTTGTACCAACGCCTGCTCAGTGAAGGTCATTCGGTGGGCAACCATACGTACAACCACCTCAACGGATGGCACACCGAACATGTAGACTACCTCAACAACGTGCGCCGATGCCAGCAATACGTACGCAGTCCGTTGTTTCGTCCACCTTACGGCCGCCTCATGCCAAGGCAACGCATGATTTTGGAAAAATACTTCCGCATCATCATGTGGGATGTGCTCAGCGGCGACTTCGACACGGAGCTTTCGCCCGAATTGTGTTTTGAAAACGTGCGTGATAACGCAGGTCCGGGTTCTATTGTGGTGTTCCACGACAGCATGAAAGCCGAGCAAAAATTGCGTTTTGCCCTACCGGCCACCCTCGAATATTTTTCAAGTCAAGGTTATACTTTCCCTGCCATACCCATGGAAATGACGGAAATGCCCGAGGTTTTTTGAATTATTAAACAGTTTTGAAGTAGTTTTTGTACCATTCTACTTCGTGCCAGTCTATTGCTTTTTCATTCATTTCATGCATCGGATCAAGCTTCCTGTAAAGGATCTCAAGGGAAGCATAGTCGCGTTGACTGATCACCTTAAAACCTTCACGCATCAGTTTGGCTGCCGCTACACCTGCCCCTATCTGGTACTGCTTGTTTTCCGAAAAACGGTTTCCGTCGTAAATAACCTGGCTTCCGCATGCGGCACTGATGTCCATCATCACACACAATTCCACATCCTCACGCCGGGCAACTTCCGCCATTTTTTCGGCAGCCCGAACGATGCCCTCACTCCAGTCGATGCCGGATTCGCTCAGCATACGCGCCTTGCCATCAAGCACATCGTCGCCTGTGCCGCCGTGGAGGTCGCACATTTCACGCGGTGAACCGAAGGAAAATTCTTCCGGACAAAATTTTACCAGCCGAACCGTATCGTAATTCAGCAATTTCAAAACCGAAGGATACTCGCCGTTGGCCGAGCCATCGTAGCCGCAGGTGATGCCGGTTAGGCAGGCGCTTACGAGTACGCGAATTGGGTCGGTGGAAGTAGGGATGCGCAGGGCTTTTAAAAAGTTTCTGTCCGTCATGGGCTGGGGGTTTTGGTCGGCAGTCGGCAGTCTTGGAAGGTCTAAAAATACCTCGTTTTTCACGAAATTGGTTGCAATCCGGAAAAATATGCACCATTCGACTACTGGCTGTTGACTGTCGACTGCCGACTGTTGACCAATTTCAACATTCCTTCCTTTACAATTTCCGGCTTTGACCAAATAAAAAAATGGTTGCCTGTGGGTAAAGAATCGATGCGTACCCGAGCGCTTCCGGCGAGCATGTTTTTGGCAAAATCGGCGTTTCCGGCGGGTACGAGCACGTCGTTAACGGCCTGCTGAACCACCACCGGGCAGGTGATTCGCTGCCAGAGTGGCATCATATTTTCCAGTTCTTTTTTCAGGGCGATGATTTCACGGTTGCTGGTAAACATGCTTTTGGGCGTAAGCCAGCATATGGGAGGGTTGTCCACCACGGGCATCCACCAGGTATCGGGTTCGAGATTGGGATCGATGGAAGCGGCAAGGAGCAGGAGTCCTGCCGTTTTTTCGGGATAATCGATGGCGAACCGCACAACGACCGGTCCGCCGTAGGAGTGGCCGGCCAGAAATACGGGTTGATTGGGTGTGATTTGGTCGATGACCAGTTTGACGGCTCGGGCCTGTGCTTCGAGCGAACATTCGGCTTTACCGAAACCGCTGTACCCGAAACCAGGCCGGTCGACGGTGATCATCCTGTATTGCCGGCTCAAACTCGTATCGGAAAGCAGGTGCAAAAAAGCGTCGGAAGAGCCTGGCGAACCGTGTACGAACACCCAAACGGGCAAACTGTCGGCCGCCGCGATGCTCACCGCATGCACGTTGCGTTGGGCAAGGGAGTCAACCACGTCGATGAATCGGGGCTGCAAGAACTGACCTTTTTCCTGAAGTTTTTCCTCCCATTTGCTATCAGACGTGCGGAAACTCAGGCATCCAGCTTGCACGGCTATGATCCAGGCGAGCAGGAGGAAAGGGAGGGTGTGGAGGGAGCGTCGGAGCATG
>JBBSDH010000010.1:0-39101 GCA_038249605.1 Chitinophagales bacterium | reverse complement strand
CTCAAATCGGCTCCGCCGATTTCTTTACGAACCATTGATGAATGCGACATCAATAATGCTTCTCCGTGCTTCCCAATGTGTGAAAGATCAAATTTTAACAGTTTAAGTTTTTACAAATATTTAGTTGGGCACGGGATTTTGGATTTTTTGAAAGGGTGGTGGGTCCTTACAGGATGACAAGCCACACACACGTTTGAGAAACCTCCGAGGTTTCTTAAACGTAGCCGAGCGTGGAATGTGGGCTTGAGGCATCCCTACCCGCCACGTCACCCGCTGACCGAAAAAGTCACCGGCTGACGAGGCCGGTAGGCATGCCCTTGTCATCCCGCAGGGGACCCTAAAACCTTTTCATCGCCTGCAACAACCTTTCCGGCAACTCTTCCCTGCAGGCAGACTGGTAATCCTGGAACGAACACGGCACAAGCCGGTGCCGTTCGTGTTTTTTTTGCGTAGCAGACGGCACCTGCATCCACCAGCGGCCGGTTTTGATGCTTTTCCAAAACGTAAGCTGGTAGTGCATTTTTCTAAACTCCACGATGTATTCGGTAAGACCTTTGGTTGTTGCCGGATAATCCTGTTTGCGGCTGAACACGCCTTCCATAAAATACCAGAGCATTTGCGAAACCACCTGTGCGCTTTGACGGTCGAGGTCGAGCGCTGCGTCGAAACCATAGATGCCGAAGGAGGTCAGCTTGTCGCTCATGCCCGCATAACGACACAACTGGCAGGCTTCTTCGGTGAAAAGTCCGGAAGGTGTAGCGCCTGCCACGGCCGGCGCTTCCACTTGTTTGAGCGCGGCCATGTGGAAAGCCAGCAGGTCGGCGTCGCGGATCTCCGGCTCGGTTTCTTCCAATGAGGCGCGTATTTTGCCCAAACGCATGGCGTCGAAATGTTGATCGTGCAAGGCATCCACCACATGGGGCGGCGTGAGGTGCGATTGGTATCCCAGCAACCCGAAATGAAACAGGGATGTATGCCGCGGAATGAGGAGCGGCGTGTACACGTCGGTGGGTGTGAGTCCGAACCGTTCGTGCACCACGGCGAGGTTCACCAGTGCCTTGGCATCCTGGTAGGCCAAAAACTGGGCGCGGGCAAAATGGTCGTCTGTCGCCAAAACGATGGGCAAAACCTTGCCTTTGAGCAGTTCGTTGAGCAAGGGGATGAGCAAACCCGCTTCCGATTTGCGCAAGTTGCCCAGGTCGGCTACTGAGCCTTTGGGAAAAGCGTTGACGAGCGGGTACAAACTTTGGCGGACGGCATCGGCGCCGGCGTCGCCCACGCCGAGCAAAGCCACGCGTACGTCTTTCAGTTGGGGTTCGGCGCCGGTGCGGTGCAATTGGATTTGCCTGCCCAAACTGTGTTCGGGAAGTGCGGCGGCGCTTTTGAGCAAGGGAGCGGAGAGAGGTTTGAGCCAGTTGTGCAACATGGGCCAAAAGTAAAGTATTTTTCGAGCCTGCCAATCTACCGGCTTTTTTCAATACATTGTGCAAAACACAACTTTCACGAACTACTTTTGCGGCTTCAAAACCAAATTATGCAAGCCCTACTGCAGCAATACAAAGACAAACAACCTGAAGTCATTTTTGAATGGCACGACGCGGAAACCGGCGCCGAAGGATGGATTGTCATCAATTCCCTGCGCGGCGGCGCTGCCGGCGGCGGCACACGCATGCGCAAAGGACTCACCCGCGACGAAGTAACTTCCTTGGCGAAGGTGATGGAAATCAAGTTCAGTGTGGCAGGCCCAGCCATCGGCGGCGCAAAAAGCGGCATCAACTTCGACCCCGAAGACCCACGACGCCTCCAGGTGCTCGCGCGTTGGTACAAAGCCGTATTGCCGCTGCTGAAAAACTATTACGGCACCGGCGGCGATTTGAACGTGGATGAAATCAAAGACGTGGTGCCCATCCTCGAGGAACTCGGCGTGTGGCACCCCCAGGAAGGCATCGTGAAAGGCCATCTGAAACCCACCGAAGGACAAACCATCAACATCATAGGCCAGTTGCGTCACGGCTGTTTCAAACCCGTGGAAGACCCCGAATATGTGCCCGAAGGTGGCCACGACCGGTATGCTGTTGCCGACCTGATCACTGGATACGGTGTAGCTCAATCGCTGGTGCATTATTACGAATTGTACCACCAGAGCACCGTTGCCGGCAAAAAGGTGATCATTCAGGGTTGGGGCAACGTGGCTTCGGCCGCAGCCTGTTACCTCGCAAAGGAGGACGCTCTGATCGTGGGGATCATCGACCGCGTAGGCGGCATCCTTGCGCCCCAGGGTTTGTCGCTCGACGATGTGAAAAGTTTGTTCATCCACAAAGAAGGCAACAAACTGAGCAGTCCGTTCATCCAGCCTTTTGAAGAGGTCAACAAAAAAATCTGGGACATGGGCGCCGACATCTTCATTCCGGGTGCAGCTTCGAAGCTGGTGACCCGCGAACAGGTGGACCGCATGCTCGCAGCGGGTGTTAATGTCATTTCCTGTGGCGCAAATGTGCCTTTTATCGACGACGAAGTTTTTTTCGGTCCGACCGCCCGTTATGTGGATGAAAAGATCGCGGTAATCCCCGATTTTATCGCAAACTGCGGCATGGCGCGTGTTTTTGCCTACTTAATGCAGCCCGATGTGGGGATGACCGACCATGCGATTTTCTCCGATGCTTCGCAAACCATACGCAAAGCACTGGTCGAAGTATTAAAAATTAATGCGTCACCAAATAATATTTCATCAAACGCCCTATATTTGGCCCTGAAAAAGCTGGGTGTTTGAATTTTAGTCCCATCTTTATGCCAAAATCGGGTTTTATATTCATTAAGAGACCCGGCTTCTAACAACCAAAACAAAACATTCATCGAACTGTTAACATTTACTCATCCAAAAGAATTCAACTTATGACAGTTAAAAACCTAGTGTTAGCTGTTGCTTTTATCGCAACTGGCTTCAGCCTGGCTGCACAAGACGGTACAACATACCGTTCGTATACCCCTGCTGATCAGTGGGAACTTGGCGTTGACCTTGGCTCCCCCTTCATCCTTGGTGATATCGACCATAACTTCGGTTTTGGCGGCGGCATCCACTTCCGCAAAGCTTTCGACCACGTCTTCTCCCTGCGTGTTGGCGGACAGTACCTCCAAATGTCCAACGAAGATGAAGGTAACAATGCTTCCACTTCGGAAACGATATTGGCCGGCGGTTACGCTCACCTCGTGATGACCGTAAACAACCTGCGCTTCAACAAGCCTTACCGCAAATGGAACGTAAACGTTTACACCGGTATTGGTGTGAACAATTACATGGTTGACTACACCAACGTACGTCAGGGCGACAACACCCGTCCGGATGCATCCGGCGAATACGACAACGAAATCGCAGGTCAACTCGACTTCGGCGCCGGTCTCGCTTACCGCATCAGTCCTAAATTCAACATCGCCCTCGAGCACACCGTTACCACGGTGCTTGGCCCAGGTGGCGACATGCTTGATGCCGACGAAAACGTACAGTCCAACGTGACCACGTTCCGCGACTTCCTGCACTACCCCCACCTTTCGCTGAACTTCAACCTCGGCGGAAGCAAAAACGGCGTTAAGCGCAGCGAGCCCCTCTACTGGGCCAATGCCCTTAACACCACCGCAGAAGCCATCGCAGCCCTCGAAGCTCGTCCGGTTTACGACCCAACCGATACGGACGGCGACGGCATCATCGACATGATCGACCAAGAGAAAGAAAGCCCCGCAGGCGCACGAGTGGATACCCGCGGTGTAGCTGCTGACTCGGACGGCGACAAAGTTCCTGACTACAAAGACAATGAGCCCTACTCACCTCCCGGTTTCACGGTTGATGCCATGGGTGTAGCCCAGGTTCCTAAAGCCATCACCGAATCTGATGTTAACCGCATCGTTGACGCCAAACTGGCTGCCTTCAAAGTTCCCGAACCCAAAGGCATCAGCAACTGGTTCCTCCCAATGGTGAACTTCGACAACAACAGCTACGCTTTGAAATACGGTGAGTACGAAAACCTCTACCAAATTGGTCAGGTTCTAAAGCAAAACCCATCGGTTAAACTGGTTGCTACCGGCCACACCGACAACACGGGCAGCGAAGGCTACAACAACGTTCTGTCGTACAACCGTGCCAATGCCGCCATCGAATTCCTCACTTCACAGCACGGCATCAGCCGCGACCGCATCATCCTGAACTACGCAGGTGAAGGCAGCTCGCTGATCCCCGTTAAAGGCTCCAACCGTTCCAACCGTCGGGTTGAGTTCAAAGTAGCTGGCAGCGAAACCGAACAAGCTCGTCCCGAAGGCCCAAAAGCCGGCACCGGTGGCAGCTTCAAAGGCAACAAAGACGCAGGTTACTAAACCCCACGTCTAAAACATACCTTGAGGGCCCGTCCAAATTTGGACGGGCCTTTTTTGTTGTGCAAAATTTTACCCCTTAAGAGGCACTAGGTTGTGTTCATTGTATGGTGCGCACATTCCGGCTCCTTGCGCCTTATCCAAAACCTCCTATCTTTGCACCCATGCTAAACGCCATCCCAACAACACCAAGCGCCAAACGCCGCCTGCTCACGGCTGCCTTTCGGGCTTCCTTGTTTGTGTTGGTGGGTATACTCCTATGGCGTGAACTAGTCCATACCCCAAACCTCACAACCTTTGCTGATACGCTTACCCGATCGTGGAACAACAACGGCTGGTGGTACCTCATCGCCGCGGTCATGCTCATGCCTGTCAACTGGTTGGCCGAAACACGCAAATGGACCATACTGATACCTCCCGATGAACACCTCGGCACTGCAAGGGCCTTCCGCGCCGTTTGTGCAGGCATAGCCGTTTCGCTTTTTACGCCCAACCGGATTGGAGAGTACGGTGGCAGGATCCTGTTCCTAAGTCCGAAAAACCAGGCACATGGCATTATGTCCAATTTGCTGGGCAACGCGGCACAGTTGCTGGTCATCTTCGCCATCGGGTTGCCTGCTGCTGTGATCTACTTTTATGGGCTACCAGGGGAACAACCAGTCTGGCTGGCTTGGATGCTGGCGCCGGCGCTCGGAGCAACGGGGTTGCTTGCATGGGCGTATTTTAACATATCTTTAATTGGTCGCTGGGCAACTACTTTGCCCTTACCGATGTTTTTAAAGGAGATGTTGAAAAAATGGCAACTGCTCCAACATTGCAATAAGAAGCAGTTGTCTGATGTTTTGTACTGGGCATTGTTGCGATTTACCGTCTACACCTTGCAATATTGGTTTTTTTTGCTGTATTTTGGGGTGCATACGGAGGTGTTAACCGCCATTGCCGGGATTGCTACACTCTATTTGTTGCAAACCAGCCTGCCGCTGCCACCCCTAACAGGGTTACTTACACGCGGTAACTTGGCCATACAAATATGGGCGCCGTTCTACGCAGAACCCTCGGCGTGCCTCGGAGCAACTTTCGGTTTGTGGATTTTAAACCTGATCGTGCCCGCTTTGTTTGGTACTTTTTCAATGTTTCACGTCAACATTGCCAAAGCCTTCGGATATGAAAACACATAGCATGTTAACCACACTGGTTTGTCTTGGATTGATGGGATTCACTTATCCCGCCAACGACACCCTTCCACACCCCAATTCCAAACTTGGAAGCAACAACAGCTTTCAGCCTGGAGAAACCATTGTTTATAAAATTTATTACAACCTTAACTTTGTATGGATTCCTGCCGGCGAAGTTACCTTTAGGGTGTACGATGAAGGCAAGCAGTACCATTACCAGGCTGTAGGCGAAACGTACGATTCGTACGAGTGGTTTTACACCGTACACGATAAATACGACTCTTGGGTCGATAAAGAAACCCTCTTGCCCAACTATTCCGAACGCAGCATCAAAGAAGGCAAATACCGCGTTTTTGAAAAAGTAGCGTACAATCAGACAGGGAGAAAGACCACCGTTTGGCGCTCACACGAAAAAGGTATGCCTGAAACCAAAACGGAACACAACATTCAGGATCAGGTTCACGATATGCTCTCAGGCATTTACCAGCTCCGCAATGTGGACCTTTCCAAAAAACCAATTGGTGCAACAGCTCCTTTCAGTGTTTTTTTGGACAAAGAAGAGTACCCGCTCCGCATGAAATACGTTGGGAAAGACGCCAAAAAGAAAGTTCACGGTATGGGCCGTTACAAAACGGTGAAATACGAGCCGCAACTGATCGCAGGCAATGTGTTCGATGAAAAAGCTAAAATGGAAGTCTGGGTGTCCGACGACGAGAACCGCATCCCCATCCTCATTGAATCTCCAGTTTCCGTGGGTTCGGTGAAAGTGGTGCTGAAAGAGTATAAAAATCTCAAGTACGACTTTACCGCAAAAGTGGATTGAAGTGCTGTTAGCCGGTAGCCAATAGCCGTTAGCCATTAGCTGATAGCCGTTAGCCGGTAGCAAAAAAAATGAGTTCAATGGATACTTTCCACTGAACTCATTTTTTTTACGACCGGCTAACGGCTATCAGCTACCGGCTAACAACTACCGGCTACCGGCTAACAACTACCGGCTAACAGCTACCGGCTACCAACTACTTGTGGGCCCAGCAGGAATTGAACCCGCGACCCTCTGATTATGAGTCAGGTGCTCTAACCGACTGAGCTATGGGCCCTGCTTTTTATAAAAGCGTTGCAAAGGTAAGGAATTTTCACATTCCGATGCCATCATTCCTGCCAATAAATCCTTTTTACACGTTCGGAAACATTGGTAAAAACTTCGTAAGCAATGGTTTGCAAGCAAAGTGCAAGATCCTGAACCTGCGGATTTTCTCCAAAAACAACAACTTCATCGCCTTCCCGCGCTTCGGATATGTGGGTAATGTCGATCATGGTCATGTCCATACACACGTTGCCGATGGTGGGCGCCAGTTGTCCCCGGATGCCTACCTGGTACCGGCCGTTGCCGGCGAGGCGCAACAACCCGTCGGCGTAACCTATGCTGATGGTGGCGATACGGGTGGGTTTGGTGACCGGACCGTTGCGGTTGTAACCCACCGTTTCGCCTGTCTCCAGGGATTTGATCTGGCTTATGGTGGCCTTCAGGGTGTTTACCACGCGCAAGGGTTCGGGAGCGCCGCCGGCATCCACGCCATAGAGGCCGATGCCGAGACGCACCATGTCGAACTGGTATTCCGGGAAACGCGCGATGCCGCCGGTGTTGGCGATGTGGCGCAGCGGATGGTATCCCAGAGCCTCCCGGATCTGCTCGAACATTTCCGTAAAAACCCTTACCTGTTGGTGCGTGAAGGCATCATGCGCAGGCGCATCGCTGGCAGCAAGGTGCGAAAATATTGATCGGACGTGGATGCCAGGGTGGCTGCGCAATTGACCGCACACGGCGGGCATGTCTTGTGGTTCAAAACCCAGACGGTGCATGCCGGTATCCAGCTTGAGATGGATGGCAAGCGGTTTGTTGCCTTCGGAAAAACGGATCACTTCGTGCAGCATGGTCATGTTGTAAACCTCTGGTTCGAGCTGGAAGCGGTACATGGGATCCAAACTGCCGGGCTCCGGATTGAGCACCAGAATGGGCAACTGTACGCCTGCCTGCCGCAACTCGATGCCCTCGTCGGCATAAGCAACACCGAGGTAAGCCACCTTGTGGAATTCGAGCAGTTTGGCGAGTTCCGTTGCGCCGCTTCCATAACCTGCCGCTTTCACCATCACAAGTAACCCCGTGCCCGGCCGCAACATCCGTTTGTATACATTCAGGTTGTGGATGAGGGCCGTCAAGTTTACTTCCAGCGTGGTTTTGTGCGCCTTTTGCTCCAGACGCACGGCGATTCGTTCAAAAGCGAAAGGCCGCGCACCTTTCAGCAAAATGAGCTCATCGTGTATTTCGAACGAAGCAAGCGCGTTTATGAAGGTTTCGGTGTCGGGAAAGAAATGTTTTTCCACACCGGGTGTCAACACATTTTCGAGCACCTGTACGTTTGGGCCAATGCCCACCAGCCGGTCTACATGGTACTGGAATAAAGTGTTGGCTACTTGTGCATAAAGTTGATCACGGGTGTAGCCGCTTTGTAGGATGTCGGACAATATGAGGGTGAGCCGACGTTTTTTTGCTTGTCTTGCCGCGAATTCTAAGGCGATGCGCAGGGATGCCAGGTCGTTGTTGTAGGCATCGTTAATGAGGGTACTGTTTCGCACAGCGTCTTTCAGCTCCAGACGCATTTCCACAGGCTCGAGGCGACGCAGGCGTTGTTCGGTTTTTTCCAGCGGTATGCCCAGTAGTTGCAGGAAAGCCACGCAATGCAAGGCGTTTTCCAAAGAGGCAGCGTCGGAAAATGGAATTTCCAGAACTTGGCCTTTTGTTGTGGGTAAATGGATGCGAAATCGGGTGTATCCGTCGGGCAAAGTTTCAACTTGGTTGATGGTCAGATCGGCAGGAAGGCCTTCTTTCGACCAGGCGAACAGCGTTCGGCCCGGTTTTTCGGCTTTCCAAGCCTGGGCTGCAAGGGCTATGTTTTGGTGGTCAGCACAATACACAAGGGTATGGGCATGTTCGAAAAGTTGCATTTTTTCCAACAGTTTTTCGTTTTGCGAAGCAAATCCTTCGCTGTGCGCGGGACCGAGGGTGGTAAAAATGCCTATGCCGGGACGGATGATGTTTCCCAAGCGTTTCATTTCATTTTTTCGTGAAATGCCGGCTTCAAAAATACCCAGGGTATGCTGTTCGCCGATTTGCCAAACCGACAAAGGCACACCCACCTGGGAGTTGTAACTTTTGGGACTGCGCACGATCACATGGTCGTCGTGCAACAGTTGGTAGAGCCATTCTTTCACGATGGTTTTACCGTTGCTGCCGGTAATGCCTGCCACATGCAGGTTGGGGAAACGGCTGCGGTGGTGAGCAGCAAGCTGTTGCAGTGATGCCAGGGTATCGGGCACCAGCAGCACATTGGCGTCGTGCAGGGCGCTTAGGTCGGCATCGGGATCCTGGATCACAAAATGCCGCACACCTGCCCGGTAAGCTTCGGCGAGGTAACGATGACCATCGTGGCGCTCGCCAGCCAATGCAAAAAACAGCGAAAAAGTAGGTGCAGTCACTTGCCGACTATCGAAAAGCAGGTATTCAACGGTTGGGTTGCCGTCGGACCGGCGCAGCAACTGTGCGCCAAGAATGTGCCGTATGTCGTGGATGCTGTAGGTCATGTAAAAAGTTCGGAGTTCGGAGTTTGGAGTTCGGAGTTCGGAGTGATGTCGTGGATGCTGTAGGTCATGGATTTTAACAGGCTCTAAGTTATCCTGCATTCTTAGGACATCGAAACTTTTTCTTTTGAAGCCATACGGTAAAATAATCCTAAAATCCAATCCTGAAAGTCCAGGTCCCTCATGAAAAATTCGGGAAAAGTCCTGAAATCTTGGTTTATTTTTGCATTCCGATGGAAATAATTATTCAAAACGAAGCTGAACTCGAAACTGCCGTGCCCCGGATTTTGGAATACCTGGGGGACAGGCGTAAAATAGCCCTTTATGGCGACCTTGGCGCCGGCAAAACCACCCTTGTAAAGGCCATTTGCCGCTTTCTTGGCGTTAAAAACACCACCGCAAGTCCTACATTTTCCCTCATCAACGTTTACCATTACACCGACATATCGGGTCGGGAAGTGCCGTTTCACCACCTCGACCTGTACCGCATCCGCAATGCATCGGAGGCTTTTGATGTTGGCGTACTGGAAGTCATCGACGACCCCTGGTTTTGTTGTATCGAGTGGCCCCGGGTAATTGAACCTTGGCTGCCGGAAGATGCCGTAAAAATAGAAATAGAAATAATTCGCGAAACCGTTCGCAGGTTGCTAATTTTGTAGGGAAATTATGGAAAAGCTGGCAACGATCACCCAAACCGAAAAACTCGAAGTGCTGCCCAGGCACCAACAGCTTTTTATCGGCGTACCTAAGGAAACAACCCTTCAGGAAAACCGCGTGGCGCTTGTGCCCCACTCGGTAGCTACACTTACGGCCCAGGGGCACCGCATCATGGTGCAATCGGGCGCCGGAGATAAAATTAAAATCAGCGACCTCGATTACAGTGAAGCTGGCGCTGAAGTGGTACAAAGCGCGGAAGAGGTGTTTAAGTGCGATGTTTTGCTTAAGGTCGCACCTCCGACCTTGCAGGAGATCGATTGGATGAGGCCCAACCAGGTGCTCATTTCACCCATCCACCTGCCCATGCTCAACCAGGAGTACATTACCCGTTTGCAAAAAAAACGCGTGATCGCTCTGGCCATGGAATACATCCGCGACGATGAAACGGGTGTTTTTCCCATCGTTCGGGTGATGAGTGAAATTGCAGGCACGAGCGCCATCCTGATCGCCGCCGATCTTTTATCCACCGCCCGCGGCGGTAAAGGCGTGTTGCTGGGTGGCATTGCAGGCGTGCCTCCTGCCAAAGTCATCATTCTGGGCGCCGGCGTGGTAGCAGAGTTTGCTACCCGAACGGCCATCGGTTTGGGCGCGGAAGTGCGTATTTTTGACAACAATGTATACAAACTCATGCGCCTGCAAAAACACGTCGGGCGGCAGTTGCATACCTCCATCATCAATCCCGTACACCTTCGCGAACAATTGCTTACGGCCGACGTGGCCATCGGTGCCATCCACTCGGCGCAGGCCCGTACTCCTATGGTGGTTTCGGCCGACATTGTACAGCGCATGAAACCCGGATCTGTCATCGTGGATGTAAGCATCGACCAAGGTGGCTGTTTTGAAACTTCGGAAATTACATCCCACGACAAACCGACTTTCGAAAAATTCGGGGTGACGCATTATTGTGTGCCCAACATCCCTTCCCGCGTGGCGCGCACCGCCTCCGACGCCATAAGCAACATCCTTAGTTCCCTGCTGTTAAAAGCGGAAAACGGCGGCATTCTGCCGCTCATTACCAGCCATGAAGGCCTGCGCAACGGGGTTTATACTTACAAGGGTTGTTTAACCAACACTTACCTCGGCGAACGTTTTCAATTGAAAAGTACAAGTTTGGATTTGTTGATTACGTCGGATTATTAAGAAGCGTATTTCCTTTTCCTTCTCCAGTTGAAAAACCAGCCGAACATGCCCAGAAATGCCAGGGGCAGGACGATGTTCACCAGGCGCCAGGTAGTTTTCTCTTCACGGGCGCGCACGGTATCCAGCAGGCGAAGTTTGACTTCTTTGGATCGCGCTTCAATAACACCATCGGCTTCGATGAGGTATTCAACAGCGTTGAGCATGAGTTCCTTGTTGGCGTACGTTTTGTTTTCGAAACGGTTGAATCCGAGTGGATACCACTGTCGCGCTGCCGAATCACGAACCATGTTGGCCAAAACATCGCCATCGCTGATGACAAGCATGCGGTTTTCTACACTTTGGGGTTTGAATTCCATGCCCATTTGGCGCATGCCGGCCATCATGTCCTCAGAAACCCGGTTTTCGTAATTGGAAGAAAAAATACCTTCGAGCAAAACACCCACGGTTTGGGAGCCTTTGTTGAATTTGGCCGGATCGGGTTCGGCCTGAAGGATGTTGAAGTTCAGATCGATCGGACTGAACTGCAGGCGGCTGTATCGGCTTGTTTTGAGCACAGGTATTTTTTTGACCAGTGTTTTGGTTCGAATGGTGTCGATGGAGGAGCAAAACTTGAGTTCCACCTGATCGATATTTTTAACCAGCGGGTGGTTGGAGGAAGATTGGACGGCAGGAAAATAAAACCAGTCGAAAAGGGCCAGTTGCGGAGCGTTGCCCATTTGTCCAACCACCTGCGGTATTTTGGTGCAGCGCAGGTCGAGCACCAGATCGGGCTGGATGCGCACACCATATTTGAAGAGCATGTCTTCGAGGTTGAGTGGGTAGTCGGAGGGTATGAATCGGCCGCTGTGGCGCATGCTGTCGAGGTCGGCGTTGAGTCGGTCGATGAGCCAAATAACCTTCCCTCCGTGCATGATGTATTGGTCGACTTTGAACTTATCGCGTTCGGAAAAGGCGGTGCGTGGCTTGGCTACGATGAGCAGGTTGCACAGATCGGGTTTGAGCTGCACCACCGAATCGAGCAAAAGATGGTCGGTTTCGTAAAACTGGAGGAGGCTGCGTTCAAAATCGGCGGTTTGCAGCTCGGTAAGTTCGCCGTGGCCACGGGTGAACATGATGATGGGTTTGGCGCCAGCCAGCAGTTTTTTGATGGCGTTGGCCAGTTTGTATTCCAGCAAGCTTACCGAGGTGTTCAGGGTTTCCTCGGGGTTCATGCTGGGCGAGTCGTTTTCGAGCAGTTTGACAGGGATTCGGCGGTTGCCATAGTGGACGATGGCTACGGGGTAGATGATTTTTTGCGAACTTTGGCCTTGTTCGGACACGCGCAGATTGACGGGCGATACACCTTGCTCGGCGAGGGCCCTGCGGCGTTCGTTGATTTCTTCTACCGAACCCTGGTTGGGGTCTTCGAAACGGTAGTCGATGTAGCCGCTTTCGCTGCGAAAATCGTCGAGCATTTCGCGGGTAGCTGTTTGCAGGCGTTTGAATCCGGCCGGAAATTCGCCTTCAAGCAAGACCTGGACGTAAATCCGGTCTTTCAACCCGCCCAGCAAAGCACGCGTGGGTTTGGTGAGGGTAAAACGTTTTTCCTCGGTTAGGTCGAGGTTGGAATAAAACGTGTTGGCCAATATGTTGACAAACAGGATGATGCCGCAAAGCAGGGCAAATTGCAACAAAGCCTGTGAACGTTGGGTGCGCGCCATAAATCGATTTTTTCGAAGGCGAAAATACGTCGAATTAAAATAACCCGGCGTTCGAGGTTACCTCAAGGTGGTTTGATACAATAAATAAAGAACCGTTCTGGTTTTATAGCAACATCCGCATCTTTGCCATGCATCATTTTATTCCGGTTACCATGTACAAATCCCTCGCTTTTTTCTTTTTTCTTTTTTCTTTTTTTTCAATTCAAACGCATGCGCAGTGTATTTCAGGCAATTGCATGAACGGCAAAGGCACCTATGTGTACCCGTCGGGCGCCAAATACTTAGGCGATTTCAAAAATGGTGAAATCAGCGGTGTGGGGGTGTGTTATTACACCGACGGATCCAAATACAGTGGAGAGTGGAGAAGCCGCTACCCGGATGGCAAAGGCACCAAAACCTACGCAGACGGCACCAAACGCACCGGTTCATGGCGAAAAGGCAAACCAGTGGATGCCACCGGCAAAATTCAGGAAGAATACATCGCCAAAAAAGAAGAAGAACAGCAGGACGACGGTACCAACATCCAGTCGGGCTGCCTGAGCGGCAATTGCCAGACAGGAATCGGCGTTTTTGCCTATCCCGACGGCAGCAAATACGAAGGCGCTTTTGCCGAAAGCAAGTTCAACGGGCAAGGCACCTTTTATTTTGCCAACGGCGACAAATACACCGGCGCATTTAAGGACAATTTTCCCGAAGGTCAAGGCGTGCGTTTGTATGCTGACGGCAGAAAAGACGAAGGCGCCTGGAGAGAAGGTGAATTTAGAGGTTCCAGTTTGATAGACGGTGGCAAAACCGGTTGTATAGACGGTGATTGTACCGATGGAAACGGTATTTATGTGTACAAAGAAGGTTCGGCCAAATTCACAGGAGCGTTTGCCAACGGCATGCCCAACGGGAAAGGCGAATGTCTGTACGCCAATGGCGACCGTTATTCGGGCGATTGGGCCGAAGGTGCTTTCAATGGTCGTGGTATCCTGTACAAACACGAAGGTTCGGAAGTAAGCGGCTACTGGCGGGCGGGTGAATACCTTGGGAAGGAAAATCCCAACATCCAGCAAGCATCGGAGCCTGTGGTGGTGCGCCCCGACGATACACCTGTTACGGAGCCTGCCGACGCGAAAGTGTGGGCCGTTGTGGTTGGGGTAGCAGCATACAACCACATGCCTGTTTTGCGGTACACCGACGACGATGCCTACCGATTTTACGCTTTTTTGAAAAGTATTGAAGGCGGTGCCCTGCCCGACAACCAAGTGAGCATTCTCATCGACGAAGAGGCAACGCGGGAAAACATCGTGGAAACCATGAAAAACGTGTTTGCACAGGCCGGTCCGCAAGATCTGGTGGTGTTCTATTTTTCAGGCCACGGATTGAACGGTTCGTTTCTGCCCATCGACTTCGACGGCTTCAACAACAAAATCAACCACGAGGAAATAGCCGAAATGTTCAATGGTTGTCGTGCTAAGTACAAGTTGTGCTTGGCCGATGCATGCCACTCGGGCAGTTTGTTTGCCATGCGTTCGGGTGAAGAAGAGCCGGTTTTGAACCAATACTACAAAACTTTAGCCAAATCGGTGTCGGGAACGGCACTGATCATGTCGTCGAAAGCCGATGAAACTTCCCTTGAATCGGCAGGGTTGCGCCAGGGCGTGTTCAGCCATTTTTTGATTCGCGGGTTGAAAGGCGAAGCAGATACCGACAAAGACAAGGTAGTTTCCATCGCCGAGTTGTACGAATACATTTACTCAAAAGTGCGCGACTATACAGGAAACCGCCAAAGTCCGGTCATCAAGGGATCGTATGATCCGAAAATGACGGTGTCGGTTGTAAGGTAAATAAAAGAAAATCAGCCTCATGATGGAGGGTTTAGCCCTGCTCCAGACCTTTTGTGAAAAATTGCATCCTTTGCCGGAAGCAGCTTGGCTTGATTTTGCAGGAATTTGGCAGCCGATGAGGTTGCCGCGCAAATCAATCATGACACAGGCGGGAGAGGTGGAGCGTTACCTTTATTTTGTACTGGAGGGCACGCAGCGCGCGTACTACGTGACTGGAGGCGGCAGGCAGCAGACGGTAGTTTTTACCTATCCTTATTCATTTTCGGGTGTGGCGGATGCGTTTCTGTTGCAGGCACCTGCCTTGTATTTTATGGAAACACTAACGTCGAGCGTGTTTTTGCGTTGCAGGCATGTGCGTTTGCAGGAGGTGATGGAGCGCAACCGGGAGGTGGAACGTTTGGTGGCTCGGGCAACCTCTCTGGCGTTGCATGGAGCATTGGAGCGACAGATCGAATTGTCGTGTTACACTGCAGAAGAGAAATTCAGGACCCTTTTGAAACGCAGTCCGCACCTTTTGCAGCACATTCCGCACAAATACCTGGCGAATTACCTTGGGATGGATCCAACAAATTTCAGCAAATTATTGGGCTCCGTACGTTTATAGACGTGTATTATCCAGATTTTTTGGGGTGATTCATGTTTACATTAATGCAGGTATTATGAAAATCTGATATGGTATGGTAATTGAAGCTATTACAACCGACAAGTTGTAAAGAACAAGTTGTAATCCGTCCCGTCAGATGACCATATTGAATGTAATGATCGCCGATGATCAGCCCTTATTTGTGGAAGGTTTGCGCAGCGTATTAACGGCTCCGGCCGGTATGCACAAACCTTTTAAGGTTGCTGGCGTAGCACGCACGGGCCAGCAATTGCTTGAACTCATGCGTATCATTCCGGTAGATTTGCTGGTAATAGACCTGAGTTTGCCGGATACCGACAGTTTAAAAACACTGGCGGGTTTGAAAAAGATGTATCCGCAATCGCGGATATTGGTGTATACGTCGTTTGACGATGCCAGGCTTGTGAAGGCAACTTTTAAATCCGGTGCCGATGGTTACATGCTCAAATCTTCGGGTCGTGAGGAATTGTACCGGGCGATCGATGAGGTGATGAGGGGTCAGACGTATGTGGGCAGGGGTGTGGTGTTGGCCGACCAGCGGCCGGGCGCAAGTTCGCCGGGGGCCTTGCTTGAAGGCCGGTTTGCCCGAAGGTTTGGCTTAACGCGCCGTGAAATGGAGATCATGCAATACATAGGGCAGGCCTTGAACAACAAGGACATTGCCGGCAAATTGTTCATCAGCGACCAAACCGTGAGTGTGCACCGAAAGAACATCATGCGTAAACTGGGCGTGAACAATACGGCCAGCCTGATAAAAATTGCCTTTGAGAACAATTTGGTGGGTTGATTTTTCAGCTTTGTGTATTTTTTACATTTATACAATGGCCTCACGGCAAAAGTTGGCACCATCTTTGCCTTTAATTTAATCCGGTTTGAAAACAAAATTTGAACACTTTAACAAACTTCACTTGCTAAATTCCGCTAATGGTGTTTAACTTTGTGACTTGCAGCATTCATTTTGTTTTTAATCCGATTTCAAACGTTCATCCCATGAACTACAAAAGGTCCGCCTGTCCTTCCGTGCCCGTACGTTTTCGGCGCTCAGCATTTTCGCTACAGGAATCTCCTATTTGTATTTCGCCCGATTTTCTGGTTCTGCCTGTTTAAGTCAGGTGGCGCCCCGCCCGCGAGGGCTATCTGTGTTTACAACTCATGAACAATATTTTTTTTAATTTTCAAACATCACAATCTAATCTCATGAAAAAAGCGAACTACACTTCATTCGCTCAAGTTTGTGGCTGGTTGGTAGCAATGGCGCTCATCGTATCGGTAGGTACGACTGCCAATGCCCAATGTAGCCTTGCTTGTAATGACCTGGTTCAGATTTCGCTCGACGAAGACTGTACGGTGGAGATTCTCCCCGACATGATCCTCGAAGGCGGCGGCTGTCCCAACGGTAACCTCCAGGTTCAGGCTCGAATCAACAACGTATGGGTGCCCGCCAGCGGCAACTTTGTTGCAACTGCGGCCAACATCAACCAAACCATTCAAATGCGTGTACGTGACCTGAACTCAGGCAACTCGTGCTCCGGTTTTGCCAAATTTGAAGACAAACTTGCACCCCAGCTTACGTGCGAAGACATCTTCATCAACTGCGCGGTAACTACCTTTACGCCTGCGTACCTAGACAACGTTTTAGGCCTCGACAATGCCTTTCCGGATGTTGACGAAAACTGCGGTCCGCAAACACTTACGTATGCCGACACTTGGTTCGATCTCAACTGCACCCAATCGATCAACGGGAACAGCGAAATCAGCGCTTACGTTCGTCGTATCTGGACTTCGACCGACCCCAGCGGCAACCAGTCGAGCTGCACACAGTTCATCTATTTTCAACGTCTACACGTTTTTGACGTAACGTTCCCGGCTGATGTAACGGTGTCGTGCGAAAGCCCTTCAACCAGCCCTGCCTTTACCGGCTCGCCGTTTTATGAAGATGATGACCTCGGCATCGACTTCCCGCTATACCCCGGCAGCACGTACTGTGAATTTAACATCATCTACACCGATCAGCTCCTTCCGATTTGTGACGGTACTTACAAAATCCTGCGCACCTGGACGGTTTACGACTGGTGCCTTCCAACGTCGCCATTCCCGCCCACAACCAACCCACTTTACTACATCCAGCTCATCAAAGTAGAGGATGCCCAGGGCCCCGTGGTTGCTTGTCCAGATGACTTGACGGTCAGCACCAATCCTTTCGATTGCGAGCGCGACCTCAACTTGCCCGACGTTATCATCGAAGATGCATGCTCACGCATCGCTTCCATCGTAGCTGAATACGAAGTTGGTGGCATCACCTTCACGGTAATCGGCACGTTGACCTCTTTCCCAGGCAACAATTTTTGGACGCCCGATACACTCGGTGTTGTAGGCTTCGCCAACAACCTGCCCCTCGGTACCACCGATATCAAATACATCGTTACCGATGATTGCGGCAACTCAACGGTTTGCGACTTCGAAGTAACTGTAGAAGACGGCGCTCCGCCGGCTGCTATTTGCGACGAATTTACCCAGGTTTCCCTCGGTATAACCGGAATGATCTTTGTTAACGCTTCGACTTTCGACGACGGCTCGTACGACAACTGCTCGCCGGTTGAGTTTAAAGTGCGTCGCATGGATGACAATACTTGCCAGAACGCGGATAAATTCCACGACCAGGTTAAATTCTGCTGCGAAGACATCGGCGACACCATCACGGTTATCTTCCGCGTATACGATGTGGATGTTCCAGCTGGTCAGGTAGATCTCGATTTTGAAGAAGATCACAGCAACGACTGCATGGTTCAGGTGTTTGTTGACGACAAACTCAAACCCGTGTGCTCTTCGCCTGCCAACGTAACGGTTTCGTGCGAAAACTTCGACCCCAGCCTCTGGGCTTACGGTTACGCTACGGCTACCGACAACTGCTGCATCGATACGATCACAGTTACCAACATCCTGACCAACTTCGATACCACTTGCAACAAAGGCACCATCACACGCCGCTTTACGGCAATTGACTGCGGTGGCCTCACCAGCACGTGCACACAGCGCATCGTTGTACAGTACGAGCAGGATTACTTCGTTCGTTTCCCGAACGACAAAATCCTGTTTGCTTGCGACAGCTCGTTCTTCGATCAACCCACCTTCTTCGGTGAAGATTGCGAACTGCTGGCCGTATCCTACAGCGACAACTTGTTCACGGTTGTTCCCGACGCTTGCTACAAAATCGAGCGTACCTGGACGATCATCAACTGGTGCACCTACAACCCGAACCTTCCTTGCATCTTCGTACCGAACCCGAACCCGAATACCAACGTGAACTCGCCGCAGAACCTTCCCGGTCCTGTAGTTTCGGCTCCTGGTACCGTGGGCGTATGGGCTCCAACGGTTGTACGCATCAATCCAACCGACCCAACGACGACGAACTTCTCGATTTTCTGGAATGCCAATGCAAACTGCTACCAGTACAAACAGATCATCAAAGTTATCGACAGCCAGGATCCGGTGGTTACCAACTGCCCCGCTTCACCAGTTGAAATATGCGACCTGACCCCGAACGATCCTTTGCTCTGGAATGATATGGCCTGGTGGGATAACTCGATCGGCTCGCATGACCTTTGCGAAGCCCCAACCGACCTGACCATCACGGCTACCGACGGTTGCGGCGGCGAAAACGTTAACATTCGCTACCTTCTGTTCCTCGACCTGGATCAGAGCGGCAACATGGAAACGGTAATCTCGAGCACCAACCCGCCCGGTTCAAACATTGTTCGTTTCAACAACTTCAACTCGCTGAACTACACCGGTGGCGATGCACGAGCATTTGACCAGCGTCCGGTATCGCTGAACCAGAAATACGCTTTCTCACTGCAAACGACCACTAACCTCGCTGCCAAAACCAAAACGGCTGCCGTTCGCTGGAACACCATCCAGTCGCCGACCAACTTCGTAGTACCACAACTTCCTTACGGCACCCACAAAATCAAGTGGATTGTTGAAGACGGTTGCGGCAACGAAACAATCTGCGAATATGTATTCATCGTGAAGGACTGCAAAGCTCCTACCGTAGTATGCATCAACGGCCTGAGCGTAAACATCATGCCGACACAAATGATCTCTCTGTGGGCTTCCGACTTCCTCCAGTACACGGAAGACAACTGCACACCGACCGACCAGATCAAAATCGGTATCCGTCGCAAAGGCGCTGGCACGGGCTTTCCAACGAACCCTGACGGCACGCCACAGACCAATGTTAACTTTACTTGCGCCGACCTCGGCACGCAGTTCGTTGAACTGTGGGGCCAGGATGTAGCCGGTAATGCAGACTACTGCGAGACCTATGTAATTGTGCAAGACAACGGCGGCTTCTGCAGCAACGACAATGTATCTGTTGCAGGTGACCTGATCACGGCCAGCCAACAAGGTCTGCAAGGCGCTCAGATCAACCTGAACGGCTCGACGATCAACATGAACGCTGCTTCGGACGACAACGGTGCATTTATGTTCGTCAACTCCGTTCCGAAATCTTCCAGCTTCGTCATCGATCCTACGAAAGACGTGGATCACTTGAACGGTGTTTCGACCTTCGACCTTGTGCTCATCAACAAGCACATCCTGGGTATCGAAACCCTCGATTCGCCTTACAAAATGATCGCTGCTGACGCAAACAACAGCAAATCAATCACGACGTTCGACATCGCTGAGATCCGCAAACTGATCCTTGGTATCTACAACGAATTGCCACAAAACGAATCGTGGCGCTTCATAGACGCCGCCTACACGTTCCCAAGCCCGGACAACCCGTTTGTTCCTGCTTTCCCGGAAACGAAATCGGTGTCCAATGTTCAATTCAGCGTCGTTGATGCCGACTTCATCGCCATGAAAGTGGGTGACGTTAACGGCTCAGCCATCGCCAACTCGTTTATGAGCACCGACGATCGCACTGCAGGTACCCTGTACTTCGATGTTGCCGACCGCAAAGTAGTTGCCGGCGAAGAAGTAACGGTTAACTTCAAATCCGCTGAAAAAGCACAGGCTTACCAGTTTACCATGAACCTGAAAGGCCTGGAAGTTGCCGAACTGATCGCCACTGAAGGCGTAGGTGCTGAAAACTTCGCAGTATTCACAAAAGAAAACGCACTGACGGCTGCCATCGAAAGCGGCGCTGGCGAATTCTCGGTGAAATTCCGCGCTACACAGGAAGGTGACCTGAGCAAAATGATCAGTGTTTCGGGCGCCATTACGGCTGCCGAAGCTTACAACCAGGGCGGTGATCGCCTTGAAGTAGCTTTCCGCTTCAACGGTGCCAATGGTGCAGTAGTTGCTGGCGCAGGCTTCGAACTCATGCAAAACACGCCGAACCCGGTTAAAGACGCTACCATCGTATCGTTCAACCTGCCGGAAGCCGGTGAGGCTACGTTGACCCTCACGAACGTTGAAGGCCGCGTGATCAAAGTGGTAAAAGGCGCTTTTGCCAAAGGTCTGAACTCGGTTACTTTCAACCGCAGCGACCTTGACGCAGGCGTTCTGTTCTACCAGCTTGAAACCGCCGGTAACAGCGCAGTGAAAAAAATGATCGTGGTTGAATAACCAAGGCCATTGGGCATAAAATTTAAAAATGAGTCATCCCAATTTTTTGGGGTGGCTCATTTTTTTAAAAATAGAACCGCTCCGAGGCATCAATTTTTCAGGGTAAATAAATGTGTAAAAGACAGCTCCGCCAGGGTTTAACTGGTTGATTAACGGGCAGTGTTCTAAACGGTTTAGACTTTTGGAAAAACTTGTTTTTAAGCCTGTTTTTTACGCAGTAAAGCATTAATTTTTAAAAAAAGATGTATTTCTGCACAAACAGTTCTATTTTTGGCCCGCTTTTTGACTTAATCCTATTGTGATTTTAATCCCACGCATCGTTGGAAAACGAATTTCAGCCACATCAACCGCAAGGTGGCACATTGACATCTAACTTAATCCACACCAACCGATTTTCCCATGAATCAATGGTTACGCATTGCCTTGGCAAGCCTTTGGCTTTGCCTCATCTCTTCTACATTGTCGGCACAGCCAGGGTTCTACCTGCCTTTTGTCAACAATGCGACGCCCAACGGCCTTCTCAACATGCCGGTCAAAGTCGTGCAATTCGACAGCGTCATTTCCGCACAATTTGTCATGTCCTGGGATCCTGAAGTCCTTAAGTTCCTGTTTGTCGACAACCTCAACCTACCCGACCTGGTCATTCAGAATTTCAATACCAACGAAGCTGTTGACAGCGGCAGGGTGCGTTTTGCTTGGGTTGCCAGTAATTTAAACACTGGGGTAAGTATGCCCGACAGCAGTGCTATTTTCCGCCTGCGCTTTCAAATCAAAGGTGAAGTAGGCGACACTTCTGCCATTCACATCACTGAAATTTTCCCCAATACCATTTTCGAAATCGGTACGGCTTCCGGCAGCATTTATTTGCTTGATACGGTAGAGATCGTACCGGGTTTTGTTGCCGTGGGATTTACCGTCGACGCCAACGAACCAAACTACGACGCTTTCGAAGCCAGGGTATTTCCCAATCCTTTTGTGGATCGCATTTATTTGACCTTTAATATGCGACATGCCAGTACTTTAGATGTATTGCTGATAGATGCTCAGGGAAAAATACTTTACGAAAAAAATACTTCTTTTGCGGTAGGCGAACATGGCATGGAAATTGCATATCCCCAGTTGCAGGCGCACTCGGGACCGCTTTTCCTTCTGTTGCGCAGCGCCGGTGAAGTGAGTATACATCCGCTGGTTAAACATTGATCCAAATCCAATTTTTTTTCATCATCCCATATTCCGCGTTAAAAGATGAAACCGATTACGAACCTTCTCATCGCAGGATTACTCATGTTTGCTCAAATGCTTTTGGGCCAGAACCTGATTACATCCTTTTCACCCACTTCGATCACAGCCAATGTCGGCGAAAACGTATCCGTTGAATTTCGGGTTACGAATTTTACCAACATCAACTCGATCCAACTTCCCATCGGCTACAACGCCTCCGTGCTGCGCTTCGACTCGCTCGATGTCGCTTTCTTCGGTCCCGACGATCCGGTCCTTCCAAATTACGGCGACTCAACGACAGCCTCGCACCCGAACGCAGGCAAGGTGGTGTTCACCTGGTTTCCGAACCTACTGGATTACCCGGATGGCTACTCGCTGCCCGCCAACACGCGCCTGTTTACCCTTCGTTTTACCGTTATCGGTAATGGCACGGCCAATGTGAACGTATCTGCCGTATCGCCGGGTATAGAGGTCATCCGCAATGATGCGCCCATCTCCACGACCAACAACAGCGGTTCAGCGGTAACTGGGGGAAACGGCCAGCCGACTTACGTCGGTTTTAAAGTCATTGCCAATCAAATCCACATTCCGAAAGATCATGTAGGCTGCGTGCCAATTACCGTGAACGATTTCGACAGCCTTTGGTCGATGCAGTTCGCCATGCATTGGGATCCGACCATAATCAGATACGAGTGTACCCGCGCCTTCAATCTTCCCGATTTTTCGCCGTCCAACCTAGGCACTCAAAACGCTCCCAACGGTACCTTAATTGTGGGTTGGGTCGATCCGGGCCAGCTTCCGGCTGGCACAAGCCGTATTGACGGTGCCAAGATCTACGAGGCGTGTTTCACCGCCATTGGCAACCCGGGAACCAATTCCCTGATATGGTTCGACGGTATTGGTTTCCCGGCCAGCGGTGGGGGCGCCGAAGCCATCAATTCCAGTTCGCAAGATGTTTGGGAATCAACTTCCGGCATCACGGATACGGCTTACGTTATCCCAGTACCTCCGCCTGCCAATGCCGTGCGTTTCACCGCCGGCACGAAAGTGGCCGGAAACGGCACGGTCACTTGTGTGCCTGTTACTGTGAACAACCATTCCAACGTCACCAACGCTGAATACATCATTACCGTTAACTCCACACTGCTTGCTTTCCAAAGCATCGACCTGGGCGCCAACCCCATGGGACTTGTTCTCGCCACCAACTTCAATACTGTTACTGCCGGACGCGTGCGTTTCACTTACAACAATATCGCAGGCATTACGGTACCCAATGATGCGGCCATTTTTAATGTTTGCTACACGGTTGGCAGCGCTGCCGCTGCTCCTTTAGGCACTGAAATTCCGGTAAACATCACCAGTGCAGCTTGTGGTGGAGGTGGTCCTTTCCCAGTCGGCGTATTTAAAAAGACCATCGGAGGATTTCCCATCCAGATCGTGAGCGGTAAAGTAACCGTCGGTACTGTTGGCCCGCCCGATGCTACCTTCGGCATCACCAACGTTACCTGCTTCGGCTTGTCCAACGGCATCATCAACACCACGGTTACCAACGGTACGGCTACAGGTTACAGCTGGTCGGGCCCGGGCAACTTTACTTCCGCCTCGGAAGACCCATCAGGCCTCGCTGCGGGCACCTACCTGGTTACAGTAACCTTGTCAGGCGGCAGCACCATTGTGCGCTCTGCTACGGTAACTGCTCCTACTGCACTTCAGATTCCTACCAACCAAATTACCATCACACCTGTAAAATGTACGGGTGAGACCACCGGCGCCATTAGCCTTGCGCCTACGGGCGGCACGTCACCCTACACTTATTTGTGGAGTGGCCCAGCGTCCTTCACATCGACGCAGCAAAATCTGACGAACCTCGACAACGGCACTTACAACGTGACCGTAACCGACAACAATGGTTGCATCCTGATTTCTCAGCCACTAAGTGTTTTGGAAGCATCTTCGCTGCTTACCGTAGCTTTCAATGCATCAGCCAACATCAGATGCATCGGCGAGGCCAACGGCAGCGCTCAAATCACGGTGAACGGAGGCCAAACGCCTTATGGTTTCTCGTGGCGCGACTTCAACAACCAGCAAGTTGCCATCGTTGAAGATCCGGCCGGCCTTGCTGCAGGTGTCTACAACGTTGTTGTTACCGACGCCTTTGGTTGCACCAGGTTACTTCCTGCTGCAGTAAACATTGCTGCGCCGCCCACAGCATTGTCTGTGACCTCGCTCATCACCAATGTAAACTGCAACGGCGGCAATTCGGGCGCCCTCAGCCTTACCATCAGCGGTGGCTGGCCGGGTGCGGCTCCGACCATCTCATGGAACAACGCTTTGCCTTCCATCCCCAACCCAACAGGCATTCCTTCCAATACCTACACGGCAACGGTAACCGACAACGGCAGTTGCGTAGTGACCCATGTTGCAACGGTTACACAACCCGCTGCCATCGTTATCGACAACATTATCACGCCACAAGCGGGTGCATCACCTACCGGCGCCATCGACCTGATCATCGTCAGCGGCGGCGTTGCTCCTTTGGGTTATTCCTGGACCGGACCGAACAACTTCACCGCCATTACCCAGGACATCAGCGGACTGTTTGAAGGCGCTTACTCGGTAATCATCACCGATGCTTCCGGATGTACGCGTGTTGCTCAATTCAATGTAACCAATGACAACGTACTCAGTGTTTTGTCCGTAGTTGGCTCTTGCAGCAACAACGGATGCATCAACCTGAACCTGACGAGTGTTGCTGCGGCGCCGTTCATCATTACCCTGGCAAGCTCCGTATTGCCCGGTGGATCCAAAGTGATTCAAACCAGCGATGCTACGCCTGAACTGTGCGACCTGCCCGCAGGTTTTTACAGCATCAACGTTGCAGATGCCACCAGCAACGTGTACAACATTGCTGCCGTACAGGTCGAACAACTTCAGCAGGCGATCGTAACCCAACTAACTTCCAATCCCACAGGATCGAACAACAACGGTTCCATTACCCTGTCACACTCCTTCTCGTCTGATTTTGGCTACCTCTGGAATACAGGCTCCGTGGACTCTGTTCTTACCAACCTGGCTGCCGGCACTTACACTGTAACGGTAACCAATACCTTCTCGGGTTGCACGGCAGTGAACAGCTATGTGCTCACGACAAACAACCCGCTGCAGGTAAACAGCAACCTTTCGAACCCGAACTGCTTGACGACAGCCAACGGTGCCATCATCCTTGTGGTGAACGGCGGCACAGGACCTTACATCTTCAACTGGACGGGTCCGAACAACTTTACTGCTACGACCCAAACGTTGTCCCTATTGTCTGCTGGAACTTATTTTGTAACGGTGAGCGACCAGTCAGGCACCTTGTTCACCGGTAATTTTCCCCTTACAACCACCAACCTGCTGGCTGTATCCAATGTGAACGAAACTTCAAACTACGGTTTCGGTTTCCAGGTTTCGGGCGTCGACAATTGCGATGGTGCTGCCACGGTGCTGGTTACCAACGCCCTCGGTACCGTGACGGTACAATGGAGCAACGGTGAAACCAGCCTTGCGGCTACGGAACTTTGCGGTGGTGCTTACACGGTTACTGTGACCGACCAGTCGGGCTGCTCGGCAGTTTGGTCCGACAACCTGCTCGCGCCTACTGCCATCGTTGGTACATCCTCCGTACAAACAAACTACAATGGATTCGGCGTAAGTTGCTACGAAAACTGCGACGGTGCAGTTGGCTTTACACCTACCGGCGGTGTTCCTCCTTACACCGTTGAATGGCCCACGGGTCAAATGGACAACATCCAACAGGGCGGCATTGCACAGGCTGAAAATCTTTGCGGCGGAATCATGGTGGTTACGGTTACCGACTTCCTGGGTGCCTCCCTTGCCGTAACGATCAACATTTCACGTCCCGACCCGCTGGTGGTAGAATTTTCAGAAATTCCTCCTACAACCTTCAATTCGTGCGACGGTGAAATCCTCGCCGTGGTACCTGCTGCGGTAGGCACTTTTACGGTGGACTGGTCGACCAACTTCGGCAAGTTTGGCCAAGGGCCCCGTGCTGAAGACCTTTGCGCCAATGAAATCATACAGTTCGTTGTTGAAGATGCCAACGGTTGTGTAGCCACTGGTGTGGATACTTTGTACTCCGAAGAACTCGGTTGCATGCAGGTTCGCCCTGTAATTACGCCCGGTTTAGAAGACGGTAAAAACGACTTCCTGCTGATCACTTGCGCCGAGTCGATAACAAACCACATTGAGATCTACAACCGCTTTGGACAGCTGGTTTTTGCAGTCGAAAACTACGACAACTCTTCGCGCGTGTGGGACGGTAAGACTGATTCCGGCAAGCCGCTCGCTGAGGGTGTTTACTACTATGTGCTTTCCTACACAGGTAGCGGTGGTGAAGCCATCGTGGATAAAGGACACGTCAACCTCTTACGATAACCCATTCATTTGCGCGCTGCCTTGTAGCCCGATTGCAGGGCAGCGCGCTATACTCCATTTTTTTCCATCTCCCAAGCTTCGATTACAATGAAGAAGATATTTTTTACCCTCATATTGGCCGTTTTGGCCCTGCGTGCCATTTCTCAGGAGCAAGCTACTTATACCCATTACCCCATTTTCCCAATCCTTATCAACCCGGGTTACACGGGTTTTGAAAACCAGCACCAGTTTTTGGGCAACTACCGCAACAGTTGGTCGGGGTTCCCGGGCGCTCCTAAATCTTACACCGTAATGTACCACGGTCCGGTAGGCGATAAACTTGGTCTCGGAGGCGGTGTTTTTTCCGAAAACGCGGGCGATCTCAACCTGTTCCGCATCCAGGGCAACTATGCCTTCCGTTTTCAGGCAGGCAAAACCAAAATCGGCTTAGGCCTTACCACCGAGTTTTTGAACAAACAGATCGACAATGCACTTTTGTCCAATCCGCTGGTTGATCCCAACGACACCGATTTGGAAAACATGGCGGATGGTGAAAGCTACTTCGACGCTTCGATGGGCGCACACATCCTGCACGACGACAAACTGTTTTTCGACATAACCCTCCCGAACGTGGTTCGTGCCAGGCTCGATGAAGTGCCGGTTGACGGCGAACCCGAATCGAACGGTGTGCTCGCTTATTACATCATGCAGTTGGGTTACATTTTCAACGTAAGCGACCAGAACTTCAAAGTGATTCCTTCGATCACCCTGCGCGACATCCGCGACGTTCCTTTCCAGGTAGACATCAACCTGCAGGGCCGCTTCCTCAACGAAGCGCTCATCACCGGTCTCACGTACCGTCCAAGCACCGGCGGTTCGCTCGCCTTCATGCTTGGCACCAAAGTCTCCATGGTTCAGGCCCTGTATTCGTACGACGTATCGTTCAACGATTTTCAGCCTTACAGCGGCGGCGGTCACGAACTGACCCTCTCCCTGAACCTCAGCAGCAAAAAAGCAAATCAAACTCCAGCTACCAACTGATGAACGGTCTGGAAAGCCTAAAACAAGGCTTTTCAGACATGTTCAATGTCTTTAACAATTGGTTTTTGGGATGGCCTCTCTGCGAAACGTCGCATGGGAGGCTTTTTTTAATGCGGAATGCGGAGTGCGGAGTGCGGAATGCGGAATGCGGAGTGCGGAATGCGGAATGCGGAATGCGGAATGCGGAATGACGACACTTTTTGGCTCTCCCAATTATTTTGTGCCATTGGACCTTCAAGCGGCTTTGTACAGGCCTTTATATTCTTTAGTTTGAATTAAAAATTTTATTTTTATTCTATCGATAAAATATAATTCTGAAATAAAAACAAATTCAATGCGTTTTTATTTGCTGGTTTTAAAAATATTTTAATAAAAAAATGCGTCGTTGCTGTTTTTTCGCTGAAAATGCATGTAATTTTGCACCATAAAAGCATTTTAGTCTCTTTAGAATTAGAGTTGACGCATTTTTTACCTTTTATTTCTTATTGTTTTACTCCGATTTTCCTCGTTTTCGCTGAAATGGCATTTTTTATTATTTCAAAATAAAATACGGTTTGAGTGTCTGTTCAGGGCATCAAATTGATTTTTTTCACCTTATCAGCAACAGAACCATGTCGCTTACCCGTTTCAACGCACTTCAAACCATAGAAAACCGGCTTGAACCGCTGCCTGATTTTGCGAGCACCGGCGCCGAAACCATTGCCTCTTATTTTGGCGAGAACGTTTTCAACGACATTGCCATGAAAAAGTACCTGCCTGAAAACGCTTATTTGGGTGTTAAGGCAGCCATACAAAGTGGGCAAAAGCTCAGCCGCGATGTGGCTGATGTGGTAGCCAACGGCATGAAGGAATGGTCGATGGAACACGGTTGCACACACTTTGCGCATTGGTTTCAACCACTTACGGGCAAAACAGCCGAAAAACACGACTCGTTTTTCACAATGACCCACGATGGCCGGGTGATTGAAGAGTTTGAAGGCAGCGCATTGGTACAACAGGAGCCCGACGGCTCGTCGTTCCCCAGTGGTGGTTTGCGCAGCACTTTTGAAGCCCGCGGTTACACGGTTTGGGATCCCAGCAGCCCTGCTTTCATCATGGAAGCCGGCGACGGTAAAACCTTGTGCATCCCCACCATTTTTGTAACCTACAGCGGCGAAGCCCAGGATTACAAACTGCCCCTTCTGCGTTCGCAAACCCTGCTCGACAAAGCGGCCGTTCCGGTTTGCCGACTGTTTGATGAAAAGGTGAGCAAAGTGACCGTTACGCTGGGTTGGGAACAGGAATATTTTGTGGTGGACGATGCGCTGTACAATGCCCGTCCCGACCTGAGTATGACGGGCCGCACCCTGCTTGGTCGCCCGGCCGCCAAGCACCAGCAGCTTGAGGACCATTACTTCGGCTCCATTCCTGAGCGAGTTTACGTATTCATGCGCGACTTGGAAACGGAATGCCACAAGCTTGGCATACCCGTGCGTACGCGACACAACGAAGTTGCACCGTCGCAATACGAGGTGGCGCCTATTTTTGAAGAAGTGAATGTAGCTGTGGACCACAACCAGTTGCTGATGGACTTGATGGAGCGTGTGGCGCATAGGCACAAGCTGCGTGTGTTGTTGCATGAAAAACCTTTTGCTGGCGTTAACGGCTCGGGCAAGCACAACAACTGGAGCATGAGCACCAACACGGGCGTGAATCTATTGTCGCCCGGCAAAGACCCTGGCCGCAACCTGCGCTTCCTGACGTTTTTTGTAAACACGATTGCAGCAGTTTGCAAAAATGCCGACATCCTGCGCGCAAGCATTGCACACGCTGGCAACGACCACCGTCTGGGCGCCAACGAAGCACCTCCGGCCATCATCTCAGTATTCATTGGCGAAGCGCTGACCAAGCTGCTGAACCAAATTGCCAACGGCAAAAAGACCGACGATGCCGCCGTGAAACGTGCCCTCGACTTAATCAGCAAGTTGCCGAATCTTGAGCTCGACAACACCGATCGCAACCGTACCTCGCCGTTCGCCTTTACGGGCAACAAATTTGAAATCCGCGCTGTGGGTTCAAGCCAAAACTGCGCCGGTCCGATGACGGTGATGAACACCATGATGGCTCTTCAACTGATCGAGTTTAAAAACGATGTTGAAAAACTTACATCAAAAGGTGCCGACCAAGACGAAGCGATCCTGATGGTGTTGAAAAACTACATCCGCAAGTCGAAAGCCATCCTTTTTGAAGGCAACAACTACTCCGACGAGTGGAAAGCCGAAGCAGCCGAACGCGGGTTGAACAACTTTGCCAACACCCCCGAAGCGCTCGACGTTTTGGGCGGCAAACTGGCACAGGACTTTTTTGGCAAGTCGGGTGTAATGAACAAAGTTGAATTGGATGCTTTTTATGCCGTGCAACTGCACATCTACAACACCAAACTGAGCATCGAAGCCAAAACGTTGGAAGACATGGTGCATTCGATGGTGATGCCCGCGGTTATCCGTTACCAAACCGAACTGGCCCAGAACATTGCGGCCATGAAAGCCATTGGTATGGATGATGCCGTTGATTACCAAAAGGAAAAGCTGAAACAGGTGGTGAAGCACAGCAATGCCATCAAAGACGGTCTTGAAAAAAAGCACAAAGCCCTTGAGAAAGCCCACCATACCGACAACGTGCGTGAGGAGGCCGAAATCCTGTGCAATAAAGTAAGGCCGCAAATGGAAAACATCCGCGAGGCGGTAGACGCTTTGGAGGCCATCGTAGACGACCAGTACTGGCCATTGGTGAAATACCGCGAGTTGTTGTTTGTACGGTAAATTAAAATGTTAAGAGCCATCCCTGAAACCAGGGATGGCTCTTGTACTTCATGTCGTTGTTATTCACGGGTTACGTTTAGCCGGAAACGTTGGGTAAAACTAGAAGAAGGGAATAGGTCCGGTGGCAAAAGCCGCCGCTTCCTGGCTGTCGATGGGAAAACAGACTTGTTGGAAGATGAAGCAGAAACGCTGGAAATAAGCTGTGCGCCGGGCTTGTAAAGCCACTGCTTTTGAAGGTAGGTTGTTGGTTGTGGGGTATTTTGGATTAAACTTTTTTGCGCGCCTTGATTTCTTCCGGCGTTGCTTCGCGCACGTATTCGCCGTCTTGGTCGATCCACATCCACATGCCCTGGAAAAGTACCATGGCCTGTTTGCGGTCGGGTTCAAAAGCCAACACTTCCTCAAATTCGTAAGGAATGATGACCTCGCCGCTGGGGCTAACGAAGCCCCAGAGGCCTTCGGGGTGTTGGATGCCGCCACGTTCGCAATGGAGGGTGCAAGCCATTTTCAAAAAGCAAGGCACCACTTCTTTGTTTTGGCGGTCGATGTATCCCCAACGACCGTTTTTGCCCTTTACCGGCGCCAATTCATCGCACAAAACACCGACGTATTTGTACTGGGCGAGGGCGGATACCTGGATCGGTTTTTGCTGCACATATCCAGAATTGCCAGCCCGTTTGGCTTTCGCCTTTTGGTTGGCCATTTGTTCCAATCTGGCAATGTTTTTTTGCAGGATGTTGAGCAGGCTGTCACGTTCGGACTGGCACTGTTGCAATTCCAATACGGTGCCGGTGCCGGGTATTAGTGGTGGTATGGCCTCGGTACGTGATGGAGAAAACAAGCCGAAAAGGCTTACCATCAGACCGAAACCGCCGAACATGTAGAGAAGAGGTTGTTGGTTTTTCCGAGAGGCCCAAAGGGCTCCGGCAATGCAGGCGGCTATGATGGCATAGCCCACCCACGCATAATCGGGCGGCGCGTTTCCGCCCATAGGTGCGAAAAGGAATAGGGGGGAGGTACACATACACTGGTTTTTTTAGGGCAGGAGGGTATTTTGCTTACTCACATCAAATGATCAATTAACCCTAAAACCTATACTTCCACACAGCTACACCACCGGATGCTGCTGCAATGTTGTACAATGTTCAGGAATAAAATTACAATTTATTGTTTCAGGCAAAATTTCCGCTCATACCCTGATGGAAATTATGTTGGCAAGAATACATAAACTTTGTGTAAACTCAAAGCATAGTTGTACGGTTTTAATCGAAAATGGTCGATATAAATCAGAAAACGGTCTATTTTTTTCAACGTTAACATTTCAATGTTGTTTTTGCTGTTTGTGTGTGGAACGTATGAAGGTCTTTAGACCTTTCAATCCTCAAAAATACCCTTAAGTTGCATTAATAAGTTACAATCAATTTAAAACGTTTTGTAGGAATTTTGGTTTTTTTAGCATTCCCGCAACAGGCCGGGCCAAACGAATGTTACCTTTCCATTATGGCAAAGCAAATCAATGAAGTTAAAGGATTCAGACAAACCGACACCCACAGCCTCGAGCGCAAAGTGGCCCGTTACAAGGAGGTTTTGGAAAACATACGCCTGTACCGCGAAGTCTGGAACGCAAGTTTCAGAGCTGAACTGGTTGATGTATTGAAACAAATCTGCCTGACTGCCGGGCTGGAGTGCATCGTTGATACCCGTGCCGACATTAAAAATCTGGAAGCCGTGGTGCTTTCATTGGGCAGCCAGGACAGTGGTCTGGGCGAACCTGTGGGCGACAATGTACACCGCGCACTCATCAAGCAAAATGGTTCGCTGGTGTACCAGCAAATGTTCAACGGCAAAATTCTTGTGATGATCAACTATCCGTACATCGAAAAATACGGACAGCCATCCCAACCAAAAACCATTGCCATCTACCGTCCGGAAGAGCTGAAAGAGCCTTATTTCCTGCGTCACATTGAAACTTTCCTCAATGAAATCACCCATTGGGAAGACCAGGACGACGACATGCCCGACACCAACCAGCGCATCGGTTTCAAACTCAATTTCGAAGACAACAACACCCCTCCAGCCTGATCTCAGGCACCATAACATGGGATTTATATTAAAAATGGCCTGGCGCGACAGTCGCCGCAACCGCGCCCGGCTCTTCCTGTTCGTTTCGGCCGTGGTGGCCGGAATCGCCGCCCTCACTGCCGTAAGATCATTCAGCGTGAACCTCACGCGCGACATCGACCGCGAAGCCAAAACTTTGCTTGGGGCCGATCTGCTTATTGATGCCCGTCATCCCGCTCCCGATACGCTGCTGGCGACGTACGTGCCAGAAGGATCGCAGGGCGCCTCCATTGTTAATTTCCTCAGCATGGTGCGTTTTCCGTCGAACGGCGGCACACGCCTCAGCCAGATACGCGCCATCGAAGGCAATTATCCGTTTTACGGCATCTGGAAAAGCGAACCTGAAAACAGTTGGAAAAGCTTCCGCGAAGGCAAAAAAGCCCTCGTAGAGCATGCCCTAATGCTTCAATACGGCATCAAACCCGGCGATTCGATCCAGATCGGCAACGTTACGTTTGTTATCGAAGGCGATCTGCTGTCTTCGCCCGGCCGTGCAGGCATCGCTTCAGCCATCGCCCCCGTGGTGTTTATCCCGCAAGCCTGGCTCGATTCCACCGGACTGGTGCAAAAAGGCAGCCGAGTTGATTACCAGTATTATTACCAGATTCCTGCCGGCATCGATGTTGACGCTTTGCTCGACCCGAAGGAAAAAAAGATGGAAGACGCCGGTCTCAATTACGAAACGGTGAACAGCCGCAAACGCAGTTTGGGTGCAGCTTTCGGCAATTTCGGCACCTTCCTCAACCTTGTGGGTTTCATCGCCTTGCTTTTGGGTTGCATAGGCGTTGCGGGCGCCGTACACATTTACATCAATGACAAATTGCCCACGGTAGCCATCTTGCGTTGTTTGGGCGCCAGTGGCCGCAAGGCATTTTACATATACCTTGTGCAGGTGGCAGGTATAGGACTCCTGGGCGCTATTTTGGGCGCCGTTTTGGGCTCGCTGGTGCAAAAAATCCTACCCATTCTGGTACGCGATCTGTTGCCCATCGAAAATGTGAGCACCGAGTTCTCATGGTCGGCTGTAGGCCAAGGTGTGTTGCTGGGCCTTGCGGTGGCTGTTTTGTTTGCCCTGTTGCCCCTTGCGGGTATTTTGCAAACATCGCCACTGCGCACCCTCCGTGCTTCTGTGGATGAGCCCACCACAACCGGCTGGCTGCTGCGCTGGGGCGTGTATGCCCTCATCAGCGCTTCGGTGCTTGGATTCACCTGGTGGCTTGTGCGCGACTGGCAGCAAACGTTGTATTTCATTGGTGGACTGGCGGCAGCTTTCCTGATGCTTTACGGATTGGCCGCGTTGTTTACCTGGCTGCTGCGCCGTTTTTTTCCAAAAAAATGGAGCTACGTGTGGCGGCAGGGCATTGCAAACCTTTTCAGGCCCCAAAACCAAACCTTGTTGCTGGTGGTGACCATCGGTTTAGGTACCATGCTGCTTTCCACCCTTTTCCTCGTTCAAAACCTTTTGCTCAAACAGGTTGCCTTTTCGGGCTCGGGCAGTCAACCCAACATGGTGTTGTTCGACATCCAGTCCAACGAAAAAGATTCGGTGGCGGTGCTCGTGACACGAAACGGTATGCCTTTGATTCAACAGGTGGCCGTGGTGACCACCCGCGTGGAAACCATCGACGGTCAAACCAAGCAACAGGATGAGTTGGATACCTTGAACAGCAAGCCGCGTTGGGTGTGGGATCGAGAGTACCGCGTCACTTTCCGCGATTCGCTTATTGATACCGAAGAAATTATCGAAGGGGCGTGGGTAGGTACGCATGAAGCGGGAACACCCGTGCCCGTTTCCATTTCTGACAACCTGCAGCAGGGCATGAAAGCGACCATCGGCACCCGAATTGTTTTCAACGTGCAGGGCACGCGCATCGAAACCGTTGTGGCAAGTGTACGCAAAGTGAACTTCAATCGGGTGCAGACCAATTTTATGGTGGTGTTTCCCAATGGCGTTTTGGAAAAAGCGCCCCAGTTTCACGTCGTGGTTACGAAAGTAAGCAGCGCCGAGCAGTCGGCAACCTTTCAATCGGAGCTCGTACGCAGGTTCCCGGGCGTGTCTGCCATCGATCTTACGCAAATCCTGCGTTCGGTGGACGAGGTATTGCGCAAAGTTTCGTTTGTGATCCGGTTCATGGCCATGTTCAGTATTCTGACCGGATTGCTGGTGCTCATCAGTTCGATTTACCAGGGCAAGTTTGCCCGCATCCGCGAAAGTGTGTTGCTGCGCACGCTGGGTGCTTCGCGCCGTCAGATTTTATCGATCAATGCCATCGAGTATTTCTTGTTGGGTGCGTTGGCTTGTTTTGCTGGCGTAGGTTTGTCTGTAGCCGGCGCCTGGGCATTGTCGAGGTTTGTGTTTCAGATACCTTTTGAGCCCGAGTGGTGGCCCTTGTTGCTCACGTTTGCAAGCATTACCGGACTTACGGTGTTGATGGGTTTGTTCAACAGCCGGGAAGTGGTGAATAAGCCGCCGTTGGAGGTGTTGCGGAATGAGGTTTAGGTCTCGTCAATCGAGCTATTGCACGTCGGTGGTAATTCACCTGTCCCCAATGTTAATTCCACGTGTAGTGCCTTCAGGATTTCCATGTTTTCAAAAAAGTTTGGAGGGGTAAAGACCTTTTTTCACCATGTCGGAAAGCGCGTTTTGCACCGTTGTTTTGTCGTTCGGATACGTTACGCCGTACCATTGTGCATCGGAGTGCAAAACCTGCAGGTCGATTTTGCCAGCGATGAGTAGGTTGTTCACCACCGTGGGGATGTAGAATTCTGCTTTGGGGTTGTCGAGGTTGTCGTGTACAAAGCGGCGAAACATGGCGTCGGCCTCGTCGAACATGTTTTGGTGAAACCCCCAGAGGTTCATGGAAACGGGTGTGGTATTGGGCAGGGCGTGGTGCTGGTTATCGTCGTCGGTAAACGCGATGCCTTCGGGGTAACGCTCAATTTTGGTGCGTTCAACCACATCATTGAGCAGGTTGCCGTTTTTGATGCTGCACACGCCGCGCGACACGGCGCCGTTTTCAGACAAGGTATTGGCGAGTTGGTAGGCCACCATACCGTAGCGCTCAGGGGTGCACTCAGATTGTAAAAAACGGCCCAATTGAAGGAAGGCATCTGCGCCGTAAAAGTCGTCGGCATTGATGGTGGCGAAAGGTTCGTGGATGGCATGGTGTGCGCACAGCACGGCATGTCCTGTTCCCCAGGGTTTCTGGCGATCGGGTTTTTCCGGGAGCCAATCGAGCTGTGAATCTAGCTCCTGAAAAACATATTCCACTTCAGCGTGGGCTTCAATTTTACGGCCTACTTTTTCACGGAAAGGCGCCTCGATGTCCTTGCGGATGACAAATACGATTTTTCCAAAACCTGCGCGCAAGGCGTCGAAGATCGAAAATTCGAGGATGGCTTCGCCGTTGGGGCCCATGCCGTCCACCTGTTTAAGGCCACCGTAGCGACTGCCGATGCCGGCTGCGAGAATGAGTAGTGTGGGTTTCATGGTTCCTTTAAGGATGACAAATTCAGCGTGAGAAAAACGGATGGCTAAATGCAAGGAAAAATGAGGGGCAGTAAATTACAATTTTCCCTGACTACATTTGCCCGTTCCGGGCGGTAAAAGTAGCCATTTTTGAAACCTTGTTAGCAGTACCTTTTCCCATGAAGAAAACTTCCAACCCTACGTCTTCGCTGATCATCATCGGCGTGTTGTTTTTCATTTTCGGGTTTGTGACCTGGGTAAACAGCATTTTGATTGCGTTTTTTAAAAACACGTTTCAGCTCACCAATTTCCAGTCGTACCTCGTCACGTTTGCGTTTTTCATTTCCTACACGGTGATGGCGATTCCTGCATCGGCGGTGCTGAAACGCACGGGTTTCAAACGCGGTATGTCGCTTGGCCTTGCGGTGATGGCGGTTGGTACGTTGTTGTTTGTGCCTGCGGCAAAATCGGCGTCCTACGAGGTGTTCCTCGTAGGATTGTTTGTGATCGGCCTTGGATTAACGGTTTTACAAACAGCATCCAACCCTTACGTCAGCATTTTGGGCCCGATTGAAAGTGCCGCCAAACGCATCAGCTTTATGGGCATAGCCAACAAAACTGCGGGCATCATCAGTCAGTTTGTGTTCGGCGGATTGTTGCTTACGGGTGTGAGCTCGGGCGATGCGGCAACTGACCTGTCGCGGGTGATCAGTCCTTACCTCATGCTCACCGGCGTACTTTTGCTGCTCGCGGTGCTCATCACGTTTTCGAGCCTGCCCGACATCAATGAAGAAGAAGCAAACGTGGATTCGTCGGAAGGCGCCTCCGACCGCACGAGTGTATGGCAGTTTCCGAGCCTGGTTTTGGGCGTGATCGCCTTGTTTTTGTACGTAGGCGTAGAAGTGATTGCCGGCGATACCATCATCAACTACGGCATCTCACAGGGCATTCCGGAAACCCAGGCGAAAAACTTCACAACCTTTACCCTGTACGGCATGCTGGTGGGTTACATCTTGGGCATTTTGGCCATACCCAAATACATCACGCAGCAAAAGGCGCTGCAATGGTCGGCCGTATTGGGTATTCTGTTCAGCATTGCCGCGGTGCTGACCAACGGCTACACCTCCGTACTTTTCATCGCCATGCTGGGCCTGGCCAACGCCATCATGTGGCCGGCCATTTTTCCGCTGGCCATCACAGGACTGGGGCGTTTCACCAAAATTGGTTCAGCTTTGCTCATCATGGGCATTGCTGGCGGCGCTTTGTTGCCGTTGTTGTACGGCAAGCTCGCCGACGGCATGGGTACGCGCGAAGCCTATTGGGTGTTGCTGCCGTGTTATGCGTTCATCACCTACTATGCGGTAGCGGGTTACAAGCGTCGGGCGTGGTGAAAATGTAAAGTCCGAAGTCGGCGTTCGGCCTGGCTTTTAGATAAAAAAATGCCCTATTGCTTGGTTTACAAGCGATGGGGCATTTTTTTCGGACTTCGGACTATTATTTCACAATAGTTACGTCTCCTTCTTTTTGAATATCCATGATACGGCCACAAATGCCGAGTCGGACCTTGATGAAGTAAACGTACACGCCGGGATTCATGTCCTCGCTGCGGAAAACGCCATCCCAGCCGTCTTCAGTGTTTTGTGTTTGGTACATGAGGTTGCCCCAGCGGTCGAAAACAGACATCTGGTAGTCAAAAATGGTTAAACCGGAGGCAAAATACGGTTTGAAGCGGCTGTTATCGAAATCGATGGACAAAGGAGCAAACACGTTGGGTACGTATACCAACGAACCGTTGTTTTCAAGTTCCGACCACATTACGATGGCATTGGTGCTTTGTGTTTCACACACGTTGCTCACATCCAACCACACTTGGCCTGCTTCTCCGGCGGTATACGACGGACCCGTTGAACCATCAAACCACAGGTAGGCCAACCCTTCCGGATCGCCTTGAATTTCCGGCGTCATTTCCACACCGCTGCTGTCGCAAGGCAGGATGCCGTTGGCCAGGAAAATGCTGAGGGGCGTCCTGGCATCAATCTCAGCGGGAAGCTCGTACACGCAGGCGTGCGAATCCTCAAGGTACACGGTGTACTCGCCGGCGTCGAGCCCGGAGAACAAGGGAGCATCCTGGAAAATACTGCCGTCGATAGAGTACCGATAAGGCGCCAGTCCACCCGAAACGCTGGTTGCCAGCAAGGTGCCGTCGGGTTTGTTCGAGCAACTGGGCTCAGCTTCCACGGTAAATAGTACTGCCGGGTAGGCCGCTACATTTACAGTGAGCAAAGAGTCGCAACCCTGCCAGGTTTGCAAAAGGATGGTTTGGCTGCTGCCGGGGGGAATGGTTACGCCATGGATGGTAAAGGTTTCATTCGGACAAATTTCAACCGAAATGGTTTCTGCACCGGTCATCAGTATTGCTACCGCAACGGTCACCACGGAGTCGCAGCCCACGAAATTGATGAAGGTAAATATTTGGCTGCTTCCCGCAGCTATGTTTGTGCCATTGTAATTGAAAGTTGTGCCAGAACAAGCACCCGCCTGTACCGTCGCCACAGAACTTGTGAGCCCGATAACCGATACCGTCACTGTTGAGTCGCAACCCTGCCAACTGGTGTAAATGAAAGCTTGTGTATCGCCAGCGTTGAGCAGCACACCGTCGTAGGTGTAGGTTTCACCCATACAAACACCCGGCTCCAGCAGGGTAGCCGGCTGAGTCAGGGCTATGGTATTGATGGTGAGCACCGAGTCGCAACCTACAAAATTGGTGTAGGCGTATTGGACCGATTGCCCGGGCTGGATGATGTCGCCTTCATGGATGTATGTTTCTCCCGGGCACAAGGTTGGCTCCAGCAATGTGGCCGATGTTTGCAGTGCAGTTACGGTAACAGTTACCACCGAATCGCAGCCCAACTGGTTTTGATAGATAAAATCCTGTACGGTACCTACAGGCAAAAGGTTGCCTTGGTAGTCGTACTGTTGACCCGGACAAACCGTAAAGTCAGCTTGGGTATCGGGACCGAGCGGCAAACTGAGCACCGATAGGTTGATGACCGAATCGCAACCATTCAGGGTTTGGTAAGTAAGGATCACACTTTGTCCGGCAAGAATGGATGTTCCATTGTAGACCACGGTTTCGCCTTCGCAGGCCGACAAATCGAGGAAAACATCAAAGGTGGGTAATGCCAATACCGTGACGGCTACGGTTGAGTCGCAGCCTTGCGCGTTTTGGAAAACAAACGAGTTTGATGACCCTGGAGGTAAAGCATTGCCGTTGTAG
>JBBSDH010000009.1:0-39779 GCA_038249605.1 Chitinophagales bacterium | reverse complement strand
TAGGCCCGGATAATTCACCCATTCAACTTTGGGGTGTTTTTCAAACCATTGGGCGAGTTTCAAGGCATTGTCGACCGTGCGTTGTACGCGCAAACTGAGCGTTTCGAGCCCCTGAAGCAGGAGGAAGCTGTTGAAAGGGCTAAGGGCAGGACCGAAGTCGCGAAGACCTTCCACGCGGGCACGGATGATGAAGGCGATGTTGCCGAATGGGCCGTCTGTTCCAAACACTTCCCAAAATTTAAGGCCGTGGTACCCTTCCGAGGGTTCGGTGAATTGTGGAAACTTGCCGTTGCCCCAGTTGAAGTTACCGCCGTCGATGATTACACCGCCGATGCTGGTGCCGTGGCCTCCAATCCATTTGGTGGCGGATTCAACCACGATGTTGGCGCCATGGTCCAGCGGTCGGAACAGGTATCCTCCAGCACCAAATGTGTTGTCGACGATGAGAGGCAAATCGTATTTGCGTGCCAATAAAGCAAATTTTTCAAAGTCGGGAATGTTGAATCCCGGGTTGCCGATGGTTTCGAGGTAAATCGCTTTGGTATTTTCGTCAATTTGAGATTCAAAGGTTTCAATCTTGTCGCCGTCGGCAAAACGCACCTCCACACCCAGGCGTTTGAATGCAACTTTGAATTGGTTGTAAGTGCCGCCGTAGAGGTAGGTGGTGGAAACAAAATTGTCGCCTGCCTGCAGGATGTTGTTCAGGGCGATGAACTGTGCGGCTTGTCCTGATCCGACGGCAAGGGCAGCAACGCCGCCTTCCAGTGCTGCAATGCGCTTTTCAAACACATCGGTGGTGGGGTTCATGATCCGGGTGTAAATGTTGCCGAATTCGCGCAAGGCAAACAGGTTGGCACCGTGTTCGGCGTTGTTGAAAACGTACGACGAGGTTTGGTAAATGGGTACAGCACGGCTGTTGGTGGTGGGGTCGGCTTCCTGGCCGGCGTGGAGTTGAAGCGTTTCGAACCGAAGTTTCTGAGTCGACATGTGGTAAATGTGTTGGAAGTTGAATGATGAAGATTTTTGAAGACCTCCGGTGGCTTCCGGTCGGCCCTCAAAGCGAAGAGACCTTCCGGGCAGTTGCCGGAAGGTCTCTTCGCTTATGATAACATGGTTGTGTTGCTGTGGTCATGTCATGCGATTTCCCTGCTGGCTACCGTCGTGGTGGCGCATCATCATCATACACATCATACAACAAGTGTTGAAGTGGTCAGAATTGGAAATCGATGTCGGGTTGTTAAAAATCACAGTGCAAAGATAGTGTACTGTTGTACCATAACAGCAAGCGTTCCGTTGTTAATTTTTTATTAAGCAACGTTTATGCAATTTAAACACATTGATTGTGAGTTGTTTGTAAAAAATTTTTTTTCAAAAAAAATCCTTATTTCCTTTGTCGAAAATTGAATAGACCATGAAAAACCTAATGCCGATAGTTTTGCTACACCTTTTCACCTCTATAAGCACCCAGGCACAAAGTAAAAATGTATTGGAAAATGAACAGATTCGTTTCCAGCGTATGGTTGCCAAAGACACCTCCGGTCTGTCGATAATGCTCGGGGATGACCTCTTGTACATCCACTCCAATGGACACAAAGAGACCAAGACTGAGCACCTGAAAGCCGTAGGTTCAGGCGCCATTACCTACCTCGAAATGGAACCTGTCGGTCAGCCAGCCCTTCGAAAATTTCATAAAATAGCCTACACCTTCGGAGAACTGAACGTGCGCGGCATCGTGAACGGAAACCCATTCGACATTGTGTTGCATTATTCCGCACTGTACAAAAAACAACGTGGTCGCTGGATTTTATTGAATTGGCAAAGCACCAAAATCAAATGAGATTCCAGCTTCTCGGTTTACCTTTGCGGTATGAAAGTCCGAAGTTCGAACTCACTCAACCTGCGACCATATCCCTTTTAAACTTTAAACTTCAAACTTCAAACTTCAAACTTCAAACTTTAAACTTTGAACTTTTGCCCGTGCCCACCACCACCATGAAGGAAATATCCGTTGCACCAGTGTCTATAGTTTCAAAAAGTATTCTTGAAAAAGCTTTCCGTTTCATGGCTACAGCCAAAGCCATGACGGATTTGTACGAAGCCAATTTTAAGTTTGTTTCCAAATACGTACATGCTACTTCTCGTGGCCACGAAGCCATACAATTGGCTGTGGGCATGCAGCTTTTACCCCAGGATTACGCTTTTCCGTACTATCGCGACGACAGCATGCTGCTCGGCATGGGTTTGCGGCCTTACTACATGATGTTGCAACTCTTGGCCAAGCGCGATGACCCGTTTTCCGGCGGCCGTTCTTACTATTGCCACCCCTCGCTTCGTGACGACAAGTTTCCAAAAATCCCGCACCAAAGCAGCGCAACAGGCATGCAGGCCATACCGGCTACGGGCGCCGCCATGGGTTTTTGGTATAAAAAGGAACAGGGCCTGTTCAACAATGCAGAAAAGAAAAATGCTCCGTTGGTGGTGTGCTCTATGGGCGACGCTTCGGTAACCGAAGGTGAAATCGCCGAAGCATTCCAAATGGCTGTTTTGAAAAAACTTCCCATCCTTTACCTGGTGCAGGACAATGGCTGGGACATTTCAGCCAATGCCGCCGAAACCCGTGTAGCCAATGCCGCGGAATATGCCCAGGGCTTTCCGGGATTGGAAGCGTTGAGCATCGACGGCACCGATTTTGAAACCTGCTGGTCTACCGTTGAGCGTGTTTTAAATACCATCCGCACAGAACAGCGTCCGTTCCTGCTTCATGCCCGCGTACCGTTGCTCAACCACCACACTTCGGGCGTGCGCAAAGAATGGTACCGCGACGACTTGGAAGAGCACCAGCAACGCGACCCGTATCCAAAACTTCGACGTGTTTTACGCGATCAGGGATTTCAGGAAAATACGCTGGCTGCACTCGAAGCTTCGAGCATAGAACTTGTCGCAGCCGATTTTGAAGTTGCAAAAAATGCAGAAGATCCCCGACCGGAAGATTTGTACACCCACGATTTTGCGCCGACCCCGGTTACGGAAGAACTTGGTGTTCGTACACCTGCGGGCCGTGAGGCCAAAGTGATGGTGGACTGTGCTTTGTATGCCATTGAAGAACTTATGCGCAAACATCCAGAATGTTTGTTGTACGGTCAGGATGTAGGCCGCCGTCTTGGCGGTGTATTCCGTGAAGCGGCTACGCTGGCTGAAAAATTCGGCGACAACAGGGTGTTCAACACACCCATTCAGGAAGCATTTATTGTTGGAAGCACCGTAGGCATGAGCGCCGTGGGCCTCAAACCCATTGTAGAGGTGCAGTTTGCGGATTACATCTGGCCGGGCCTCAACCAGTTGTTTACCGAAGTAAGTCGCTCGTGTTACCTCACCAATGGCAAATGGCCTGTAACGTGCATCCTTCGCGTACCCATCGGCGCATACGGAAGTGGCGGCCCCTACCACAGCAGCAGCGTGGAAAGTGTGGTGACCAACATCAGGGGTATCAAAATTGCTTATCCAAGCACAGGGGCTGATCTGAAAGGTCTGCTGAAAGCTGCGTATTACGATCCGAATCCGGTGGTCATTTTTGAACACAAAGGACTGTACTGGTCGAAAGTGCGCGGCACCGAAGGCGCCCGAAGCATCGAACCCGATGAAAATTACATCGTACCATTTGGCAAAGCCCGCGTGGCCTTGGAAGCCGATCCGGGAAAAGTGGAAAAGGGAGAATCACTGGCCGTCATTACCTATGGCATGGGTGTTTATTGGGCATGCAACGCTGCTGAAAAACATCCCGGACAAGTGGAGGTCATCGACCTGCGCACCCTGTGCCCGTTGGACGAACAGGCCATGTACGATGCCGCGCGACGCCACGGTAAAGTGTTGGTTGTTACCGAAGAACCTGTAAACAATACGTTTGCCCAAAGTTTGGCAGGCCGCATCAGTGAATTTTGTTTTCAAAGTCTGGATGCACCCGTGCGCACACTTGGCGCCGTCAACATGCCGGCTGTACCGCTCAACAGCATCCTGGAACAGGAAATGATACCTTCCATTGAAAAAGTAGAAGCGGCGCTGGCGAGCTTGTTGGCTTATTAAAAAAGTGTGGGGTTTTACCTTTTCGGCATGCCACCCATTTTGCCCATGGGCGAGTTCGCCATTTGGTGCATCATTTTGCGCATGTCGTTGAAATTTTTGATGAAGGCATTGATCTGGTCGAGGGTTTGTCCGCAACCCCGAGAGATGCGCTTTTTGCGACTTAGGCTGATGAGATCTGGGTTGCCGCGCTCTTTGGGCGTCATGCTCTGAATGATGGCTTCTACACGAACCAACGCTTTGTCGTCGATGTTGACGTCTTTCAACGCTTTGCCCATGCCTGGGATCATGCCGAGCAGACTTTTCAGGTCGCCCATTTTTTTGATTTGCTGCATCTGCGCCAGGAAGTCGTTGAAATCAAACTTGTTTTGTTTGATTTTACGCTCCATTTTTTTGGCCTCCACTTCATCGAAGTCCATTTGGGCTTTTTCCACAAGCGACACGATGTCGCCCATACCCAGGATGCGCTGGGCCATACGTTCGGGGTAAAAAACATCGAGCGCGTCGAGTTTTTCACCCATGGATACAAACTTGATGGGTTTGCCTACGATGTAGCGGATGGACAGGGCGGCGCCACCACGGGTATCGCCATCGAGTTTGGTAAGCACCACACCATCAAAGTTGATGCGGGTATTGAACGCCTGGGCGGTGTTGACGGCATCTTGACCGGTCATCGAATCCACAACGAACAACGTTTCCGTAGGATTGAGCGTGTTTTTCAGGTTTTCAACCTCGTCCATCATCACTTCATCCACAGCCAAACGGCCGGCAGTATCCACGATGATTACGTTGAAATTGTGCGCTTTGGCGTGTTTAATGGCGTTTTGCGCAATGTCGAGCGGATTTTTGTTGTCGGGCTCCTTGTACACAGGCACCTTGATGCTTTCACCGAGCACGGTAAGCTGGTCGGCGGCTGCCGGACGGTAAACGTCGCAAGCGACAAGCAGGGGCGACATTTTGCGCTGCTCTTTCAGGTATTTGGCAAGTTTGCCCGAAAAAGTGGTTTTACCGCTGCCCTGAAGGCCTGCGATGAGCACAACGGCAGGATTGCCTTTTACGTTGATGCCGGAGCTTTGGCCACCCATGAGCTCGGTGAGCTCATCCATAACGATTTTTACCATCAATTGGCCAGGATTCACGTTTTTCAAAACGTTTTCTGAACCAAGTGCCTTGACTTTCACCTTGTCGGTGAATTCTTTGGCAATTTTATAGTTCACGTCAGCGCCAACGAGGGCACGACGGATTTCCTTTATACTTTCGGCTACATTGAGCTCGGTGATTTTGTTGCTGCCACTGATGACTTTAAACGCGGCGTCGAGTTTATCGCTTAAACTTTCGAACATGGGTACTGCTTTGTGCTCTTAATTTGTTTGGAATGGTAAAAAGCAGTGCAAAGATACAACGTCTGATCGTAGTTTTTTTTACACAAACCCAACCTTTACGGTAGTTATGGATGTGGGGGACCCGCAGAATATTTTGGATGCAGCATTTTGAAGCCTAACTTTCCAGTTTGCGAAGCTGGTTTAAAACCGCGTTAAAATCTTTGGGTAAGGGCGCCTCAAATTCGAGGCGTTCGCCATTGGCAGGGTGGTCGAAACGCAAACGGAAAGCATGCAAACTGGTACGGCTCATCAAGGGGCGTTCATCACCGCTGTATTTCCCTGATTTGTATTTTTTTCCTTTGATTTCAGACAAGAAAAACCCTTTCCGGCGGCCGTACAAAGCATCCACTGCCAAGGGGTATCCGATGCTTTGAAAATGCACACGTATCTGGTGGGTACGTCCGGTTTTCAACTGGGTTTCCAAGAGGGTGAAATGCTTGAAACGTTCATGAACACGGTAAAACGTCAGGGATGGCTTACCCCAGGAAGCCACCACCATTTTGCCCGGAATGGTGGGATGTTCGCCGATGGGTTTGTCGATCTCACCTTCGTCGTGGTGCAGGATGCCATCCACAAGCGCGAGGTAAAATTTATCGGTCGTGTGGTGTTCAAACTGCATAGAGAGGCTCCTGTGTGCCGTTTCGTTGCGAGCAAAACAGAGGATACCGCTTGTTTCGCGATCGAGACGGTGTACCACCCATACATCGCCGAAATCCTTGCGCAGGGCGTCGAGCAAACTGTCGGTGTTGCCGAAACGGTCGGGGATGGTTAACAATCCGGCCGGTTTGCCAACCACCAGTACTTCACTGTCTTCGTGTATCAGTTCGTAGAGCATGTTTTTCTGTTTCAGGCTTTTTTAGGGAACAACGCATTGAAAGTTTTGATGCGTTGAGCATAGTGCGTCCATACGATGCTGCCTCGGTACATGCCTTCGGTAGTTTCCGGCCCAACGCGGTATTTTTCAACCCATTGGGCAACTACCTTGCGTTTGCGCAGCAATTCGGAAAAATGACGGTAGAAAGAAAGGTGGGCTTCAATGATGGAAAATATGGAACGGAATTGACCTTTCGCCACAAAACGAGCGCCTGCCAATGCATCGAGTATCAAACGTGCCGGCAACAACCAGATCAGAACGGACCAGCTTTCGTTTTTCAACAGGGTGTACATGCTGTTGCGAAAATTTAGAAAAACCTTACGCGGACTTTCGTATTCCAGGGTACCGCCGCCCAGATGGTAAACCACCGATTGGGGCACACAACGCACCTGGTAACCTGCTCGTTTGATGCGCCAGCACAGGTCAATTTCTTCGTTGTGGGCAAAATAATCGCCGTCAAAACCACCGAATTGGTGGTAAATTTCGGCACGGATGAAAAAAGCGGCGCCTGCTGCCCAAAAACAATCCTGTGGCGTATCGTATTGTCCATGGTCGGTTTCGAGCTGACTGAAAATACGACCACGACAAAAAGGGTAACCCAGCCTGTCGATCCAGCCGCCCGAAGCGCCTGCGTATTCGAAACGTTCTTTTTGGCTCCAGGCCAAAATTTTGGGTTGGGCAATGGCCAGCATGGGGTCTGCCTTCATGGCCTCCAGTATAGGTTTCATCCATCCTGACGCTACTTCAACATCGGAGTTCAAGATAACGTATACATCCGCTTTCACTTGTTTGAGCGCTTCGTTGTAACCCTGTGCGAAACCGTAATTGGTACGAAGATCCAAAACATCGATGTCGGGGTAGTGCAGTCGCAAAAAAGGAAGGGAATCGTCGGGGGAACCATTGTCGGCCACAATGATGCGCGCGCCGCGGGAATGCTCCACGACAGAAGGAAGGTAAGTTTCGAGGTGTCGACGGGTGTTGTAGTTCAGGATGACTACCGCCACATCAACATCGGTGGGCACATCTTCGTTGGAGACTTCATTTTCCTGAGGGGTTGTTTCCACCCTGGAAACCAATGCTGCCTGGTCGAGCTGGTGTAGCACTTTGGTAATGGCCTTTTTGTCGTTTTCAATTTGTTTTTGAAGTGCTTCCAAAGAATCAAGTTTCATGTCGCCCCGGATGAAATCCAGCACTTCAACACGCAGCTTTTCTCCGTAAAGATCGCCTTCAAAATCGATCAGGTTGACTTCAATGCGCTTTTCTTCAGGGCCGCTGATGCTTGGCCGACTGCCGATGTACAACATGGCATCGTAGCGTTTTTCCTCAAGAGTGATACGTGCTGCATAAATGCCATCTGGCAAAATGAGTTTGTACCGTTCAAGAACCTGCAGGTTTGCCGTAGGGAAACCGATACTGCGGCCGATGCGGTTTCCTTCAACCACCAGTCCACTGAGGGTGTAGGTATGGCCTAAGAGCCGTTTGGCGTGTTTGACATCGCCGGCATCAAGTGCCTTGCGGATTTTGGAGGAACTTACGGCAATGTCGTCGATTTCTTGTGCTGGAATTTCCACAACATTGAAGCCGTTTTCTTTTTCGTATTTTTTCAAAAAATCCATGTTGCCTTCCCGGTTGTTGCCAAAACGGTGGTCGTAACCGATCACGATGTAGCGTGGATTGAACCGCTGTATCAGGAATTGTTCGACGTAATCGTGGGCAGACTGTTTTGAAAAAGCTTCGTTGAATGGCACCAGCACGACATGGTCAATGCCACAGGCTTCAAGCAGAGCAATTTTTTCGTCTTTGGTGGTGATGAGTTTAAAATCCGGGTCGTCGGGATACAACACCGTGCGCGGATGGGGCTCAAAAGTAAGCACCACGCTTTCACCTTCGCAGGATCTCGCCAACGCGATCACTTGTTCAAGGATCTGTTGGTGACCGAGGTGAACTCCGTCGTAAGCGCCTATGGTTACCACCGTTTGGTGGAATGCTGGCAGGGTATCTAAACTGGAATAAACGCGCATGGCGGCGCAAAGATAGCATGGGAAATGTATTCTGTCGTTTGTCGTACATTAGCCATCATGGAAATGATCTTTGTTGAGTGCTTGTTTGTTGTGATAGAATAGGCCAATTTGCACGTATAAAGGATGGTAAATTTCATTTCACCCTACTTTTGCCCTGTTTTTAAAAGGTTAACCAACCGTAAATTGATCATGCGCCGTTTTTTTTACACTTTTCTTGTGGCTTGTATTTTGCCGTTCTCCGTTTTTTCGCAGCAGGAAAAATGCTTTTCCAGTCAATTGATGGCTGAAAATTTGCAGCGCTGGCCCGGTCTTGCACAACAACGCGCTTTGCTGGAACAGGAAATGAAAGCCTACGAAGCAACGCATGGTGCCAAGCCGAAAGAACGCATGGTGTTAACCATTCCGGTGGTGGTACATGTGGTCTATAAAAATCCGTACGACAACATCAGTCTGGCACAAATTCAAAGCCAAATCGATGTTTTGAATACCGATTTTCGCAAACAAAACGAAGAAATTGGCAATATCCCGGTTATTTTTTCCGGACTCGCCGCCGATGTGGAATTTCAATTTTGCCTGGTACAATTTGACCCGCAGGGCAATTCGACGTCCGGTGTAACCCGCCAACAAACCTTCCTGAGTAACATTGCTTTGATGGTAGCGCCCGACGGGCGTCGTCGGTTACATTACAACGACTTGGGCGGAACCAACACCTGGAACCCCAACAAGTACCTCAACATCTGGGTTGCCAGGATCGGCAGCGGTATTTTAGGTTTTGCAACACCTCCCGGCACAGCTCCGGCCGCAGAAGATGGCGTGGTCGTTGATCCAGTTTATTTCGGTACGGTTGGCATTGCAGAGTTCAACACGCCCAACAACCTTGGACGTACCGCCACGCACGAAGTGGGCCATTATTTTAACCTGTTCCACATCTGGGGCAATGGTTTTAATTCCTGCAACGACGACGATGAAGTGGCGGATACGCCAAAACAGCGCGATCCTTACAACGGTTGTCCCAACCATCCGCAATCGAGTTGTGGCATCACTTCCATGTTTATGAATTACATGGACTATACCGACGACGGTTGTATGTTCATGTTTACCCATGGCCAGAAATCGCGCATGACAGCTGCGTTGTATTCCGCACGTCCCGACCTTTTAACCAATGGCTCCTGCATTTATGTTTCAACCGGCGAGCCCGATGAGGCAGCCGCTCCCAACGTTTACCCCAATCCGGCCACCGAGGTGATTAATGTGGTTTGGACCTCGGTGCCAGGCCAGGTTTCAGCCAGCATCACCGACATGCAAGGCAAAACCTGGTTGATGGATTTGTCTCCTGTAAACAACAATGCCGAAACACTCACATACGAGGTTTCGGCACTGCCGGCTGGCGTTTATTGTTTGCATCTCGACGATGGCAAAGCGCGTTACAGCCTGAAATTCGTCAAAATGTAGTCCGGTCAGTTGCGCAATTTATTCAACTTGCCGTTTTCTTCCTTAACCACATAAGCATCGGGAAAACTTGTGGTTTTTAATTTTTCATTGGTTTGAACCACCGTTTTTTCATCGGTAAAACCGGTGAGCATGATGGCAGTCATCCCTGTTTCTCCAATGGCCCATTTTTCCACTTTTCCTTTGGCATCGCCCAGTTTGGAGGGATCGAAGTTGTTTGGGTCAGACAAAGCGCAGAGGCGAATGTAGTATTTGGTTGGACTGGGCGGTGGAGCGTTGATTGAGAAATAATCCAGCGGTTTATCTCTTGTGGTAGATATTGCATTAAGTGCCGGGTCGTCGGATTTAAGGAAAGGTTTGATGTTTGGATCGGTGGCATTTTCCTGAACGATCATAGATTGGTCAAAGCCTTTGTTGATGGAGCTTGTTCGTGCCGTTTCGGCGTCCTGGAAGTTCTGCCAAACACCCAGACGAATGCTGAGCTGCCCTTTTTCGTTGTTTTTGGTGTAAACCCTGCCCAGCGAAGCCAGTGAGGTATAGTCGTGTATGGCCAAGGGCTGGTCGCCGGTTTGAACATCCAATTGAACGGCATAACGCAGGTTGTTGGGTTCGGGGGTGGGCGTGGTGGGTGTATTTAACAGCGGTTTGGGGGTGAAGGCCAAGTTGCGGTCTACACCGCGTTCTTCAACCACAAATGCGCCTTTGAATTTGGGATCGGCCGTGATTTCTTTTTGTACTGCTTGGGCTTCGGCCTTGGTTGAGTACACACCAACTCGGATTTTGCTCATGGAGCCTTCGTTGCGGCTGTAAATGTTGCCTTTGTCCGAAAGTTCTTCAAACTGTTTTTGTTTCGCTTCAACGCTTTCGGGCGGAAATGCGCCAACCTGCACGGCATAGCCGTTCAAGTCGCCTATTGTGGCTTGTTTGGGTATGGAAGGCGGTGGGGCCGTGTTGGTTTTGGGTTGGTTGACAATGACTTTTTCCGTTGGTTTGGCTGGCACGTCAGCTACGGGTTCTGTTTTGATTTCTGCTGGTTTTGTTTCTGCTGGCTTAACTATTTCAGCTACAGCAGTTTGCGGAGCAGGTGCCACCTTTTTGGAAACCTGCCAGATGTCTTCGTTTCCACGACCGCCAGGACGGTTGCTCGTCAGGTAACCCAAATTTTGAGTGCTGTTGTAGATCAGCCCATAATCGTCGCGGGAAGAATTGATACCGGGGCCCAGATGGAAAATATTGCCCACGGCATTGTCCTTAAGTTCGGCGCGGAAAACGTCCATGCCGCCCATACCTCTGTGAAAATCAGAAGAAAAATAGAGGTTGGCGCCGTCGAGGTAAGGGGTGATTTCGTTCCCGGATGTATTGAGTGGAGCACCGAGGTTGGCCGGTGTGCTCCAACCAGTGGTGGTGCGTTTGCTCATGTAAATATCCCATCCTCCCATGCCATTGGGTTGGTTGGAGGCAAAGTACAGGGTATTGCCGTCGGGTGAAAAACTTGGGAATCCCGTGGAATATTCGGACCCGTTGTAAGGGAACGCCTTAAGGTTTTCCCAGGTGCCGTCTTCTTTCACTTCTGCGGTAAACAAGCTCATGTTCAGGCCTTTATCGGCCATTTGGCGTGCACCGTCGATGAAATTGTTGCGACTGTAAACCATTTTGGTACCATCTGCGGAAAAGGATACCGGACCTTCGTTGTAATTATTTTGGAGGTCGCTGCGCAAGAATTCGGGGTTTTGCAAAAAGCCGGTTGCCGGGTCGCGTTTGCTTACGAACAATTGGTTGTAAGCGCTGCCCGACCAATCGGCTGCCGATTTGGGCTCTGTTTTTCGCTTCAAATCGCTGCGGGATGAGCTGTAAACCACGCGCTCACCCAAAAAGGCGGGGCAATAATCGGATGCCGCAGAGTTGATGGTTTCATTTTTGGTGGTGTACAAGGGTGCGTAAGCGCTTGTTTTTAGAGCATAATCGCACATTTCAACGAAATGTTTGCCCACCGCAGCATTGGTTTCGGTGTAAAACTGAAACCATTTTTTGGCGCCTGCATAATCGCCAGTCAACATGAGTGCTTTGCCGTACCGGAAAGGCAGGTCGGCGTCGGGTTGGGTAGCTGCTGCGGAGCGTTCAAACCAGATCAGAGCAGCCTCCGGTTGGTTGAGCTGCACGTAGCTGTCGGCCAGCCGGCCCAAAGCATAGGCATTGTTGGGTTCAACTTTCAGCGCTTCTTCAAAGGACCTTACGGCAAGGTTGTAGGCGTAGAGGCTGAATTGTTTGTCGCCACGGGCAATGTCTTCTTCTGCCTTGCTTTGAGCGTGCATAGACAGGTATGAAAACAAAAAACATGCGGCAAGGCAGGCAAGTCGAAGGGAGGGAGACGTCTTTGAAAATGAGGGTAGCCACCCGGAACGTAAGTTCGCGATCATTGCAGGATTGTTTGGTAAATAATGAAGCATTAGGCGATGATGTAGGACTTGTCCGTACACATCGAACCAAGCTCTTGAACAGACAGATAACTGCTGTTTAAGCAACTTAGTATGGTGGAGAGGCTATCTTTTGACCGAGGAACTCCAACAAAGATAGGTAAAGCATTTTTTATATGCAATACCTATTCACCCAAAACACAAAAGTCACCCCGATCAACATCGGGATGACTTTTGAACTTCCAGCGGAAACAGACCAGGATTACTTCTGACCGGCGCCGGATTTGTAGATGTATTTTTCAACCTCGCGCCATTCGGGCGAGTTGGGATTCGGGAATTCGGTGCGGAGGCGTTCGAAAGCTGCAGCTGCAGCTTCTTTGTTGCCCTGCATGTCGTTCAGTTGGCCAAGTTTTTTAAGGTAAACGGCAGCAAGAACATCGTTTTTGCCTGCTTTGCTGGCTTTTTCATAGTATTCGAGGGCTTTAGCAAAGTCGCCTTTATCGGCATAAGCATCGCCAAGGATACCATTTTTCATAATGGGCATCATGTCGCCGTCGGCGCTGAATTGATCCATGTAGCTTATGGTGTTGTCGAGATCACCCATTTGCAGGTAGCAAACACCAGCATAGTATTTGGACAGGTTGCCTGCGGGAGTGCCGCCGAACTTGTCAATGATGCCGAGGAAACCTTCAAAACCGCCGCCCGGATTTTCAAGGGCAAGTTTGAATGAATCGCGATCGAACTGCATCTGAGCCTGCCACATGGCATCCACGGCTTCTTTTTGCTTGGGAGCTACGATCAGGTTTTTGTATGCCCACCAGCCGCCGAAAATGAGGGCAACCGCGAGAACGGCATACAAAATGATGTTGGGGTTCTTTTCCCAAAAGGGTTGTGAGGTTGCTTGTACTTCCTGAACTTCTACAATTGCGTCTTCGGCCTGTGTGGCTTTGCGTTTTGCCATGGTATTTTTTACTATTAAAAGGTGTTAAACTTGCTGGGGCCTTCAAAAAAGGCGTGCAAAATTAGGTAAAGTTTGGTTACCCAAAGGGTTTGGACAAAAAATTGTTTGAAAAATGGCGTCAGGACGGCGTTTGCAACAAATAAAGTATGGTTTTTATGCCTTTATTGTTGTTTCCAGTAACTGATAAGAGCTTTTCGAATGTCGCTTCGCAGGTCAGATGGGTCGGCAGGATCGGCCGGGTGCACCTTTTGGATGCCTTCTGCAGCTTTTTCAGACGTACATTTCAAGAAACCCATATTTTGTTCTCCACCGGTAAGCAGGAAATCGGGAAGGATGACTTTATACGTTTTATTTTGGTCCAGCATAACACCGTTGATCATCCATCGCTGCTCTGTACTGTTGAATGCTATGTTTTTGAGTTGCAGATATCCGCCGCTACCGAGGTTGCTTTCGCCCGTATCCAAGGTGCGCTGCAGCAGGGAGCCGGTCATTTCCACCTCTGTAAGTCCACCGCCAAAAGGCAACATGCGCACCACATCGATGGCGTACACAGTTCCAGTAAGTACATCATCAATGCGCAAACTGCCGCTGTTCCACACGGCGCAATCGGGATTGTATTTTGCCGCCGCCATCATGGCTGAGGTAACGAGGTTCCCCACCGGCGCCGGATTGTTGCGTGTGAAGGCATCCCGGCAATCGAGGGGCGCAGTAAGCGTTGCAACTGTAAGGGTCGGATCGAAGCCCGCACTTACCAACGATTCGTTTTTAATGTTTTCCCAATATGCCACCACTGCTGCCGTTGCTGGTTCTTCGCCAATTGTAGCGTCAATTGTACGCAACTCAGAGCGCACCTCAACCTTGCCTGTTTTTTTATCCCACTTCAATTTGTGCACGTACACGGTGCGTGCGTTGGCATCGGCTTTGGCGATTTTGGTAGCGCCTACGGTATGAAACATATTGTCGTGGTCGTGTCCGCCCATTATCAGCGGAACACTTTGCATTTTTTCCGCAAGTTTTTTATCCTCTTCAATTGCCAGGTGGGTAAGGCCGAGTACCACATCAGTGCGCGGCTTAAGGTCGGCATATTGTTTAAGTGCTGCTTCAGTCCAGTCAGAATATTGCACCCAGTCTTTTTTGCCGGTATTGATCAAAACGCCGAATAGGCCGAGTTTGAGCTGTGTGCCGTCGGCATCGGTGAAGGTGAAGGTGGTGTTGTCGGGACATTTCTCTTTCACACCATTTTTATTTTTGTAAAATGGTGTTGTGCCTTCGGTTGTGACCAGCCGTGCATTGGCGGCCAGCCAGGTGAAATTTGATTCATCGAGTCTGGACTGCAAATCGGCGAGATCGTAGTCGAACTCATGGTTGCCAAAAACCACACAATCGAGGCCGAGCGTGTTGAGGGTAGCCACCATTTGTTTGCCCCTGATGCGTTTTCCGTCGTATTTGAGCACGCCTGTAACGGAAGGGCTCAAAAAATCGCCTGCCAAAACCGTCAAAACATTGGGGTTTTGTACCTGCAATTGTTTGCGCAGCGCAGCTACGCGGGCCAGTCCTCCTTTACCGTCGCTGCCCAAAGGCGCTATTTCATACACGTCGTTGAGATGGAGGATCACAATTTCTATTTGACCATCGTCGGTTGTATTGGTGGTTTTTTTTGCCGGATGGCACTGCAAAAAAAAGAGGCCGAAAAACACAGCCAAAAGGGTAAACCTGGAATTTGAAATGGAAATTTTCATGGAAGGCATTTTGTTTGAAGGAATCGCCTGACTTTTGTGCAAAAGTAATTCGCATGGAGCACAATCCCTACCCGGCGCTTTGGGAACCTACACCACTTCAGGTCCGGCGCAGCCATTTGTACCAATACCTTCATTTCCTGAACGTCGAACGCCTTGCGCCTTTTTTGCAAAATACTTCAGAGCTCGATCTTGATGCTGCATCCAACAACACAGCAGCCATGGCCGAAATGTACCGTGCCATGCAGGAGTGGTCGGTAACCGATCCCGCAGCGTTCTGGAAATCCGTTTGGGATTACTTCAGCGTGATCAGCCATCAACCCTATACCCAAGTTTTATCGGACCATGCCATACCGCATGCCCGATGGTTCGAAGGCGCAACTTTGAACTACGCCGAACACGTGTTTCGCAAACGCAGCGGCGCACACCCAGCCATTTATTTCCAGAACGAACGCGATGGGTTGAGTGAAACATCGTGGCTCGAATTGGAAAACCAGACAGCTGCAATCGCTGCTTTTTTGCGCAGCAAAGGCGTTGTCCAGGGCGACCGTGTGGTTGCTTTTTTGCCCAACACGCCACATGCCATCGCCGCAGTGCTGGCTTGTATGTCGCTCGGCGCAGTATGGTCCTCCTGTTCGCCCGATTTCGGGGCAGCAAGCGTTGTTGATCGTTTTGCTCAAATACAACCCAAAGTGATGTTTGCAGTAGATGGGTATGCCTACGGCGGCAAATCGTTCGACAAAACCGATGTGGTGAAAGAGCTGTGCGGCATACTTCCGTCACTCGAGACGCTTGTTTTTATACCATATCTGAATACAGAAGCCGGTTTGCCGGAGGTGAAAGGCGCCATTTTGTGGAAAGATGTTTTAAAAACGTCCCACGATGGACTGGCCTTTGAGGCCGTTCCTTTTGACCATCCTATATGGGTGCTGTTTTCGTCCGGCACCACCGGGTTGCCCAAAGCCATAACGCATGGGCACGGCGGCAACTTGCTCGAACACCTTAAATACCTGCATTTCCACAACGACATCCATGAAGGCGAAAACTTCTTCTGGTTTTCCACCACGGGTTGGATGATGTGGAATTTCACGCTCGCCTCCCTGCTCACAGGCGCCACGATAGTGCTGTACGATGGCAATCCGGGATACCCCAACCTGAATGTGCTTTGGGAACTGTCCGCCCAGTTGCCCATCCACCATTTCGGCACCAGTGCGCCTTACCTCGTGGCTTGTAAAAAAGCTGGGTTGGAACCTGGTAAAAATCTGAATTTGAGCGCTTTACGTACCATAGGATCAACAGGCTCGCCGTTGCCGCCGGAAGCTTACGATTGGGTTTACGGGGAGTTGAACAAAAACGTGTGGTTATCTTCTATGTCGGGCGGGACCGATGTGTGTACTGCCTGGGTGGGTGGCAATCCGTGGTTGCCAGTTTACCAGGGCTACATCCAATGCCGTTGTTTGGGATGCGCCATGGAGAGTTGGGATGAAAACGGTGAGCCTGTGGCGGCCGGTGAGGTAGGGGAGATGGTGGTGAAAAAGCCCATGCCCAGCATGCCTGTTTTTTTCTGGAACGATCCTGATGGAAGTCAATACCAAAACAGTTATTTCGAACACTATCCCGGCGTTTGGCGCCATGGCGACTGGCTCCGCATTTTATCCGACGGTAGTTTGCAAATCCTTGGCCGCTCCGACGCTACGTTGAACCGCCAGGGTGTTCGCATCGGCACAGCGGAGATTTACAGGGCATTGGATCAGTTGCCGCAAATCAAGGACTGCCTTATTGTAAACATTGAATACCCCGACGGCAGCGACTGGATGCCGCTGTTCGTAACCTTGCAGGAAGGCGTGGAACTGGACGAAGTGTTGGTGAAAAGCATCAAACAAATCTTGAGGCAAGCCTACAGTCCACGACATGTGCCCGACGAAGTGGTTCCTGTGCCGGACATACCATACACCATTTCGGGTAAAAAAATGGAAACGCCGGTGAAGAAAATTCTGCAACAAAAACCTTTAGACAAAGCTTACAACCGCGATTCGATGAAAAATCCGGAGAGTATGGATTTTTTTAAAATTTATGCTGAAAAATTTGGCCGCTAACGCTATTTTTGCCTTTACAAAACACAACATTCAAATCATTCAAAACCAACTTACATGGCTTACAAGATCATCGAAATTGAGGGTATTGGCGAAGTATACGCAGGAAAACTTTCAACACAAGGCATTACCTCCGTAGAACAACTCCTGGAAACAGGTGCAAGCAAAAAAGGCCGTTCTGAACTTGCCGCAAGTTCGAGCATTTCCGAAAGCCTCCTACTTCGCTGGGTTAACATGGCCGATTTGTTCCGCATCAAAGGTGTTGCCGAAGAATTCTCTGACCTGCTCGAACTGGCAGGCGTTGACACGGTAAAGGAACTGCGCACGCGCAATGCCGACAACCTGCACGCAAAACTGACTGAAGTTAACGCTGAGAGGGGTGTTGCCGGTCGTGTGCCAAGCCTCGACGAAGTATCAAGCTGGATCGAACAAGCCAGCCAACTGGAACCTAAAGTGACACACTAATATTAAGTTCAACAGATTATGGGAAAAATCTGTTTTTGATAGGAGTCATTCCGTATTTCGGAATGACTCATTTTTTTGCTTCCCTGCAACCTTTGGTTGCAAGAACTTGTCTTTCCAAAAAAACTATCCGATTATGAAAAACCTCTTTGTTGTGCTTTTGTGCACTGTTTTTGCATTTTCTCTTCATGCTCAAAGTACCGAAACCCGTACCCTTGAAAGTTTCAATTCCATCGACGTTTCCGGTGGTTTCGATCTCATAACGGTTCAGCAAGGCGACACCGAAAAGGTGGTTATCGAAGCCAGCGGTGTAAGTTTGGATAAAATTGAAACCAAAGTTCAAGGCAGTCACCTCGGCATAGCCATGAAAAAAGGCAAATACGGTAAAAATGCCAAAATAAAAATCACGGTGACCTACAAGTCCATCAAAGAAATCAACAACAGCGGCTCTTCCGACATTATGACTGCAGGCGTCATCAAAGCCGACGCCTTTGAATTCAACAGCAGCGGTTCGGGCGATTTTAAAGGCGAATTTGACGTACGCGACCTCGAAATTAACATGTCCGGTTCGAGTGATTTTACACTCAGGGGCACAGCCGACGAACAAGCCTATGCCATTTCCGGCTCCGGCGAAATAGATGCTTCTTCACTGAAAGGCAAAACCGCTGAAGTGGCCATTTCCGGCTCTGGCGACGTGGCGCTCAGCGTTTCAGGCAATGTAAAATCGGCCGTTAGCGGTTCAGGGAAAGTGAACAACAAACTTTAAAGGTACCGGCAGATAAAAATCATCGGTCCAGAACATTTTCGTCAGCAGCCTGAAGCGTTTTTTGCGTGTACCTTTACCCTTAATGCAACAATCGCTTCAGGCTGCTGATTTTTTAGTCGAATCCCAGACGCGCGTTCTGCTCGACGTGCGCTCTCCAGGAGAATACAACCACGGCCACATTCCGGGCGCTGTGGGCTTTCCGCTTTTTTCCGATGATGAACGGGCGCAGGTAGGCACGGCCTACAAACAACAGGGGCCCGAAAAAGCCTTGCACATAGGACTCGACATCGTGGGGCCCAAAATGACGCACATGCTGCGACATGCCGCCAAACTGGCACCCGACAGGCGTGTGGCCCTACATTGCTGGCGAGGCGGACAACGAAGCCAAAGCGTTGCCTGGCTGTTGCGCATGGGCGGCTTTGATGTAAAATTGCTATCAGGAGGTTATAAAAATTACCGTCAATACCTACTGGATTCCTTCGAGAACCGCCGCTGGAAATTGCTGGTGATCGGAGGGCGCACAGGCACAGGTAAAACAAAAGTTCTGCACGCCCTTGGCGAATTAGGCGCTCAAATCCTTGATCTGGAAGGTTTGGCCAACCACAAAGGCTCAGCCTTTGGGAGCCTGGGACAAAACGACCAGCCTTCCGTCGAACAGTTTGAAAACAACCTGTTTGAGTCTTTGAACAAACTCGATGCCTCCCAGACCATTTGGGTAGAAAATGAAAGCCACAGCATCGGAAGGATATACATTCCAAATCCCTTTTTTCAAAACTTAAAATCTTCGCCGCTTTTCAACCTGGAGATTCCACAGGAAGAAAGAATCAACAATCTTGTGGAGGACTATGCCGCTTTTCCGAAAGAAGCTTTGATCGCTTCTTTTGAACGTATAGCCAAAAAACTGGGCGGCCTTGATTTTAAACTTGCCGTGGAAGCCCTTGAACTCGGCAACATGCACGTTGCGACCGCCATTGCCCTGAAATATTACGACAAAACATACCAGCACGGACTGGACACCAATCCATCGCCCGACAAAAGGATTTTTTCTTTCAACCACAGCAACCCACAACAAATGGCCGCTTTTTGCCTCGAAAAAGCGCTTTAGCGAATGCTTTTCGATGTAACTTGCAGCGATATCAGCTCTTTACCATAAACACACACCACGCCATGCATTACCATACGCTTGGACAAATTCCGCACAAACGACACATCCAGTTCCGAAAGCCCAATGGCGAACTGTACCACGAAGAACTCTTCAGCACCGAAGGCTTCAACGATAACTACTCCTTGTTGTACCATTGCAATGCACCCACCCAGATTGTTCAGGTGGGCGACCCGTTCAGCATCGCGCCCAAAACCGTTCACGACAAGCAGCTTAAACACCGCTGTTTGAAAGGTTTCAACGTGGAGCCCGAAGAGGATTACATGCGTTCGCGCAAACCCATGCTGGTGAACAACGACTGCCGCATCATTCTGGCTGCGCCAACCAAAAGCATGACCGACTATTTTTTCAAAAACGCCGATGCGGATGAGGTTTTTTTCATACACGAAGGTTCAGGCGCTTTGCACACCATGTACGGCGTTTTGCCTTTCAGCTACGGCGATTACATCATCGTACCGCGCGGAACAACTTACCAGCTCCATTTCGATGGCTCCAACAACCGCCTGCTCATTGTAGAAAGTATGGGCCCGATCACTACGCCCAAACGTTACCGTACGGCTTTCGGACAGTTGCACGAACATTCTCCGTTCTGTGAGCGCGACATCCGCAAACCCATGGAGCTTGTGACGCACGACGAAAAAGGGGATTATCTGTTTTACATCAAAAAACAGGACAATATTTATCCATACCATTACCTGAACCACCCATTTGATGTGGTGGGCTGGGACGGATACCTCTTTCCTTACGCCTTCTCCATCCACAATTTCGAGCCCATTACTGGTCGAGTGCATCTGCCTCCACCCACCCACCAAACGTTCGACGGGCACCAGTTCGTCATTTGCTCGTTTGTGCCAAGGATGTACGATTACCATCCGCTGTCCATTCCTGCGCCATACAACCACTCCAACATCGATTCGGACGAGGTTTTGTACTACGTAGACGGTGACTTTATGAGCCGCAAACACGTAGAAAGGGGCATGATCACGTTGCATCCGGGCGGCATCCCACACGGTCCACACCCGGGTACAGTTGAAAAAAGCATAGGAAAAAAGGAAACTCATGAACTTGCCGTCATGATCGATACGTTTCGGCCTTTGCTCATGACCGAATACGCCGCAGGAATCGAGGATCCGGAGTATTACCGCTCGTGGATTTCCTGACGAATGCGGAATGGGAATGATTGGGCGATAAATCAAATGGGTTGACTGCTTCTTTTCCTATTTTTGCCTCCGGTAAACGATCAAAACTGCCGGACGTATGAAAAAAACATTTTTCTTTATCCTTATGCTGCCCATTACACTGGGCGCACAGGGCATGTGGATGCCCCTTCATCTCGAAAAACAAAACGAAAAGGAGATGAAGGCCATGGGTCTGAAACTCGATGCTGATGACATCTATTCACCCACCGAAGCAAGCGTAAAAGACGCCATTTGCATTTTTGGAGGCGGTTGTACCGGCGAAATGATTTCTCCCGAAGGACTGCTGCTCACCAACCACCACTGCGGATTTGGCTCCATCCAGTCTTTGTCAACGCTGGAAAACAACTACGTCGACAACGGATTCTGGTCGAAACAACGAAGCGAAGAACTTCCGTGCCCAGGGGTTACCGCAACTTTCATCACCAGTATGGAAGACGTTACCATCCGGGCAATGCAGGGCATAAGCGAGGGCATGAGCGAGCGCGACCGTCAGGCCCAAATAGATAAAAACCTGACAGAACTCAAGGCCAAAACAAAAAAGGAAGCGTGGGAGGATATTGTCATCAAGCCATTTTACAACGGCAACCAATATTACCTCTACATCACCCAAGTTTTTAAAGACGTTCGTTTTGTAGGCGCTCCGCCGAGCAGCATTGGCAAATTCGGCTCCGATACCGACAACTGGGTGTGGCCGCGCCATACTGGTGACTTTGCCCTTTTTCGGGTGTATGCTTCATCCGACAATAAGCCCGCGGCATACGCACCCGAAAACGTTCCATTCAAGCCACGGCACTTCCTCTCCATTTCACTCGACGGAGTGGAAGAAGGCGACTTTACCATGGTGTACGGTTTTCCGGGCCGAACAGACGAATACCTGAGCGCTGCCGGATTGAGCCAAACAGCCGATGTGATAGATCCGGCACGTGTTTCCATCCGCGACAAAGCGTTGAAAACCATGGACGGTTACATGCGTAAAGACCCCGATGTAAAAATCGCCTACGTCGCCCGGTATGCCTCCATCGCCAATGCCTGGAAAAAATGGCTGGGTGAAATGCAGGGACTTAAAACCTACGGCGCCGTGGATAAGAAAAAAGCTTACGAAGCTGAGTTTATGAAACGGGTGAACGAAAACCCCGATTTGAAATACAAATACGGCAACCTGCTGTTACGCCTTGAGCAACTTTATACCGAAATTGAACCCTACGCTCTGGCCCGTGAGTATTTTTTTGAAACCACGGTACGCAATACCCAAGCTTTTGGGCAAGCACAGGTTTTACAAAACTGGGTAAAAACGTACGGCGACAACGGTGAAGCTTTTTTTGTTTCCAAAAAAGCCGAAACTGTCAATTCGATGAACAGTTTTTACAAAGACTACCGTCCGGTGGTCGATCAGGCCGTCATGACTGGCATGTTGGAAATGTTCGGCGAAAACATGCGTCCGGATTGGGGTGGCGAAGTAGTGAAGTCCCAGGCTGCGCTGTATGGCGGATACGACAAGCTGGTGGCCAACCTTTTTGCCGAAAGCAGCGTGCCGTTCAAGGATAAACTTGATGTGCTGATGGAGCAAACTCCGGAAGTCATTGCCCAAACTTTGAAAAAGGACCGGATGATCATGATGTGGAATGAACTTTCCGACAACTATAAAATCAAAGTTCAGCCCAAACTTCAGGAATTGCAACCGCAAATTGACTTGCTGCAGCGTCAGTACATGGCCGCTCAAATGCAGGTTTTTAAAGAAAAACGTTTTTACCCCGACGCCAACAGTACCCTGCGCCTCACCTATGGTAAAGTGCGCGGATACCAGCCACGCGACGCGTTGCATTACCATTACCAGACTTACCTCGATGGCGTGATGGAAAAATACATTCCTGGCGATTATGAGTTTGATGTGCCTCAAAAACTTATTGAATTGTACAAAAACAAGGATTTTGGACCGTATGCAGCCGCAGACGGCCGCATGCCCGTGGCTTTCCTGGGCAGCAACCACACCACTGGCGGCAACTCCGGTTCGCCGGCGCTCGACGCCCGCGGCAATCTCATCGGACTCAATTTCGACCGCGTGTGGGAAGGCACCATGAGTGACCTGAACTACGACCCGGCTATTTGCCGCAACATCATGGTGGATGCGCGTTATATTTTGTTCATCATCGACAAATACGCCGGTTGTCCGCAACTCATCGACGAAATGAAACTGGTGAAAGGCCAGCGCAAAAAGAAAAAATGAAACACCTCAGCGAAATATTAACCCACCTGGGTGAAAACCGTGAGCAGTATTTTCAGGCTGTTTCACCTCCGATCATACAATCCAGCAATTTCGTTTTTCCGGATTTGCAGGCGTTTCGGGCGTGCTTTTCCGATGAGCTGGAAAATCACGTCTATTCGCGTGGCAACAATCCTACTGTTGAAATATTGCGCGAAAAACTGGCAGCCCTCGAAGGCACCGAAGATGCTCTGGTGTTTTCCAGTGGCGCCGCAGCCATTGCCGCAGCCGTCATCGGCAACGTGTCGTCAGGCGACCACAGTGTGTGCCAGCAAGCGCCGTATTCGTGGACGAACAACCTGCTGCGCAAACTGCTGTCGCGTTTCGGTGTTGAGTACACCTTCGTAGATGGTACCGACGTGGAAAACATCCGCGCTGCCCTCCGGCCCAATACAAAGGTACTTTACCTTGAAAGTCCCAACACGCTTACTTTTGACCTACAAGACCTCGAAGCCTGCGCTGCTCTGGCCCGAGAACATGGCCTGGTGAGCATGATTGACAACTCGTACTGCTCGCCATTGTACCAAAACCCGGTGGCCTGGGGCATCGACATCGTGTTGCATTCGGGTACCAAATACCTGAATGGCCATTCTGATGTGGTGGTTGGTGTATTGTGTGCGAGCAAAACCATGGTGCGTAAAATTTTCGAATCGGAGTTGATGACCATCGGTGCCATTTTGAGTCCACACGATGCCATGCTGGTAATACGTGGTTTGCGCACCCTGCCGCTGCGCCTCGAACGCAGCGACAAAAGCGCCTGGGATTTGGTGCAAAGGTTTGAAGCGCACCCCAAAGTGGAAAAAGTATTGCATCCTTTTCATGCATCGTTCCCGCAGCGCGATTTGGCACTCAAACAAATGCGCGGCTGCGGCGGATTGTTTTCCGTACAATTCAAAACGGATTCCATGGAAAAAATGGAGAATTTCGTACACAGGATTCAACGTTTCCTCATAGCCGTTTCCTGGGGCGGCCACGAGTCACTCATGTTGCCCACCATCGGTTTTTACAACATCCCCGGACGAAGTAATTCGCCATTGCCCTGGCAATTTTGTAGGTTTTACATCGGGTTGGAAGATCCCGACTGGCTTTGGGAAGATTTGGAGCAAGCAATGGAGGAGCTTTAACCTAAAACCCATAGAATCATGCGTATGTATAAAGTATTTAGCCTTTTCCTAAGCTTTGGGTTGCTTACAAGCCATCTTCAAGCCCAAATCGACGTCCCTGTTTTTGGCAAACAACAACTCATCAACGGTTACGGCAAAACGCTCCAAGGCGAAGTCATACCCTACGTTTCCTTGTACGAGAATTTTGCCAAAAATGCCCTTTTGACGCGTTGTACCGACGGGAAAAAGACCATTGAATGGGAAACGGATCCCATGCCTTCGGACCTAACAGGCAACTATGCCTATTTCACCTGGATAGCGGCACATTCCACAGGAACCAGCAGCGGTACAAGGCATTTTGATTTTTTCATCAATGACGCTTTGGCTTTTACCATTACCACCCATCCCAAAAACTACCCATCCTTCTGGTCTTTTTCGGGCTCAGACAGTACGAAACTGGTTTTTGCCCAAATGAAAAAAGACTGGGTGGGCGATGCACACGGCATGGTCTACCTGCGCGTACCTGTTTCCAAGTATCCCAAATGCAAACCGCTCAAACTGAAAATTGTAGGGCAAAAACAGGACTGCAACGATTGGATGATGACGTTTGCTTATGCTTTTGAGGAAAAAATAGACATTCAGCCCATGCCTTTTTTGGTGAAAGGCAAAGGCGGCGGCAAACAACCCGTTCAGTTCACCGTTTTGCATTTTGGCGATCCTGAAAAATTGAAAATCACCATTAACAACAAGCACAAAGAGACATTTGCCGTCAACAACGGCTTCAATGTTTTTGAAGTTTTGTTGCCCTCTGTACAAAAAGAGATTCCCTTGCGAATTGAAGCCAAACTGGGTAAATACCTCTCCATAGACTCCATTTTGCAACAAAAACCAGTCAATTTTCGGGAAATCAACCTGGTACACCATGCGCATACGGACATCGGTTATTCGCACATCCAGGAAGAAGTAATCATCATCCACAAAAACAACATCAGCCGTGCTTTGAGGCTGATCGAACAAACCAAAAATTTCCCGGAAGGCAGTCGTTTTGTTTGGAACATCGAATCGGCCTGGGCCATCGAACATTTTTTGGAATCAGCGGATGAACGTGAAAGACAATCTTTTTTTGATGCTGTACGCAATCGGCAAATCGGCGTTTCCGCTTTGTTTGCCAATGTACTTACCGGACTTGCAACGCCGGAAGAAATGCAATGGCTTGTGGATTACGCCTGTACACTCCGCGCACAAGAGAACATTTCTGTGAACACCGCCATGATGTCCGACATTCCGGGTATAAGTTGGAGTATGGTGAAAGTACTTTCAAACAACGGCATCCGGTATTTTTCCAACGGCCCCAACTACATCGAATCCATGCCGGACAAAGGCGACCGTATTGGCAGCACGCTTGCCGAATTGGGTAACAAAGCTTTTTGGTGGAAATCGCCCGATGGCCAGGACAGTATCCTGCTCTGGACTTGCGGCAAAGGTTATTCCGCATGGCACGGCATGGGCGAAGGCGGCGTTTTTGAAAAAGGAACGGAAAAAATCGCAGCTTACCTCAACGAACTCGATGCCGCAGCTTACCCGTACGACATGGTGCAGTGGCGCTACAACATTGTTTCCGACAACGGTCCGACAGACAGCACCATCACCAGTTTTGTCAAACAATGGAATGAAAAATATGCTTCTCCTCAGCTTGTAATTTCAGAAGTCGGTACCATGTTTGAACGTTTTGAAAAACAATACGGAAAGCAACTTCCCACTTTGAGAGGCGACTTTACGCCTTATTGGGAAGACGGCGCTTATTCCACAGCAAGAGAAGAGGCAGAAAACAGGCTGCTGAGCGAAAAAATAGTTCAACTGGAAAAGCTGGCCGGACAGGAAAAGCTGGACATACATAAGGACTGGTTGTACAAAGCTAAAAAAAATGTGGTTCTTTTCCACGAGCATACCTGGGGGGCCTGGTGCAGTGTCTCCAAGCCCGACGATACTTTCTCTACCCACCAGTGGGATTACAAAAAAAAGTTTTTGGATTCGGCGCAATACCATGTGCAACTGATGGAAAGCACCTTATTTAAAGCACTGAAAAAATCCGGCCAGTTCACGGTGGTCAATACACTCGATTGGGAAAGAAGCGGCTTGGTAGAAACGGCTTACCCGGCTTCGTTCAAAGGAACTTATGTTGTTGACGACAACAATCAATTTTTTCCGGTACAACGACTATTCAACGGTAATTTGTGTTTTTATGCAGAAAAGGTTCCTGCAAATGGCAAAAAAACGTTTCGATTCCATGCTGTAGAAAACAAAGCAGCGGATTTTCAAACGGTTTCGGACCTTAAGGCAGATTCGCTTACCGGAGCAATCCAGTATTTATCTACACAAAAAAGCGCATGGATAGCTTCGGGTGACGGTCCCAAATTGTTTCAGGCTTTGTATGTTCCCGGCCGCAATCCTGCCGTTTTTTCAACCACCCAAACGTACGGTACTCAAATGCTGGCCGACGGTCCGAACAAACAAACCCTCCGTCTGAAATGCAGCATGGAAGGCGCCAACTACGTGGTGTACGACATCACCAGGTTCACAGGTTCCGACGACCTGCATTGCGCGATCACCATAGACAAAAAAGCGATCCGTGAAAAAGAATCAGTACACATTGCTTTGCCCTTTAACCTGACTGATCCGGTGGTACGTATTGGCATGGATAAGGGCTTTTACCGTCCGAAAGTTGATCAAACGCCGGGCGCCAACATGGATTTTTTCTCTGTTCAACGCTGGATCGATGTTTCCTCAGCAGGCAGAGGCGTTACCGTAAGTTGCCCACAAGGCGCCTTGTTTGAAATAGGGGAAATGGTGAACGAAGAGCAGGTGAACCACGGCCACAAAAAGTGGAAAAACACATACAAGGATAACGCAACGCTTTTTGTTTACCTCATGAACAACTACTGGCATACCAATTACAAAGCCGACCAGGAAGGCGTGGTAAAGATCGATTTGTACCTGCGTTTTCACAAGGAATTTAATACAACTGCTGCGTACAGGTTCGGTATGGAATCGGTCAGGCCGCTGATGGTGGTAAGTCCGAAGCTGTAAGTTCGAATTGCAAAGTCCGAAGTCAGCACTTCGAACTTCGCAATTATTCAAGCAGTTTTCCCCCCACAACTTGATCCTGCCCCAGCTGTGCACCCGTAACAATGCTGGTTAAGTACGATTTGGCGCTGTTCGAAAGCAAGTTGGTTGAAACCGCTGATGTGTTGTTGTTCGCGGGGTACTTCGATTTTGAGATCAAGCATCTGATTGAAATCGCAATCGTAGAGGTAGCCGTCCCAGCTTACCGACAGTGTATTGCGGCACATAAGACCTTGCACGGCTGCGGGATTAAAGGCGTCTACGAGCGATTGCATGTAGTCGTGGTAGTTGTCGCTTTCGATTAAATAATCGAGGAAGCGGCTGATGGGCATGTTGGTAATGGCGTAGAGGTTGTTGAACAATACGCCATGTTTTCTCAGAAGTTGTCGTTTGAATTCAGCTTCCAGGGCCTCCTGGTTGCCTGGCAAAAAGGCGCCAGAAGGATTGTAAACCAAATTAAGTTTGAGGTGGGAGTTCTCCTGAGCGTAACCCACGCTATTGAGTAACCGAAGTGCTTTTATCGAATCCTCAAAAACCCCGTCGCCGCGTTGGCTGTCGGTGCGAAGTGCGCTGTAATGTGGCAAGGAAGACACAATTTCCACGTTGTTTTCAGCAAAAAAAGCTGGCAAGTCGTGGTATTTCGGGTTGGCGACGATGATGGTGAGGTTGCACCGATTCATCACGTGTTTGCCGAGACGGCGGCATTCCTCAACAAACCAACGGAAATGCGGATTCATCTCGGGCGCACCTCCGGTGATGTCAACGGTTTGTATATCGGTAGCAGCGAGCACTTCCAGACATTGCTCAAAAGTACTTCGGCTCATGTTTTCGACTTTGCGGTCGGGGCCTGCATCTACATGGCAGTGGGCGCAAGTCTGGTTGCAAAGTTTGCCTACATTAACCTGAAAAATGTCGACCTGAGTTGGCAGCAGCCGTCCTTCAGGCAGCTTATCGGCAAACGTAGGGAAACGATTGTCTTTTTGTTCGGCGCCGTTGAGCACGTTGAGCTGAAAAAAAGTATCTGACAGATCGCTGTGCCTTGAGGCCAGCGATTTGCTGCGTTGGTGAATACCCATATCTGGAGTTGCTTTCTAAATAATTTAAAGTGACATGTTTTTCACATGGTTCATCATTTGGGTACTGTATACCAATGTTGTTCCGGCGCGGATAGCAGCGGCTACCTGTACGGCTTCCATCATTTGTTCTTCATCTGCGCCTTTTTCCAAGCAGCCCGAAGAATAGGCATCGATGCAGTAGGGGCATTGAAGTGCATGAGCTACACCCAGGGCAATGAGGGCTTTTTCACGTTCGGTAAGCGCGCCTTCTTTGAAAACTTCACTGTACCAGTCGAAAAACTTATCGGCCATGGGTTTTTGCCACTCACCGATGTTTCCAAATTTTTTTAAGTCCTCAGGATCAAAATAGTGTTTCTTCGACATCTTGGTTTGCTTTTTTAAATTTGAGCATGGAAATTGTAGGAGACAAATAAAACTCAAATATTGGTTTGAAGGATCGAACTTTGCTGCAAGTTGGGCGAAATGTTTTGGTCGCGACAAACAGATGTCATAGGCAATTTGTTTTGTTTGAAAAACCAATCAACCTTTGGCTTACGTAACTTCGAATGGTTTTTAAACACGGTATATTGTTTCTTGTTGCCAACTATTTTTAAACAAGCGTGTTACTTTATCAAATCGCAATCCTGAAGCATGCCGACCCGAGAGTTAGCCCTGCACACACACACACGTAAAACCGAAGCTGCCAACTTCAGGTTCAGCATGTTCCGCTCCATTGAAGCTGCCGGCCACGACTGGGATATTGCAGCACCTGCACATGACATGTTCCTCCAACGACGATTTTTGTCTGTCATGGAACTGCAACCTCCCATTGGGATGCGTTTTGCCTACCTTATTTTTTACGCCGACGATCAACCCATCGGCGTTGCCTTATGCCAGATTAAGTTTTTTAAAGCCGACGACAACATTCAGGACGGCATGGAGGTTCCTGAAAAAGAACCTTGTTTTTTTACAGGACTTTCAAGATGGGTGAAAAGGCGGGTAGCCGGAAAAGTTGCTGCCGATATCCTCATTTGTGGCAACATGCTGCTCACCGGTGACCACGGATTTTCATTTGATTACACCAAAATCAGTCAGAAAAAATCGACGGAACTTTTGGAAAAGGCACTGGTAGCCGTTGTGCAGGTTTTTGAAAAGGAAGGCGTTCGCATGCCTGTAATTCTTGTCAAGGACCTGACGCCCGAACAAAGACCGGAACAGGGCGCCGATTTGGTAGCCCGAAATGGATTTATAGAGTTTGAAATTCAGCCGAACATGGTTTTGCCGTTGCCTTACAAAGGCTTTGAGGACTACCTCAACGCCATGTCGACCAAGTACCGCACAAGGGCCAAACGCGCGTTTAAAAGGCTCGAAGGCGTTGAAAAGCGGGAACTTACTCTGGCAGAGATTCAACGTGAACTTCCCGTCTTGTACATGCTTTACCGCAACATTGCGCACAATGCAGGGTTCAATATGGTGGATCTTAATGAAAATTACCTTCCAGCTTTAAAACAACACTTGCCGGAGTCGTTCAGGATGTTTGCTTATTATTTGAACGGCGAACTGCTTGCTTTTTACACCACCATTTTGAATGGCGGTGAACTGGAAGCGCATTTTCTGGGATACGACAAAGCGCACAACCATGATTACCAGCTTTACCTCAACATCCTTTACGACATGGTGCGTATCGGAATAGATGGTGGTTGCCATCAAATTGTTTTTGCGCGTACAGCACTTGAAATCAAAAGTTCGGTAGGGGCAGAGCCGATGGATTTGTATTGCTACCTGAGGCACCAGAATCCGTTAATGAATAAGTTTACTGGCGCCATGCTCGACTACTTTAAACCGGTGGAAATGTGGCAACGGCGACATCCATTTAAGGATCACAGCCTCAGCGAATAACGGCGAACTGTTCTACCTGCAAAACGTTGTCCGTTTTGACCCACAACAGATAAAGTCCGGGTGTGGGTTTTCCCAAAGAAACCAAGTTGAATGCTGCTGCGGCATTGTCGGCATGGCTTTCCCACACTGTTTTGCCCTGCAGATCGGTTATCCAGCACAAAATATTGTCGTTTGGTTCGGAAACAGGAATTTGTTGTTGCGACCGAACTTCAAAATATCCGTAGTTGGGATTGGGCACCACCTGGTATTTATGGTTGTGGTCGCGAGGGTCGTCTACGTTGGAGTCGGCATCTATCCAAAGCGCAGCTTCGTTTGTGCAGAGTGGTTGGTTTTCATCCAACGTTATGCAGGCTCTGTTGAGGATAACCTGGCCGGGCGCCAAAAAAGGTTTGGGCCTAACGGTAAACATGATGAACCCAATCGATGCTGCGATGTTTGTGTTGCTGTCCGGAAGGTAAATGTCATCAAAAAACCATCGGACGATGTTGCTGCTTTCGTCGCGAACTATTTGATATTCGTGGCTTGAAGCAACCATTTCAAAAGTGTTCAAATCGAAGCGGGAATCGAGCGTATCGCGGACAACGACCTGGATCGCCGTGTCGTTTCCTGTATTTTGAAAACGAATGAGGTAGGTGGCGGTAGCGCCCTCGGCAATTTCCGAAGGAGTAAGGACGGCATCGCCCAAAACCTGTTTGTCGTTTTGGGCGAACACTACGCTTGAAACGGACAAAAAGAAAAACAACAACGAAGTGTGACGGAGGTGATTCATGCCGTGCATCACTGTTAAATGAGAACAGATGATTTTATCAAAGCCGAAGGTAAAGAAATTATCTTTGTCATTTGCAAAATAAATACCAAGATAGATGATGTGGCGTTGGCAAGCTGCCCAATTTATTGAAATTCGTTGGTGGCGCAGGTATTTGTCCGGTCGCAGCCCTGAACATTATTTGAGCTGGAAACGTCAATATTGGACATATTTTTTGGATAAATGCGCTTTTTACCCCGCCGAGGGTACACGTGTGCTTGATGCAGGTTGTGGTCCTGCCGGTATTTTTACCATTTTGAGAAAAAATGAAGTATGGGCTTTTGATCCTTTGCTCGACCGTTATGATGCACAGCTTGAACATTTCAAAAAAGCGGATTATCCCTGGGTGCGGTTTGAAAACCAAACGTTGGAGTCTTTGGATCTGAAGGACTTTTTCGACGTGGTATTTTGCCTAAATGCTGTAAACCACGTGGCCAAATGGGATGGTGCCATGACAGCCTTGGTACAGTCATTGAAACCCGGCGGCACCTTGATTTTATCCATTGATGTACACCGATACGGTTTTTTAAAAAACCTGTTCAGGCTTTTGCCGGGCGATGTATTGCATCCGCAGCAGCACGACCTGAACGACTATGCGTCCTGGCTTTCAGCCTCAGGCCTAGTGATGCTGCGCATGTTCCCTCTTAAAAAAGAAAGGATTTTTGAATATTGGGTCTTGGTGGTTACAAGGCCTGTCGATTAAGAAAACTGAACGAGGTATTTGTTCTTTTTCCCGTTTTCAACCATTATGAACTGCCCGTGCAACAACTGACCGGATGTCACTTTCGCATTGACGTCCGTGATTTTAAGTTTGTTGATGGATAAAGCATTGTTCTGAATGGCTTTTTTGGCTTCGGTGCGGCTCGGGAGGATGCCGGTATGGGTACTCAGAAATTCAAGGATGTCGCAAGGAGCATCCAGCATGTTTTTAGGCATCGTTGGCGATGGAATTTCACCGGCAACCATAGAGAGGGTAGGCACATCGAGTTTGTGCAAAGTATCCGGTCCCGCCTTGGGGTCAAAAAGAAGTTCGGAAACGTTTTGGGCCATTTCAAAAGCTTCACGACCGTGGACACGTTCGGTGATTTCCTCAGCAAAGATGCGTTTAATGATCTGCACGTTTTGTTTGGCTTCCAAAGCTTCGATTTCTTCCTGATTTTTGAAAGAAAAATAACGCAGGAATTTGCCAAGGTCGCGGTCGTCGGCATTGATCCAGAACTGGTAAAACTCGTAAGGTGTGGTAAGCACTGGGTCGAGCCAAAGGTTGCCTTTTTCACTTTTACCGAATTTGGTACCGTCGGCTTTGGTGAGCAGGGGCGTGGTGACGGCGTAAAGTTTGGTCTCGTCAATTTTACGCGCCAGTTCTATGCCTGCGGTGATGTTGCCGAATTGATCGCTGCCTCCCATTTGCAGTGTAATGCCATGTTTACGGTGCAGCATAACAAAGTCGTAACCCTGAATGAGTTGGTAGCTGAACTCGGTGAATGAAATGCCTGTTTCGCCTTCGATGCGCCGTTTGACGCTTTCTTTCGACATCATGTAGTTCACCGTGAGGTATTTGCCCACGTCGCGCAGGAAATCGAGCACATTCATACCGACATAGAAGTCGTAGTTGTTCACCATGTGGGCCTGGTTGAGTTTGCCAGGCGAAAAATCGATCAATTGCTCAAACTGCATGCGCTGGTGGGCGATGTTGCGGTCGAGCTCCTCCTCGGTTTTCATGTCGCGTTCTTTCTCCTTAAAACTCGGGTCGCCAATGCGGCCAGTAGCACCGCCCATGAGCACATAAGGCTGGTGCCCTGAGCGCTGCAGGAATTGCAGCAGCATGATTTGCACGTAGTTACCTATGGTAAGCGACGGAGCCGTTGGGTCAAAACCAATGTATGCGCGCACGATTCCGGTTTTCAGGTGTTCTTCGAGTCCGTGAGTTGTGTCGTGTATGAGTCCGCGCCAGCGGAGTTCGGATAAAAAATCCATGATTCTTGTTTGCTGTTGTTGAATGGGCTAAGCGGCTGCAAAAGTAGACGCTAGGGCGGGTATTTTCCATACCTTGCAAAAGAGTTTATTAAGGGTTGTCCAAAAAGGATGTTGCTTTACCTTTACCCCTGCTAAAACGCCTCTGTATTGAATCTGCCATTATTTATAGCCCGCCGCATCGGTCAAGCGGGTGGGAAAAATTTTTCCCGCCTCATCATCCGCATTGCTACTGCGGCAGTTGCGCTCAGCGTAGCAGTGATGATCGCTGCATCAGCATTGATCGCAGGGTTTAAAACCGAAATCAGCCGGAAAATCTTTGAATTCTGGGGGCATCTGCACCTGGCTACGTCCGTCTATGCCTTGTCCGAACCCACACCGCTACCCATAGACCAGCCTTTTTATCCGTCGGTGGACACGATCCGGTCATTGACCTATCCCGTCGAAGAACATATTTTTGGTTATGCCACAGGACGCACCGTGTATCAAAAGTCCCATGGAGGCATACGGCACATCCAGGTGTACGCGCTCAAGCCCGGCATCATCCGCACCAAAACGGCCATGGAGGGGATTTTGCTGAAAGGCATCAGCAAAGATTACGACTGGGAAAACATGAAACCTTACCTGTTGGAAGGCAGGAACATTGCTCTGAATGACTCGGCGCCGTCGCGCGACATTGTTCTTAGCCGACAAACGGCAGACCGACTACAGGTTGGGGTGGGTGATAAGTTTGTGGTTCATTTTGTTAAAGAAGGCGAACAACTGCGCCGACTTTTTCAGGTATGCGGCATTTACAAAACCGGTCTGGAGGAATACGACCGTAAATTTGCCTTTTGCGACATACGGCAGGTGCAAAACCTCCTGGGCTGGAAGGAAAATGAAGTGGCAGGTTTTGAAATCTGGCTCGACGACATCCGCGACCTGGATGTTTACAACGACTACATGTACGAAGAAATTCTACCTGGAGATATGTTGTCCGCTACCATCAGGGAGCGTTTTCCTGCTATTTTTGAATGGCTTCAACTTCAGGATTACAACGAGGTGGTGATTCTTGGGCTCATGTTGTTGGTGGCGGTGATCAACATGATTACTGCGCTGTTGGTTTTGGTACTCGAAAGAAGCAACATGATCGGTATTCTGAAGGCATTGGGTGAAAACAACACCGGCATCCGCAAAATTTTCCTCTACCACGCCTCGCTTATTACACTTTGGGGCATGTTTTGGGGCAATTTGTTCGGGCTTGGTTTTTGCTGGCTTCAGCATACTTTCAGATTTATTCGGCTCAACGAAGCCGATTATTACCTGGCTTATGCGCCCGTAAAAGTGGAATGGCTCACCTTGCTGTTCATCAACGGCGGTACTTTGTTTGTTACCATGTTGTTTCTCTTGCTGCCTTCTTACCTCGTTACCCGTGTTACTCCTGTAAAGGCCATCCATTTCAAATGAATGGTCAATTTTAAGTCAGGAAGCCATCTTGTAACCCGCCTTGCAAATCTGCTGTCTACCTTTGCGCGTAAATACGACGAATGCAAAACACCGAACACCTTTTCCTCCGCGCCGCTGCCGGCGAACCTACCGAACGTCCTCCCGTATGGCTCATGCGCCAGGCTGGTCGTATTTTACCACAATACAGGGCGTTACGCTCGAGGTTTCCCGATTTTAAAGCCTTTGTAAAAACACCTGAAGCGGCTGCTGAAGCAACCTTGCAGCCTGTGGATGAACTCGGCGTGGATGCTGCCATCATTTTTTCAGACATCCTTGTGGTGCCCGAAGCCATGGGGCTCGACTACGAAATGATCGAAAGTAAAGGGCCGAAATTCCCGGTGGTAATACGCAGTCAACACGATGTGGATGCACTTATTTCAGGAGATGATGCGGCGCAAAAACTCGAATACGTTTACGAATCGCTGAGAATTACGCGAAGCATGCTCAACGGACGTGTTCCGCTCATAGGATTTGCCGGTGCGCCCTGGACGTTGCTTGCCTACATGGTGGAAGGAGGAGGAAGTAAAACGTTTTCCGAAGCGCGCCGCTTCTTGTATACCAACCCCGAAGCTGCACATGCTTTGTTGCAAAAAATAACCGATACTACGATAAAATACTTACGTCTGCAGGTTGAAGCGGGTGCACAACTCATCCAGGTGTTCGACTCCTGGGCCGGAGAGCTCACGCCCGAACAATACCGTATTTTTGCCGTGCCTTACCTGCAACAAATATGTACTGGCGTGCAGGGCGTACCCAAAACGGTTTTTGCCAAAGGCGCCTGGTTTGCGTTGGAAGATCTGGCCGAACTGCCCTGTCAAGTGGTTGGGCTTGACTGGAACATACCACCGGCTTTTGCACGTGCCAGGCTGGGAGAAAACATGGTCATGCAGGGCAATTTCGACCCTTGTGCGTTGTATGGTTCAGCACACAGCATCGAGACCGGTGTACAGGAAATGATCCGCCAGTTTGGTCCAGGCAAACACATCGTCAATCTTGGACACGGCGTGTACCCCGATACGCCGCTCGGCGGCGTAAAAGCATTTGTGAACGCCGTAAAAAGCTACAGTTATTGATCAGCGGGGGCAGGATCCTGGGTTTCAAAATTGAGCCAAAAGGTGGTTCCTTCGCCTTCACGGCTTTCGAAGCTGATTTCTCCGTTCATCAGTTCCACATACCGTTTAACGATGTAGAGCCCAAGTCCGGTGCCCTGGATGTTGACGGCATTGGTAGCCCGAAAGAATCGGCTGAATAGGTGTTTTTGATCGGCCTCCGGAATGCCCATGCCTTTGTCGTGGATGCGTACGGAAACGTGACGCTTGGCTACCACAGTTTCTACCTTGATGGGTGCATATTCCGGCGAATATTTAATGGCATTTGAAAACAGATTGATCAAACTGTGTTTCATCAGTCCCGGGTCGAGGTACACCATTTCCGCTCCTTGGTGTGTGTATTCAAAAGTTTGCCCGAGTTTCAACAAAGGTTTGAGTTCGGAGGCTACTTCTTCAACTGCTGCCTTAAGGTTCATTTGTTGTACAACCGGCACTGTTTTGCCTTCTTCAAGTTTGCCGAGCGACAAAAATTCGGTCAATATGGTATTTAGGTTGTTTACGGCTGTTTTTATTTTTGTAGCGTGTTTCCGAATGTTTTCGAAGTCCTGTCGATCGGCATAGGAATTGACCAAAGCAGCGCTTGAAAGCACGGTGCTTAGGGGGGTACGGAATTCGTGCGATGCCATGGAAACAAAGCGGCTTTTCAATTCGCCCAGTTCGCGTTCTGCTTCCAGCGCATCAGCCAGGTCGTTTTTGGTTTGTTCAAGCGCCCTGGTGCGTTCCCGGATTTTTTCCTCCAGTCCTTCGTTGAGGCTTTGAAGGTCGCCGGCAAGTTGTTCAAGTTTTTGGTTTTGGCGCACGATGCGTTGTTCATGTTCCTTGCGGATGGTATTGTCGATGACAAAAGCCATCACGAATTCGCCCTGCATGGTTTTGAATGGACTCAGGCTCACCTCAATGGGGAATTCGCTGCCGTCTTTTTTCACGGCATACAAGTCGAGTCCGATGCCCATGGCCCTGGGTTTGGGATCCGATTTGTAATCGTTGCGGTGGCGTTCGTGCATGCGGTGCAGCCTTTGTGGTATAAGTCGTTCTACCAGTTTGCCAAGTAATTCGCCATCGTCGTAACCGAACAATTTTTCTGCGGCGGGATTCATACGTACAATTTCGCCACGGCTGTTGGCAATGATGATGCCGTTGGTGGCAAACCGGAAAAGAGCGTGAAATTGTTCATCCTGCATGTTTTCCTCCATCCGAAGTGTCAGGATTTTTATAACAAGCGATGCTGCAGTCCAGATGGCTACGGTACTGGCAAACCTTGCAAACAACATTTGCTCGGGCGAATCGGTAGCCGGTTGGAAGAATACCGCTACGATGGTGAGTGCTGTTGAGATCATCCCAATTAGGATGACGTCGTTGCGCTCTTTGAAAAACAATCCGATAATGACGGCAATCAGGTAAAAAAAGGAGAGGTTGCTTTCGCGAAAAACAAATACGTCGGCAAAAAAAATCACTGCCATAAGCAGTGCAACCACCATAAACGGGCGTGATACCAGGGTTGAAGCTCGCAGCATATTGCTTGACTGTTTGAAGCAAAGGTAAGCTACGCTTGTAGCAATTGGGCAAAATGCTGTTTGCCAAAAACAAATAAAAAAAGGCAAACAGAAGAATCGTCTGTTTGCCTTTTGGCCACATCAAGTTAGTTTCAATGCGCTGTATTGCGCAACGGTAAACCTTCCTCTTCCCAGGCATTGATGCCGCCGTCAATGGTAAATACCTGAGAATAACCATTGGCCAGTAGGAAACGAGCGGCTTCCTTGCTTTTTACCCCTACGCGAGAGACGATCATAACAGGTTGATTTTGTGGTAACTCGGCAAATCGTTTGTCCAATTCGCTGAATGGCAACTTGACCAGACGTTTGATGTCCGGCGTTTGTTGCTGTGGCTCAGCCGATTCACGTACGTCAACCATAACACCACCCATCATGTAGGCGGCATAAGCTTCCCGGGGGCTAAGTTGCTTTAAATCCGTCATAGTGCTCAAAAATTTATCAGGCAAATAATAATTGTTAATTACAGCTACAAAGATATACAAAATTTCAGGTAGGCGCAAAATGCGCAATTAAGTATTTTATAACATTCCTAAATTCAAAATAAAAAAGGGTTATATTTTTTTGATAAAAACAAAACTTTACGGTATTGCGTCTCAACAAAATAAGGTTTGGAATCACAGATGGGAAAATTGGGTGTATTTTTGCGCCGCGCTTCTCTCAGTGCCATCCAAACGTTTAATGCTGTAAACGACCAAACACCACCACTCCATGAAAGAAGTCTTCATCGTATCCGCAGTTCGAACCCCCATCGGCAGTTTCGGCGGTGTGCTTTCCGGTATTGGCGCCACCCACCTCGGTGCTTCAGCCATACGCGGTGCCCTCGAACGTGCCGGCATCAGTGTTGATCACGTGAACGAAGTGTTGATGGGCAACGTCGTGAGCGCCAACCTCGGACAGGCGCCCGCCCGACAGGCCGCCCGTTATGCAGGATTGCCCGACAACATTCCCTGCACCACCATCAACAAGGTTTGCGCATCGGGTATGAAAGCCATTACCCTCGGCGCTCAAAGCATCATGCTCGGCATCAACGACATTGTAGTGGCTGGTGGTATGGAAAACATGTCGCAGATTCCATATTACATGCCCAACGCCCGCTGGGGTTACAAATACGGCAACGGTGAGTTGGTAGATGGTTTGGCTAAAGACGGTTTGACCGATGTGTACAACCAGAAGGCTATGGGCGTTTGCGCCGATGCGACCGCTGCCAAATACAACATCAGCCGCGAAGCTCAGGACGCTTTTGCCGTCGAGTCCTACCAACGTGCAGCTGAAGCTACCAGCCAGGGCTGGTTTAAAGATGAAATCATTCCGGTGAGTATCCCACAAAAAAAAGGCGATCCGATTTTGGTTTCGGAAGATGAAGAATACAAAAAAGTGCAGTTTGATAAAATCCCTGGCCTCCGTCCTGCCTTTACCCCCGATGGCACGGTTACCGCTGCCAACGCCAGCACCATCAACGACGGCGCATCTGCTCTTGTTCTTGCCAGCGCTGAAGCAGTTCAGCGTTACGGACTGAAACCATTGGCCAAAATCCGCGGTTTCGCCGATGCCGAACAGGCGCCCGAATGGTTCACCACTTCGCCCACCATTGCAGCGCCAAAGGCTTTGAAAATGGCAGGCTTGGATGTGTCCAACATCGACTATTTTGAAGTGAACGAAGCATTCGCCGTTGTGGCCATGGCTTTCGAACAGGTGATGGGCATCTCACACGACCGTACGAACATCTTCGGCGGCGGCGTAGCCATTGGTCACCCACTGGGCTCTTCGGGCTCGCGTATCGTAGCAACACTCAACAACATTTTGCAGCAAAAAGATGCTCAGTTCGGCCTCGCAGCCATATGCAACGGTGGCGGCGGCGCTACAGCCATCATCATCGAACGCCTTTAAACAAGGATGTTGCAAAGCAGGGAAACAAAAAAACAGACGGGTAGCCGTCTGGTTTTTTTGTTTCCCTGCTTTGCAACATCAGGATTTTTTCCCCAACAACCTGAACATGTTCTTTTTGTAAGCCTCTACGCCTGGCTGGTCAAAAGGATTGACGCCCAGCAGGTAACCGCTGATGGCGCATGCTTTTTCAAAAAAGTAGAACAACCCGCCAAGGTGGTAGGGCGTTGCAGCCGGGATGCGCAATGAAAGGTTGGGCACACCGCCCTCAAGGTGGGCCAGTCGGGTTCCTTCCGCGGCTTTTTTGTTCACTTCGTCCATGGTACATCCTGCAAGGTAATTGAGTCCGTCGAGGTCGGCTGCTTCCTTTTCAATCATGATTTCCGCGCCAGGGTTGTTGAGCTCCAGTACAGTTTCGAAAAGGTGGCGACGACCATCCTGGATGTATTGACCCATGGAGTGCAGGTCGGATGTAAAGTCGACGCTGGCAGGGAAAATGCCTTTCCCGTCTTTGCCCTCACTTTCGCCAAAAAGTTGTTTCCACCATTCTGCCACGTAATGGAGGCGCGGCTCGTAATTCACCATCAATTCGATCTCTTTTCCTTTGCGCAAGAGGATATTGCGTGCGGCGACATATTGCAACACGTCGTTGTTTTCAAAAGGAGCGGTTTTGTAACGGGCCCTTGCGTCGGCGGCGCCACGCAGCATTTCTCCGGTATCTATGCCTGCCACGGCGACGGGCAGCAGTCCTACAGGTGTAAGCACAGAAAACCGTCCGCCCACATCATCGGGTACTACAAAGGTTTCATAACCTTCCTGGGTGGCGAGTGTTTTGAGGGCGCCGCGTTGACTGTCTGTTGTGGCATAAATACGTTTACGGGCTTCTTCCACGCCGTATTTCGACTCCAGGATTTTTTTGAAAAGTCGGAAAGC
>JBBSDH010000008.1:0-40090 GCA_038249605.1 Chitinophagales bacterium | reverse complement strand
CTCAGCTCGCTTCGCGCCGCTGTTGACCGTGCAGACCTGAAAAGTGTACTCGACAATTCAGATGCTACGTTGACCGTTTTTGCACCCACCAACGCTGCCTTCGCTACCCTGTTGGGCGGCGCTACACTGGAATCGGTACCCGTAGACGATCTTAAAAACATCCTGCTCAACCACGTAATCTCGGGTAAAGTTAAATCGACAGACCTCACCACAGGTTACGTACCGTCCTTGCTTACTTACAAAAACACGACCATTCCTTTAAGCCTGTTTGTGAACCTTGCTAGCGGTGTAGTCATCAACGATGCCACAGTTACCACTGCAAACGTAGAAGCCGACAACGGCGTTGTCCACATTGTAAACAAAGTAATCGTTGCACCCACCGTGGTAAACCATGCCCTGAACAACCCCAACTTCAGCTCACTGGTAGCAGCCCTTACACGCTCCGACCTTGGTGTTGATTATGTGGGTCTCCTGAGCGGCGCTGGTCCGTTCACCGTATTTGCTCCTACCAACGCTGCATTCACTGCCCTGCTTGCAGAAGATCTTGGCGGCATCGGCCTTGCCGACGTCCCTGCGGCTACGCTGAACGCGGTACTCCAGTACCACGTGGTAAACAACGCCAACGTACGCTCCGGCGACCTCGTCGACGAGCAAGTGGTGACCACTTTCGGTGGCAGCACGTTTAGAGTTGACCTCACCGGCGGTGCCAAAATCATCGACGGTCAAAATCGCACGTCGAACATCATCGTTGTTGACGTTCAAGGCTCAAATGGCGTAATACATGCCATCGACAAAGTCCTTCTTCCCTAAGATTTGAACTTTTTAGCAGCATAGAGGGCTACCGAAACTTTTTCGGTAGCCTTTTTTTTTATTCCTCAGCTAGTTCTTGGAATAGTTTGTTGACCATAGTTTTGGTACCATCACGGTAAAGATTTACTACATTGAAATTAATTAATATTCCCTTGAACACATTCAAATGATACATGTATGTTAACAATTGGTAATCAAACACAGGAGCCATTTGAAGAACAGCCTTAGCCTCAATCACAATCAACCGCTCAACCAAAACATCCTACCGAAGTTCAAGGGAAAGTATGCATCCTTTGTAATCAACCTCAACCGAACATTGCTGTTTGTATTCAAAACCACGTAACTCCAATTCACGACAAAGCGCCTGTTAGTAAACCTTTTCCAACAATCCGGCTCCTAAAGCCTTATGAACTTCAATGGCGCATCCAATAATTTGGCATGTCAACCAATTGATGTATTTCTTACTGACCTTCTGATGCATTTTTTTTATCAAAACTCCCGAAAAATTCCAATAATTGCAATAGCTCCAAATACATTTATTTTAAATATAATTGAATTTAAAATATTGATTTACAGCAAAATACAGGTCTCGCCAAACTATAAGTCATTCACTGGACGCGGCACTAATGTGTTTTACAATTTTTTAATCTTCACATTCCTATACCATACCGGATCCCCATGGTCCTGCAAAGCAATCCGGCCTTTGCGGGCTTTTCCGAAAGCGGGCATGTCCTTAAACTTGCTGCCGGCGATCAGTTTTTCCCACTCGGGTGCATTCATGTCGACGGTCACCAGTTTGCGGTCGTTTTGCCAGTGCTCAAGGGTGCCGTTTTTGCTGATCAGGCGTATTTTATTCCATTCTCCGGCAGGTTTTACGGTTACATATTTGCACTCTATCAGGTCGTAAAGATCGCCGGCACGGTGTTTCTGGATGCGGGCATCTGGGTGACAGGTATTGTCCAGCACCTGCATTTCAGGACCGGTTTCCCACACGTAGCTGTACTTCTCCGGGTCTTCCACCACGTTGTAAATGATGCCGCTGTTGCCGCATGGACCGATTTTCCACTCCAACGTCAGTTCAAAATCCTGGTATTCGGAAGCTGTAAGGATATCACCACCGTCTTTTTGCTGCCAGGCGCCACCGTCGAGGGGTTTGGTTAAAAGGTGAATGGCTTCCTGATCAACCACCCAGGCATTGCCGATGGTTTTTTTTCCGTAGTTGTGCCACCCGTTCATCGATTTGCCATCGAAAAGCAATTCCCAGCCTTCGGCTTTTTCGCGGTCGCTGAGGGTATTGTTGGGTATGTTTTTGACCGCCGGCGCTGCAGTAACCGTACCCGACGCAGAGGGGATGTTGTTGAGTGTGTACCAGGTTTCCGTGGTCCATAATTCATGGCCTATTTCGCTGAGTGGCAGGTTGCGCAGGCGTATGTACACCACATGGCCAGGTTTCATGCCTGCGAGTTCGAGGAATACTTTTTTGTGGTCTGTTGAAACACTTGCGGACTTGACTGTCAGGTTTTCCTGGTCCATTTTGGGACCGCCGTACTGGATGGTAGGTTTGTACCACCACTGTTGCACCTGATAATGTGCCACATCCCAGCCTTGTCCTTCGGGAAGTGGTTCGGTAAATTCGATTTCCATACCGTTTACTTTGGCGCGTACTGCCAGCATTTCGAAAGCCGAGTTGCCGTTGTATTCCATACGTTGGAGGCCGTACCAGAACTTGCCTTCCTGACCCCAGTTGCCGGGGTTGCCAATGCCGCCTACGTAGAGCGCGCCATCGGGGCCCCAGGCCAGGCGGTTGGTGCCAGCTTCGAGGCCCTGGGTAAATTTAAACACACAGCCTTGGTAGTCGCCATTCACTTTTTCCACAAACACCCTTTGCAAACCGCCGTAACACACGTCGCCGTGGATGAGCTGGTTTTTGTAGGGTCCTGCGTTGAGGAGTGCGGGTTGGGTGGGCGAGTTGCCGATTTCATCCTGTGGCAGCCATACGACCGGTTGTTGAATGGGCATGTTCGCCACGGCGATGCTGTCGACGGCATAAGAGTTGTAAAAGGCATTGGGTTTGACGTGCAGAATTTTGGAAGCAGGCAACCAGTCGCCCTGGTTGTCGGCCACAAACAACTCGTTGTCGGGCCCGAGAGCGATACCATTGGGCGTGCGCAGTCCACGGGCAATAAACTCGATGCTGCCGTCTTTGTGGCTTATTTTTAAAACCTTGCCGCGGTCGGGAATTTGCGGACGGGCGCTGGCGCCGCCAGGCAAAATGGCGATGGCCAGGGTAGCGTAAAAATGGCCGTCCTTGTACGTAAGTCCGAAAGCGAACTCATGGAAATTGGCAGATGCTTTCCAGCCTTTGGCGAAACACTGGTACTCGTCGATGATGTCGTCGCCATCGGTATCTACCAGCTTGGTGAGCTCCTGTTTTTGAAGCACAAAAATGGTGTCGTTCACCACTTTTACGCCCAGCGGTTCGGCCAGGCCTTTGGCGATGAGTTTGACTTTTATTTTAGAAGGGTCGCCTGTTTGTACGCCTTCGAGCAGGTACACGCCGCCAACGGCGTCCCAGGTGGTTACCACAAGACGGCCATCGGACAAGAAATCCATGCCCGACACTTTGGGCAGGAAGGTTTCCGGACGGGCCTGGCTCAGCGTGAATCCGGGGTGCACATCCATCAGGGGTGCACCGTCGCCAGGAATGGCATTGGGTTTACCAATGGCAATACCTTCGCTTTCGGGCAGCTCGGTCCTTCGGTAAGCGTAGTTGTTGCGCGGAATAACTTCAACCCCTTTTGTACCTGGTCTGGCCCATTTAAGATGCAGTCCTTTGCTGCCTCCACCCTGAAAGTATTCTACCCGGAGTTGGTGGTATCCGGCGCGAAGAGCAACTTCCACATCGATGGGAATGGTGCCGTGCAATCCATCGTTGTCGAACAACAAGCGATCGTCGAGCCAGAGTTTGGAGCCGTCGTTGGAGGCTAGTTGAAGCAGTACATTGTCGTCTTTTTCGAGGTATAGGAAACCTTCTATAAGGATGGCGAAATTGTCTTTGAGTTCGCCGAAATCACCTGAGGAGGCATTGATGTCGGACACCAAAAGACTGGCAACAGGTGTGGCGTTAAAATTGATGTCGGAGAGGCTGGATAGTTTGGTTTCGGACACATAGACCTTTGCGAGCAGGCCCTGGGCCAGTTCATTGTTGGCTACTTTGGCGTCGGATTGGAGCCAGGCACCTTGAGGAATATCTTTAAGTGCCTTGATTTTTACTTCACCGCCTTCGCCGTCATCTTCACCTTCGTCGAGTCCCATAATGTAAAATACCATGGCCAGTGCGTCGTTGGGCATCAGGTCGGGGTGTGCCGACATGGCTGCTGCGCCCCACACGCCTGTTCCGCCTTTGATGACCTTTTGCACAAGCATTTCTTGGTTGGCGGGCGTGTTTTTGTATTTTTCCGAAATGTCGGCGTACGACGGGCCAACGGTTTTCACTTGAGCGTTGTGACAGGTACGGCAGTCGCTTTTGGCGATGAGTTTTTCGCCGGGAGTGATGTTTGCCGCTGCTTCTTCCTCTTCATCGTTGGTGAAAGGATTGGCATAAAGCGGTTTGTTGATGAACATGGTGGTGATGCTCGTCGTTTTGTTGTTGAGCAGCACGATTTCGCCATCCACTTCTTTGGCGGTGAAGTTGTCGTCCACCTGCATATCCCTGCTCGAAGTAGGTTTCCATTCGCCGTTCGTTTCCACATTCGAAACGTCGGCGACGGATCCGGCATTGGTTTTCAGGGTAATTTTCGCACCTTCAGGAGCGTTGCTTACGGTGAAAGTGCGCTGGAAACCGGGCTGCCGGTCGCGCTCCACAAATTCTGGTTGTTCGTTGATTCGGATGCGCTTGCCGTCGGAAAGCACCAGGTCGTACATGATTTCCGCATGTCCTTTTTTGGTGTAGCGGTGGCCTTTGTAATCTGTTTCCGGCGATTCTGATTTGCCGTTAATTTCCACCATCCATGGTTGGTTGTGCAGGTTTTCGAACCAGGCGTTGCCCACGGTTACGGGTTGCGGACCGTGGCGCATGTTGTACACGGCGCCTTCGAAATCGACCGAGCCGGCCCATGCTTTGTACAACGAGCAAGAGTCGGTGGAATAGGCCACCCAAAGTTTGTCGTTGAGTGCGAAGGTGATCATCCGGGGCTTTTTATCGAGCACCGAACGAAACACCCAGGGGTCGTTTGGGCGATCGGAAACAAGCGTTTCCTGGTTACTTCTGAGGGAAGCGACAATCCACAAACCAAGCAGGCCGAGGAGGAGGAGGAGGAAAAGAAAAAGAGTACGTGAACGCATGGTAGAAACAGAGGGTAGTGAACGATTTCAAAACAATAAACCCGCCAGAGTAGCGGAAAGGTAGGAAGCTAGGGTGCCGGCAATCAGGGCTCGGAAACCCATACGTGCCAGGTCGGCCCGGCGGCTGGGTTCCAGTGCCGAAATGCCACCGATTTGGATGCCGACGGAGCCAAAATTGGCAAAGCCGCACAAGGCGAAGCTCACGATGGCCACGGTTTTGGGGTCCATGCTTCCCATGAGGTCTTTCAGTTGCAGGTAAGCGACAAATTCATTGGCGACCAGTTTGGTACCCATAAGGGCGCCTGCGGTCATCACGTCTTGTCCAGGCACGCCCATCGTCCATGCAAAACCAGCAAAGAGGAAGCCGAGGATGGTATTGAGGCTGAATTCGGGAAAACCACCCAGACTGCCGAGGGCCCCCAGCAGGTAATTGATCAGGGCGATGAGTGCCAAAAAACCGATGAGCATGGCCACCACATTGAGACCTACCTTGAGGCCGTCGGAGCAACCCGCGCTGATGGCATCCACGATGTTGGAGTGTTGTTTGCCCACCTTAAGTTTTACATCACCCTGGGTTTCGGGTTCATCCGTTTCCGGGTGGATGATCTTGGCGATGGCCAAAGCGCCTGGCGCGGCCATGATGCTGGCAGCAATGAGGTATTCGGCTGGCACACCGAATTTGATGTAAGTGGCCATCACACCTCCAGCTATACAGGCAAAACTGCCCGACATGGAAGCCATGAGCTCCGAATTGGTCATACCTTTCAGGTAAGGTTTGATCATGATTTGGGCCTCCACCTGACCAACAAATGCGCTGGAGATGTTGCTCAGTGCTTCGGCGCCGCTCACTTTCATGAAATAATTGAGCCCTTTGGCGAGTTTTTCTACAATCCACTGCATGACGCCGATGTGGTAAAAGATGTTGACCAGGCAGGCGACAAAAATGATGGTGGGAATGATGCGCACAAAAAAGATGAAAGTTTCGTTGCCAAAAATCGGTGCGAGTTTTTCATCGTCGGCTAGGTTGCCGAATACAAACTTTGCGCCTTCATCGGAAAAACTGAGCACCTTGGTCACCGCACGGCCCAACCAGCCGAACATGGCTTTTCCGACGGGTGTTTTCAGGATAAACAAGGCCAGAAGCGCCTGCAAAAGCAATCCCATACCAACCGTCCGGTAATTGATGGCTTTGCGGTTGTTGGACAAGGCGTAGGCGCAGCCAAGAATCAAAACAATGCCCAAAAGTCCGATCAGACGATCCATATTAAGGTTAATGATTTCAGAAAAAACAAAAAGGATGTACCCCAAAGGGCTCAACCAACAAGGCGGCATGGCGCTTTATCCACCACAAACGGCGAAAAGTACAGCAACAGAACGGTTTATCGAAATTTTAAACGTCGTTTTAAAACCACTTGTACGTTTGAGGGTTTTACGGTCGTATTTTTGCGCCGACCAAAGCGATGGCCTTTCATCATGACAACTGAACAAAATCCATTCAAACCCCTGCTTGTTGGGGTTACCGGCGGCAGCGGCAGCGGCAAATCGAGCTTCATCCGCCGACTTCGCGAACGTTTTTCCGAAAATGACCTGTGTATTTTGCCTCAGGACGAATACTACCGCCCGCTCGAAGAGCAAAAATCCGACGAACGTGGACAGGTGAATTTCGACCTTCCCAGGTCGTTTGATAAAAAAGCTTTTGTAGCCGATGTACACCGCCTTATAAACGGCGAAACGGTGGAAAGAGCCGAGTACGTGTACAATGTTGCGAGCGCTTCGAGCAACATCCAGCAATTCAAACCGGCGCCCATCATTGTGGTGGAAGGTTTGTTTGTTTTTCACTACAAAAAAGTGGCGCCCTTGTTCGACCTGAAAATTTTCATCAACACCAAAGACAACCTCACGGTCATACGTCGCATTTACCGCGATCAATTGGAACGCAGCGCCTCGCTCGATCTCATCTTATACCAGTTTGAGCACCACGTCATGCCCGCATACGAAAAATACATTTTGCCCTACAAAGACGATGCTGACCTGGTGATCAACAACAACCGCGACTTTGAACGCGGCCTGGATGTACTTGCCGGGTACATGGAAAATTACCTGAGCAAGGTGGCTAAGACCCATGGATAAAACCGTCGACGGTTCTCAAATAAGCCTATTTACCCGTCCATTCGTGTTGATGTGCCTATCGCACGCCCTTTTTGCAGGCAGTTTCAACATGATGATTCCCGAACTGCCCAATTACCTCACGGGCATAGGTGGAGGCGAATACAAAGGACTCATCATTGCTTTGTTCACGCTCACCGCCGGTTTGTCGAGGCCGTTCAGTGGCAAGCTGGCCGACAGCATAGGTCGGCTCCCGGTCATGTACATAGGTACCTTTGCCTGTGTTTTGTGCAGCACCCTCTACCCTGCCCTGGCTTTTGTAGGCGGTTTTTTGGCCCTGCGCTTTTTTCACGGGTTTTCCACGGGTTTCAAACCCACGGGAACTTCGGCTTATGTGGCCGACATAGTGCCTGCGCACCGACGTGGCGAAGCTATGGGTTTGCTGGGCATTGCTTTCAGTTTGGGCGCATCGGCCACACCACCCCTCGGCAGTTGGTTGTCGCAACATTTTTCCATCGATGCAATGTTTTATACGTCAGCCGTGTTCGCTGCCCTGTCCATGGTCATAATTTACAACATGCCCGAAACCCTTGAAAAAAGAGAAAAATTCAGTCTGGCCCTGCTCAAAATCAACCGTTCCGACATCTTTGATCCAAGAGCTTTGCCGGCGGCGTGGACCATGATCCTGTGTTATTTCGGCTACGGCGTAATTCTTACTTTGGTGCCCGACCTGAGCGATGCGCTCGGCGTTGTCAACCGGGGCGTCTTTTTCACCTTGTTTACCCTCGCCAGCATTGCTACACGGTTGTTTGCCGGACGTTTGTCCGACGAAAAAGGCCGTGTGCCCGTACTCAAAGCCTCGGCGCTGATGATTGCTGTGTCGATGTTCGCTTTTGGCATGGCCAATTCGCCGGCCATGTTGTACTTGGCTTCTGTGTTGTTCGGTTTGAGCAACGGCTTTTTTTCACCCGCCATCAACGCATGGACTATTGACCTCGGCGACCCTGAACGCAAAGGGCGCGCCCTGGCTACCATGTTCATCGCCCTTGAAATTGCGATAGGTGGCGGCGCTTTACTTGCAGGTTGGTATTATGCCGACAACATTGCGCGCATGCCGTTGGTTTTTTACGGTTCAGCCGTGCTGAGTTTGTTCGGATGGCTGTATCTTCATGTCGCACACAGCAAAGCCGAAATAAAACCTTCCTGATCCATGCGCGACACCAATCACAGTCTTTGGTTAGCCGTTATCGCTAGTATAGCGATGGGCTTTTTTGCAAAATCGCCTGATTTTTTTGGACCAAAGCAATGGATCACCGTTGCTTTGGCCGTGTTCACCATTGCCCTTGGTTTTTACGGCTTTTGGATTGGTTTGCGCGGAGCGCGGGCCCAACGCACCCTGTGGTCGTGGTTGGCGCCAAGCATTCATGTGTTCCTGGTGGTTTCTTTTTTGGCGTTTTTGGGGTTGTGGATGAAAGTTATGGCCGTTTCCTGAAATAAAACCAATACGCCAGCCAGCCTACCGCCACAACCGCCAAACCTGCGCCTGCTTTTACGGGGCTTCCTACCAGAGTAAAAGCCACAAACCATATCGAAATACCAATAAAAACCAGTGGTGTAACAGGATACAACCAGGTGCGGTAGCCTCTTGGCGCATCGGGCATACGGCGGCGGAAAATAAAAATGGTAGATCCAACAAGCATGAGGCCGATCCAGTCCATAAACGTCACGTATTCGATCAAATTTTCAAACGATCCCCAGAAAAAAATCAGGAATACAGCCCAACCGCTTTGGACAAGCATGGCATTTGCCGGCGTTTGCCATCGGGGGTGTACCTCGGCAAGTTTCGGAAAAAAGATGCCGTCTTTGGCCATGGCGTAATAGATGCGAGGCGCTGTCATACAATAAATGGCGGTGGTACCAAAAGTGGAAAGCGCGATGAGGAAGGCCATCAGTTTTGCGCCCCAGGGAAACAACGTACCCAAGGCATCGGCTGCTACGGTTTTGGAAGTCGCGATGTGCTCCACCGGTAGCAGGCGCATGTAGGCTATGTTGGCCAACACATACACCAGCGTAACAATAGCGGCACCCATCATCATGGCACGCGGTACGTTGCGCTGCGGATTCACCGTTTCGCCAGCCAAATAAGAAGCGTGTTGCCAGCCGCCGTACGACCACAAAACGCCCACAAAAGCCAGGGCAAAAGCGCTGGTAAGGTTTTGCGGCGCACTGGTGGCAAAAGTGCTGGTCGCATTGGCCTCCAAAGCAAAAGGTTGTGCCATAAATACCCCGGCGGCGATGATGAGCAGCAGGCCCAGCAATTTGGCACCGGTGAACAAGTTGGCCATAAAGGACCCCGTTTTTACCCCAAAAATATTCACAACGGTAAGAAAAACCGTGACGCCTACCGCCAGGGACTGAACCAGAAACTGATTTTTTTCAATGTTGAAAAAAAGCAAAAGGTGTTCCGAGCACACCACCGCGAGCGCGGCAATGCTGCCCGATGTACTGATGAAAAGTATAAACCAGCCGTAAAGGAAACCCGTAGCATCGCCGTAGGCTTCGCGCAGGTACGTGTACAATCCGCCAGCTTTGGGAAACATGCTGCCCATCTCGGCAAACGTTAGCGCGCCGGTGAGCGCCGCCAGTCCGCCAAGTACCCACAAAGCCACCACGTATTCGGGCAAATGAACTTCGGCGGCGATTTTTCCGGGAGTGCGGAAAATGCCGCTGCCTACGGTGCTGCCTACGGCAATCATGGTGAGGCCGTACAACGTAATGCTTCGGCGAAGTTCCTGACTCATAAGGCTTGCGTTGTTTACTGTTTAATCGATGCTGATTTTAACGTCGGTTTTCCAGGTTTCTCCGGGGTGGAGGATCACCAAACCATCGCCGTTGTTGAACGCATCCACATTGCAACTCATGGGTTCGAGCGCGATGCTTTCGCGGTGGGGCGGTGTGAAAATCTGGAAAAAAGGAAACAGCCTTGCGTGGGCAGCTATTGTTAATTTGCGGTTACCACCTTCCAGCACCAAACGGTAGGCTTTGTCGGGGTGGGCAGCAGCAAAACAATTATCGAGCACCGTATCCTCCACTTCTTTACCCAAGCGGAAATCATCGTAAGGCTCCAGTGGACCGGTGGGAATCATTCTTTCGTTGATGGTCACCACATCGCATTCCGGCAGGGACAACTTGTGTTCTCCGGCAGTTTCGGCCAATTTGAAATACGGATGCCAGCCGAAACCTATCGGAATGGGGCGGTTGTGTTGGTTGCGACAGGTAGTAGTGAGTTTAAACAATCCACGGGTTTCGATTTCAAAAGCCAAAATCAGATCGAAAGAGAAGGGGTAAAACGGCAGGTGGCCGTCGTAGGCATAGCGGCAGGTCAGAGATGCGCGTTCGGGTTCGAGCATTACCCGAGTTACGGCAAAAGCTTCGTGCCTCACAAAGCCATGAATGGCATTTTGCGTAGCTTCATTGTTGATGGGAAAAAGATATTGTTGGCCGTCCCACGTGTATTTACCACCATCGAGCCTGTTGGGAAATGGGAACAAAACGGCGCTTTTCCCCCATTTTCCGGCGGCTAGTTCTTCGGGAGTTTGGTGCCCATCAATAACCGGAGTTTCGCCGAAACGCAGGTCGAGCAGGTTGGCGCCTGCTGCGGGGGCAATGCTGAAACCATCGCCGGTAACGGCATTAAAAACATTGTATCGAAGGAAGGAACCGAAGGGTTCAATGGTAAGTTGAAACATGGAAGTTTAAGCTATAAAACAAGGTCGTGATGCGCTGTAAGGTAAGTTAAACCAACCCGCATCGACAACCATACCGCCATAAAAAAACATTTCCCTGCCGGTATGAAACCGGCAGGGAAAATGTTGTCAAATAAAGGATCAGGGATATGCGATTTTTCAAAAAATTGATCCTAAATAATCATGTGAATCAATGCTGATTTAGCGTTGTACCAAAATGCGGCGAACGGCAGTTTCACCACCAATCACTACGCGCAGGAAATACGTTCCCGTAGCGTAATCGGCAAGGTTGATGGCCTGGTTAAGGCCGGTAACTTTACCCGAGTGGATGGTTTGCACCAACTGTCCAAGAGCGTTTACGAGTTCAAGACGAACATCCGAAGCCGATTCCAGGTCGAGGGTCAGTTGAACCTGATCAACTGCTGGGTTGGGGCTCACGGTGAGTTGTTTAACCGAAGCAGGGTCTTTGGTACCTGAAATCGTACCTACCGTAATGGTAATTTCGGCATCGGCCACACATCCTGTCGGGTCACTGATGGTTGCAGTGTAAGTGCCGCCAGCAAGTCCGGTTAAAGGATTGCCCGAGCCACCATTGCTCCAAGTAACGACATACGCACTCGGGTCCTGGATGAAGCCGGGGTAGCCGCCTTCAATGGTCAGGTCGATGACGCCGTTGCTGCCTGGAGGAACGGTTTCGTTGATCACATCGCCTACAGCCTGGATTTCATCAAGCACCGGAAGCAGGGTAACCGCTTCTGATACGCCTACAAAGAAGCAGCCGTTGGTTGCGTCGGTTTCCGTCAGATTGAGTATAGTGTTGGCTGGGTTGATGTCCACTGCGCCACCCACCACAAGCGGAGTAACGTAGTAAGTGCCAGCAGGGAAACCGCCGTTGTTGAGCAAACCAACTGCAAACGGAGCCTGCAGGTAGCCTGTGCTGCCGATGTACGTAGCGAGCGAGGGAGGCCAAGTGCCGGCAGGTACAGGAGCCGAGCTGAGTGCCCAGATCATACCGTTTACAGGACCGTTTTGTGGAATCACAAAGCTGGCTGCGTTGAGTGTGATGAGCGTGTTCAGGTTGATGTTCCAGCAAACGTTTCCGTTGTTGGCAACATCGTACGTTCCAATTGCGCCATTGGCACAGTTAACCGCAGCTTGCTGGGTAATTTCAATGCAATACTGACCTGTAGCGACAACACCAGCAGCGTTGAAACCGTCGATCAGGATGTAATAATTGGTACCGGAAGTGGTTGTGATATCCACACCAGCGCGCCAGTCTGGGTCACCAGTAACAAACAGGTCGTCGTTGCAGGCAATTTGCTGGTACTGTCCGCATGAGCCCGTAAAGATGCCCATTTGTGTGTCGCCAACATCATCCTGAGCAGTACCGATGTAGTTGGTAGCGTTGCAGGGAACCGTTTCGATGTGGTAGTCCGAACCGTCGCCGGTGAATGTGAACCACATGGAACCGTCTACAGGCACAGCACCTGCAGCTTCACCCCAGCAGGACATAAGCGGATCGGAAGGATCAACCGTAGCGGTAGTGTTGTCGAACAGGCCGGTGGTTTGAGCTACGCCAGCAGCCTGACCGAAGAACTGCGTCAGGTCAACGGCCGATGCACATTCGTCGGCGTTGAATACGATGGCAGGAAGCTCAATAAATTCAACTTCGTCTACATAAAACAAATAAGTAGCATCGGCGCCGTAAAAGTCAATGGCGCCCAGCGTTTGTGTGTAGGCAAAAGCGCGAAGCAAAGCGCCGTCGAGGAACACCTTGGCGAGGTTGTTGTCGAGGTCGAAAATGAACTCAAGTGTGAACCATTCGCCCTGTGGATATTCACTTACCGTAGCAGGAAGTGGAATGTCAAAGTTGGTGGTGCCGTCGGCATTGAAATAAATCTGCGCCGAGAAGTTGGCAGTCGCTGCGCCAGGGTTGTTCTGGTCGGTTTGTACATTGATGTAAGCCGCTCTGCTCACGGGAACGTACTGCTTCCATTTCAGGCTGTAACGACCGGCTGCTCTGTTTCCAAGTTGCAACAGTTGGTCGGTATTTTGAACCATTTTCATCGACTTCGTGCCGTTCGAAGCTTGTTCGTTTGACACAAGTGCGCCGTCAGCTCCAGTCTCAACGAGGCTCCAAGGAATCCACCAGGTCGATTGTGGGCTTACTGTAGTGAGCGTGTAGCTTTCCAAATCATCACAAATGATGGACATTGGGTTTTGATCGCAAGTAATCACGATGTTTTCATACATTTCAAGGTCGTCCACCTTCCAGTAGTACTCAAAGTTACCCAAGTAGCGGAACTGAATCCATACCTGCGCCTGACCGTCGGCTTCAGGAATGGCCAGATCGATGATGCCCTCGTAGCGGCTTGCAGGCAGGTTGCCTGTAACTTCCGCTACAAGAGCGTCGAGTTGCGGAAGGCTTTTGTACGTAAAGTTTACACCATCGGTGCTCACACCTACCGAAGCTACATCCGTGCCGGTGAACGTACGGAAATACGTGTTGAACCGCAGGTGGACGTTGGTTTTGCCCGAGCAGTCGGCAGGGACGCCTGTGCCCGTAAGGGTTACGTCGTGGTTAAAGCTGCCGTTGGCATCCGAATCGAACCACATGTAACCTGTGGAAGCGGTGGGTGCGCCGAAGTTACCCGGTTGAAAAGCACCGGCAGCAACGTTATTGGTCCATGCCCAATCGATGGTACCGGGATTGGTACCACCGTTAACCCAGTTGGCAGTGGAAGTAGCCTGGTCGGAAAAGGTTTCCGTCCAGAAAGGTTGGGCGAGCAACGTATTTAAACCTGAAAGGAACAATACGGCAAACGCCAAACCTTTAAATGTGGAAGTTTTTAACATAAGAAAGCTGTTTTAGTTAACAGTTTGTGTTGGATTGAAAGGACCTCAAAAGTCCAAAAAACATTTGGTTCGAACATTGCATTTTAAAGCTTATTTTTTACATAAATGCTTTTTCCCGAATTATAAATTTTCTAACACCATGAAAGTCAGGCAAAAAGCCCTTTTTTACAGCGCATCATGCTGTATAGAAACAACATTCCCCAACACCCAACCGAATGGGAAATTCAAAATTTGAAAAAAAATTGAAGTAACTATTGCTTCTGTAGAAGTATTGCTATTATATTTGTAAAAAAATCACAGTCATTTCAAGAAGGTTAACAGGTTTTCGCTAAGTGCGTTGTTGCAAAACATCGCACTTTTTTTCAACCTAAGAGCTTTCCCTTCCGTCAATCCTGAATTCACGGATGGCTTACCATGGTTTTCATTACTTTCCCTTTCAATACCTGTCCAATTAGCGGATTGTTCACCGATTTCGACTTCCAGACCTTCACCGTTGGCGTCCATTCGGCTTCGGGGTCAAATACGGTGATTTCAGCGGGAGCCCCCACCTCGATGCTGGGAACAGGTAGTCCGAGCGTTTGGCGAGGCGCAACAGCCGTCCAGCGTACCCAGTCTACAATGGATGTTTTGTTCTGCGGAACGAAGGTGCGGTACATGGCAAAAGCCGTTTCCAGGTTGCTCATGCCGAACTCTGCATAAGGAAATTCAAGGTTTTTGTTCTCGCTGTCCCACGGCACATGATTGGAACACACAAAATCAATGGTGCCGTCGCGCAATCCTTCCAGCAAGGCATCGGCATCGGCGCGGCTGCGCAGCGGCGGTTGTACTTTCCAGTTGCTGTCGAACGTGGCCATCACCTCGTCGGTAAAAGCCAGGTTGGCCACCGCTACGGAGGCGGTTACGGCCAGACCGGCTTTTTTCGCCTCCCGCACCATGTCCACACCCTCGGCTGTGGAAAGCAGGTGCAAGTGCAAACGGCCGCCTGCATAACGCAACAGGCTCAGATCGCGCTGCACCATCAGGGTTTCGGCGAGCGCCGGCAAACCTTTCATGCCCAGGCTGGTGCTCATCAAACCTTCATGCAGTTGCCCTCCGCCAGCGATGGATTTATGATGTGGCTGGTTCATCACCAACCCGTCAAACGCCTGGGTGTATTGCAGGGCGCGCAGAAGCAGTCCTGCATCCTGCACCGATTTGCTGCCGTCGGAAAAAGCAAGTGCGCCTGCTGCATGCATGTCATACAACTCCGCAAGGTCTTTGCCTTCTGCATTGCCAGAAACTGCTCCGATGGGGAAAATCGACACCGGCAGATGTGCGCTGTTGCGCAGGATGTATTGCACTTCCGATTTGGAATGGATGGCTGGGTGGGTATTGGGGAAACAGGCAATGGCCGTGTATCCGCCTGCCGCAGCGGCGGCTGCCGCTGAAGCCAAGTCCTCGCGGTGCTCGTAACCAGGGTCGCAAACCTGCACGCCCACATCAAACCATCCGGGAGAAACCACGGCATTGCCGCCAGGAGTCCAAACCTCAACCGACGCATCGGCCGTCAGGTTTGAGCCCACGGCTTCTATTTTACCGTGTCGGATCAGCAGATCTACCGGTTCCGATGGCGCGGATGTTTTTCCGGCGCCGTTCATCAGTTTCACTTTTTTGATCAGCAGGTCTTTCATATTCAGCATTTATCGGTACCAGAAATTGTTGCGCACTACCCAGTTGTCTTTTGTTTTAAACACCTCCGTATTGAGTGGTTTGATCAGCACTTCGTCGAGGTAATACAGGTTGTCGGTCTTGGGCTTGTTCATAAAAATACTTTTCACCGAGCCTTCTTCGTACACATCAAAAGGAATTTCAACCAACGCCCAACCATCTATGATCTGTTGGATGAACAGGTGCGTTCCATGGTGCAACAGGTTGATCTCATGCCCGTCCGAAACAGCATTTTCAAAAAACTTGATCTCGTTGTACACCCCCCAGTCTTTGGCAGCATACACCCAAAACGCTATGGTGTACTGGCCTTTGGGCAAACTTCCTTCAAACAGCAACAACGTGTCGCCCATGTTGGCTTCAATTGCGCCGCCACCCTGGAACCTGATCGCCGTGTTTTTCAACGAATCATACGATTGGTAATACACCTTCGGATCGGGAGATGTGGACATCCAACCGCCTTTGATGGCATATTGTCCACGCGCCGCCACATCGGCGCGCACGGTTTGCACATGCGCCCTTATGGCAGCCCGCAAACTGTCGGGATACAATTCGTACACCTGCAGGTCGTCGTTTTGGAACACAGGTTTGGCCTTTTGCAGCAAAACAGCGCCCTGTGCCTTCACCTTTCCATCCCAGCGTTTGGGATCGAGCAGGATGGCAATTGGACGTTCGTTGGGCAAATCCAATAAAATCTGCGGTATTTCACCCTGTTCGAAGGCCAGTTGGATGGACCGTACCGTTTGCGCAACCGACGTGCGGCTGAGGTTCACACCCATGTCGGGTACGCCGCTGTACATGGCCGCTGTTTGCACTTTTTGAAAATGCAGGTAATCAAAATCAATCCAAACATTTTCGGAACCCATGTGGTAATACGGCAGGGGAAGCAACGCCTGGTAGCGCGACCAGTCTACCGCCTTGAGCCAGGGACCGGCTACATTGGCTGGAGCAAGACCGCCAAGCGGGTTGGGCGTGAAGCGAATCTTGTTTTGGGTCTGCATCACGTAAGCTTCGCCGGTAAGCATGGCCAGGGGTAAAAACAATACGACCCACCGAAGCCAAACCGCTTTGCCGCCTTTAAACCCTTTAAAATGTTTGTAAAAATTCCAGGCGCCGTAAAACAACAGCAGGTTGCCGGCATAAAAATAAACCCAGGTAAACCTGCCCATGCTCCTGAACTGGCGCAATGGACCGAAATAATCGATCATCCATTCCATGCCTTTAATGGCATACGGAAAACCGCAGGAAAAAACGGTGAGCACAAATGCAGCGGTAAAGACACCGCGCAAATAACGTTTGTGTACACGGTGGTACGATTGCTCATCCCAGGTTTTTCCAAAAAGTTTGAATCCCGAAAAGATCAGCCAGAGGGTGAATAAAAATACAGCCATGCCCGCATAGGCGCGGGCCTCCGAGTTGATGTCGCGTATTTTGGTGATGGACTCGTTGATCCATTGGTGCATGGGAAAAAATGAAGGCGGTAGAAATATGCCTTCCCACATGCCGATGTATCCCGTGAAACCGTAAGGCTGCGACGAACGGTCGGCGGCGTAATCGCTCCATTGCACCCATATGTTCAGCAAGGCAAATGGCAGAATAACCATCACAACGAGGTGGCTGATCCGCACACGCAAGTTGCGCCATGAGGGATCAACAAGGATCTGAAACATGGTGTACAACCCGAGAAACAGCGCCGCAAGTCCGAAATAATAAAAATGAAGTTGCGCGCCCACCCAAACCAGGATACCGATCAAAAGACTTTGGTAACGGCGGCTGTACCGATGTTCGTATTCGCTGAGCAACAACAAAAGCAGCGGAAAGAAAAAGACATGCGACAGCCCGAAGTGCCCATCGAAACGCAGGTATTGGGGCGACAAAAAAGTCATGCCAAGCGCCACCGGCACGGCATACCACACCGCAAGGTGCAAACGCCTGAACAGGAGATACAAAATACAGGCGCCGAGCAATTGGGTAAATACCTGAAAAAGATTCATCACCCCGACCGTTCGGCCGCCCAGGTCGGAAACATTCCGGCTCCACCACTGCATGGCAGCACTGAGAATGGGTTGGTTGTCGGTGAACAACACATGCTCGCCGTAAGGGTAATTCATGCCGCCGTAATGGACGTAAGAACTGTCGTGACGCACATGCCAGGCGGTGGTCATGTAGTTTTTAAAGCCGTCGGGACTGCCGCCGAGCAAATGGTCGTTGGCCGAACCCAGCCATTCTCCATGGATGAGCCAACTTAAAAACACAGCGCAAAGTAGCACTACCACCATTCCCCAAAAGGTGTGAAAACGCCTTGAAGAACCCAGGTTTCGCAACTTTTGGGGATTGGTGCTCATGGGATTTGGTTCGGTTTTAACGAGCTAGGCCGTAGCCAGGCGCGTGAAATCAGGTTCAAAAAATTGCCGCCTTCGGTACTCAGGATTTTCAAACCCATCTGACTGAACACCACGCCTTCGCGCAACTCCACAGGTACCGGATGAACGGTTGTTTGTTTGGAAGCAAGCATCAAAAACTCGAGGTCGAAAAGAAACCTGTCGATGGTGGTTTGCAAAAAAACAGCCTTTCCCGCTTCGTCGAATGCTTTCAATCCGCATTGCGAATCGGTGATGGGCTGTCTGAAAACGTTGCGCAGGAACCAGCGGAAGGTTTTCGACAACTGGCGGCGGAAAGCAGGAACCTTGTCGTAATATTCCTCGTGGCGGTTGCCGGCAGCGATACCGCCTTTGGTTACCAGCGTTTCCACTACCCTGCGCATGCTCGGCAGGTCGTAAGGAAAATCGGCGTCGGTCACCAGGTAGCCATCGGCAGAAGCGGCGCCCACACCTTGCCGCAAGGCATAACCTTTGCCCCGGTTTTCATCGTAAGAAAGGACGATAGCACCCGGCAACAACTGTTTGAGATGGTTGAAATTGGCTTCGGTGGTTTGTTCGGAAGTGGATCCATCGTTCACCACCACCAGCCCAACTTCGGAGACCAGATCAGCCACCGCTTCCCGGAAACGAACGAATTTTTCAACCAGCGACGACTCCCAGTCCGCCGGCGGGTTGTAGCAGGGCACGATGACTTTCAGGTTGAATGGCTTCGACAAAACGGCTTGTTTCCTGGTGCTGAGATAAAAAAAGCGGGCAAAAATAACCCGGATTCCCGGGATTGTAGGATTTCAACCACGGTAATTCGCGATTAAAATAACTTAAGGCGTTTCTTCCCTGTATTCAAATCGGTAAGGCCTGCCGGCAGGAATGGTTTCACCAAATACGGTGGTGACGTCGGCTTTGCCGATGTATTCAAACGCAAGCCACACGGGTCCCGCTGCTTTGTCGCGTTCAAACCTCAGGGCTGAGGGGAAATTTCCATGCACAATTTCCTGTTTTTTCACCCCTTTCCATTCCACCAGTTTCCAGGCGCCGGGAGGGCCCACGAGGTTGAAAGCCACACGGCCATCGGTTTCATTTTCCAAAACCACCAACGGCCGCTGAAAATCGTAGGGGCCCCATTCGTCCACCAAAATGTAACTGCGTCCTCTTGGTGAGCCCTGCGGCAAGGCAGCCAGCATGCCTCCTGGCAAACTGTCGGGCTCCTTAAGTTCGTTCAAAGGCGTCATCAGCGGTGCATAAGGATCGGCCGGTCTTTTGTCGGGATGCGAAAAATTGACACTTTTCGAAGCCGTCAGTTCGGGCATTTGCCACACCTGTTCCAAAACCGAGGCCGGGCCGTAAAGGTCGTTGCGCAGGAATTTCAGGTTTTCGTTGGGTGTGGTGGCGGAGAGCATTTTTTCAAAACCCGTAAACAAGTTTTCGCCGTTTACAGAAGTGTTCAGCGTAGAGGCGAGTTTCAGGGGGAAGCGCACACCTGTAAAACTGTTGCGATCGATGGTGTTGTCGCGGCAGCGCACATCGCGTTTTTGGGCGTAGCCCCAATCGGCGGGTTGTTCGGCGCGCGCCCACAGTTGAATGCCCGTAGAGTCGTTTTCCAGCAGGTTTTGGCGGATGATGTTTTCCTGTCCGTGCTCGATGGCGATGCCAGTTTTGCAATTGGCGATGTAGTTGCCGCTGATCACCGAGCCGAAGCTGTAGCCGCCCCAGATGCCGTAGGTACATTCGATGATGAGGTTGCCCTGGATGCGGTTGCGCGAAAAGGTGACCTCCACGCCATTGGTGGGTGCGTGGCTGAAATCATTTCCAAAAACAAAATTGTCGTTGCAGCCGCCTTCGCCGGAGTCCATGGTGCTTTGTCCGGCCCAGAGGAAAAGTCCGTCGCCGGAATGCGTAGCGGAATTGAACGCGATGGTGTTGTTGCTGCTTTGTTCGTAAAGCAGGATGGCTGCGGAGTCTTGTCCGCGCTGGTAAAACCCATGAGAATACCCGCGCACGTTCCAGTCGAGCCGGTTGTGCATGATCCTGTTCCTGCTGCTGCGGTACAAACCGATACCAAGACCCGAATTGAAATGAAAAGTATTGTTGTAAACAAGGGCGTCGTTGCATCCTGTCATGAGCAGGGCGTTTTGGTTGCCGGTTACGGTGCAGTTTTTCACCGTGGCCTTGTTGCAGCCGCGCAGGTACATGCCGGCGCCGTAGCGCAGCCACTCGTCCTTGTCGTTGTTGTGGTAAGACAGCCAGTCCGCCTCGTTTTCGGTTTTGCGGCCGGAGAGCAGTTTTGGACGGTAGTTGTACGAAAAATCGCAATTTTCGAGTGTCAGGCTGTCCACCCCGTCGGCCAAAAGCGCGATTTTATAGCCACGCACCCGCAGGTTTTTGATCGTGATGTTTTTGCCTGAGACCCTGATGGCAATTCCCGTAAACTGGTCCGGTTGCTTTACCAGCTCGCTGCCTGAAAGCTCGGCATTTTGAAAATCGACGGTCACATTTTCGCCCATCACCAAAACGACGCCCTGTACTTTGGCGAGGTTCACGGCGTTTTCGAAACGTTCGGCCTGCGGCGCCAGTCGGTACGTGCCCGGTTTGATGCGGCACGAGCGGTTGAGCACAGAGCCCTGCATGAGGGGCAGTTCGGGGCCCTGGGCATGAAGGGAAAAGGTTGTTAGGGTAAAAAAGAGGAAAAGGGAAAGGCGCATGGGAAAAAAGGTTTGGCAGGCTAAAGATAACCATGGAGCGCGACATGGAGCACGAACTTTAGTTCGCCGTTGGGAGGTAAAGGCGATTACTAAATCTTTTTTAGGTTTGGTAAAAGTTCCCAGGCTTACGCAGTAGCTCCATACGAGTCATCCCTAAATTTTTCAGGGTGCCCCACCAACTGGTCATTGGGCAGCGCTCCGCGCGCGCAACGCGCATGTACTATGGAGCTCCAGCTCCAAAGCGCTATGCGACGCGCAACAAAAAAATACGTAAGAGGTAAAAGGTAAGCTTTTACCCCCTTTTACGCGCAAAGTACACAGCTCCTTGTGGAGTTGTGTGCTTTGCGCCGAAGAGCGCTCCGGAGCTGGAGCTCCGGAGTACATACGCGCTGCCCGTTGCCTACTGAACAGTTTAAACAACTGGTGACTATTGCCAGAAGCCCGTGCATTCAACCTTTTTCACCAAAAGTAAGGCTCCCTACTACCGAGTAAATAAGCTTGGAACGCCCGGTAACGCGGCGTTCACGCCGCAAGGTATAGGCGGCATGAATGCCGCATCAAAAAAACAGTACGGCGGCGGAAACGCCGCAACAATTTGAAACATCCTTAAACGATGGTGTAATGCTAGTGCCGCGTCCAGTAAATGACGTACAGTTTGGCGAGAGCTATATTTTGCTCAATCAGGCATGAGGAGGACGAAATGCGGGACATTTTAACCGACAAATAACAACATTGAGCAAAAAATAGGGCCGCTAAACTGTGTGTTATTGACTGGATGCGGCACTAACTCTGATTTAAAGGTAAAAAACCTAAAAAGAAACCGCCTTGGCGAGACGGAAGCCAAAAAAGGCGTACCGACTGCCTGGCGAAATGCCGTTGCGATTGGCAACGCGGCAGAACTGCGGGTAGTCGTCCCACGAACCGCCACGAAGCACGCGTCCAGAGCCGTCACCTGGGCCGATTGGATTGGTTTGGCTGCCGAAATCATAACTTCCGTACCAGTCGCTGCACCATTCCCACACGTTGCCGCTCATGTCGTATAATCCGAAATCGTTGGCATCAAAAGAACCGACGGGAGCGGAATAAACATAGCGATCGGTGGAGCCTTTAAAAATAGCCCAAGAAAAGAAAGTACGCTTCGCCGTTTCGACTGCGACGTTGCCCCTTCGTTTGCCAACATTGTCGCGATTCCCCCAGCTGTATTTCGTGTGTCGACCACCATTGCCGGCGGCGTATTCCCACTCGGCCTCCGTGGGCAACCGGTAGGTTTTTCCTGTTTTTCGGGTCAGCCAATCGCTGTACGCTTTGGCATCGTTCCAGCTTACATGGATAACCGGATGGTTGTACTCAGAACTCGGTCTGCGGTTGCCCAGGGCATCGCACCGCCAATCCACCTCTGATTTTTTTTCCCAAGAGGAACCGTTCCAAAAGTTGCTTCCATCATCGGTTTCTGCATCGGTTGGGTAACCTGTGTCGTCGATGAATGTCTTAAATTGGGCAACTGTAATCTCGTATTTGCCGAGGTAATAGTCGCCCAACGATACATGGTGCACGGGTTTTTCATCGCCTTCTCCATCTTCCGAGCCCATGAAAAAGGAGCCGCCTTTGACAAGTACGAAGGTGCCGGCGAGCGAGTCGGTGAGGGTTTCAGGGGCAGCGGGTTTTAAAAAATCAAGTTTCAGACGCGCAAGCTTGGCGTAAGCGCTTTTTGGGCAATGCTTCAGAAAATCTTCGTAAGCGGAAACATTGTTGTCCGATTTGGCCTTTTCCCAAGCGGCGGCACTCAAAAAGCCGTTGGTTTCCGCTGAAGGGCTGTTGTTCATGTTGGTAGTTACCTCTCCGGCGATACGTTCGAGTTCCCTGCACACGGCCGATCGGGTTGTCTGGCCCTCAACGAGTACTTTGACTTTAACCAAGTCGTACAGATCGGTTTGGTTTCGAAAAGCGTCGTCCACGTTTCTGGCGTCGTCGGCGCAATAATTAAAGTTCAGACACGTGTCTTTGTAGTTTTCCACGCCGATGGATAGCACGAACAACCCGTCTTTTTGAGCGAAACCTGGCGTGTGACACAGCAAAATGAAAAAAAGGATCCGAAGCAATTTCATGGATTTTTTCAAGGTTTTTGTTCAAAAACTGGTGGTTTATCCCATAATACAAACAGCCTGATGTTGAATTCAGAGGGTAAAATCAATCGGAACGTTTTCGCTTTCAGCCCATGCCCCTTGCATTTATTTTGTTTGTAAAAAGGTAAAAAACCTAAAAAGAAACCGCCCTGGCGAGACGGAAGCCAAGAACATTGAACCGAAAGTCCGGCGTGTTGTGGCCGCGGTAGGCAACGCGGCAGTTCTGAGGGTTGTTTTTCCACGAACCGCCACGAAGCACGTGGTCGGAGTCCGTAGTAGGTCCTGCAGGGTTGGTATGGATGCCGGATGTATAATTTCCGTACCAGTCGCTGCACCATTCATACACGTTGCCGCTCATGTCGTACAAGCCCAGCTCGTTGGGTTGTTTGTCTTTCACCGGGTGGGTTTTGCCGCCTGCGTTGCCGTCATTCCACTCCACATCGTCGACGTTGTTGCTGCCTGCATAGGTGTAGCCTTTGCTGCGGGTGCCACCCCGCGCAGCGTATTCCCACTCGGCTTCGGTGGGCAAGCGGTATTTCACGCCGCCGCTGCGGCTGTTGAGTTTTTGAAGAAAGGTTTGGATGTCGTCCCAACTCACATTTTCAACCGGACATTCGTCGCAGTTTGTAAAATTACTAGGATTAAAACCCATTACCGTCCGCCACTGCGCCTGGGTTACTTCGGTTTGGCCAATGTAGTAATCGCTTAAGGTCACCCGGTGTACGGGTTTTTCATTGTTCTCACCGTTTTTCGAGCCCATATCAAAGGAGCCGCCTTTGACCAAAATAAAGGCGCCCACCGTAGCATCGGTGACGGTTTCGGGGTTGGTGACGTCCGGGCAGCCTTTTTTGACGGCTTTACCTGCATGGTCGGGGCATTCGTCGCGGTGGTCGGGTATGCCGTCGTTGTCGCTGTCGGGGCAGCCTTGCCAGTCTTTGGCGCCGGATTTGTCGGGGCATTTGTCTACGGCATCTACCACGCCATCGCCGTCGCGGTCGCGCACGGGGCAGCCGTTGTTGGAGGCCGGACCGTATTCGTCGGGGCAATCGTCTTTGTGGTCGGCTATGCCGTCGCGGTCGGAGTCGGGGCAGCCGCGCAGGGTGCCGTATTCGGTGGGGCATTCGTCGGAGGTATCGGGGAAGCCGTCGTGATCGCGGTCGGGTTTGTCGGATGGTGTTACGACCACGGGCGGCGGGTTGTCGATGACCGGGTTGGACGGCAGGAAATAAAAGGCATCTGACAGGCTGGTGTTGAAAAAGGGCGTTTGGGTTTTGCCTTCTTTGGCAGCCAAGTTTTGGGTAGTTTTGTTCACGCGGGTAAACAGGTCGGCGATGCTGAGTCCTGGTGTTTGCAGATTTTGAAGGATGGCCGTGGTGTAGGGGCTGTTGTTGCCGCTACCGTCGTATGCTACGGTGTTGGCGGCAGTGGCGTAACCGATGAAGGTTCCGGGAGGCGTGTTGATGGCGGCCAGTCCGCCGCCGCCGGATCTATTCCACGACCTTAATAGCGGGTTGTTGCGGCAGGCGTCGAGCAGGATAATTTTGGTGGTGGCTCGGGCGCTTTCCATGGCGTCGATGATTCTCTGGGCATTGAGGCACTCCCACTTCACGTCGGCTTCGCGTTGAGGGTTGGCGTCGACGGGTACGAGGTAGTTTTCGCCGTTCACCTGGAGACCATGGCCGGAGTAAAAGCACAGGGCCACTGGGTATTTTCCGGTTTCGATTTGGGCTGTGAATTCCCGAAGTTTTTCGTCCATTTGGCGGTCGGTGGCGTTTTTCACCAGGATCACCTTGAAGTTCAGGCTTTGCAACGCGGAAGTTATGGCGTTGGCGTCGTTGATGGTGTTCACGAGCGGTGAGGAATGCTGGTAAGCGCCGTTGCCTATTACAAGGGCAATGCGTTTTTGGTTGGCTGAAGTCACCTCCAGGTCGCGCTGGGCGAACGCCGAAAATGGAACTAAGCCAAAAAGAAATAAGGTAGCAACAAGGGTACGCATGATTTTGGAATTGGGATTTTACAGTTCGAAAGGTAAAAATAGGTTGTCGAAACGGAAAGAGATAACAAAAAGCGCACGTCTTTTCTTATACATTAGTTATACAGATTTTTTTGGTGTATCAAATTGATGATTAAGATTTTTTTTACCGAAAAATGAATTGTGCAAGGCGATCAGCTATAAAGCTGTTGGAAACAATCCACAATGGAAGTCAAGTAAAGGTTTATCAGAACAACGGTTTACAGCCCTGGTAAAGTCCTACAGCGAAACGCATGAAATTCTTTTTGGTGAGTCCATGGTTGAACGCCAGACCAATCTTACCGGCGCTACGTCCGGCTCCGACCGCGTGTATCGTGGCGGTTCGTGGAACCTCGGCCCGCAGCTCTGCCGCGTTGCCTATCGCAACCGCTCCGCGCCGGGCTATGGGGCTTCGACCATGGCTTCCGTCTCGCCAGGGCGGTATCTTTTTAGGTTTTTTACCTTTTTACCTTTTAAATCAGGATTAGAGTGATTTGCGCTGTTTTAGGATGGATTCCATTGATTTTTAAGGATCTAAACACACGTTTTTTCACAAACCACTTTTCATTGGGTAAAACAACGCAAGGGGTGCGGGCTGAAAGCCGCACCCCTTGTGCGTTTTATATGTATGCGAAGCCAAAAACCGATATATACACTAAAAATTCATGAACCATATATGGCCATTTCGGGTGTATATATGCATCAATGCATGTGGCATATATGGGAACGTATATATGGGAAGTGGTGTAAAAAACATAGGGGGAAATGGGATTTGCCGGGAGGTCGGCCTTCAGGCCGACACCGGGCCGACGGAATTTATTCCGTCGCACCTCGAAAATCCACACAACACAATCCACCCTCCTGTAAAAAAGATGCAGGATACAAACGACGGCCTGAAGTCCGTCGACCCAGTGTCGGCCTGAAGGCCGACCCCCTGGAGAGCTAAAGTTCGCGCTCCATGCGTCGTATTTTCAAACGTATTGCCCTTTCCACCGGCGTATCACTCACCAAAACCAAATACCCTCCCCCACCCGCGCCGCTGAGTTTCCAGCCGCGGGCCTGGTTGCTGTATTGTTCGATGAGCGCGCGGATGCCATCGTCTACCATGTTGGGAAACATGGCGATTTGGGCCTCAAACGAGTCGCGGCAGGCTTCGCCGAAGGCCCCACAATCGCGGTTGAGGATGGCCCGCCAAGCAGCATCGGCGGCATGCGCAAGGGACATGGCGCAGGAAGGCGTGATGTGGGTGTTGTCCAATACGTTGTAACCGCTTTGGCGTGGCCCCAAACCGATGAGCCACAAATGCTGCTCGAGCCAGCTCAAAACTGCTTCATCGTGCACGCTTTCGATGCTTTCGGGCCAGTAGCTGCCGTTGTAGTTGAGCTTGTTCAAACCCGGAAACACGATGCCGACGGCGTCCTGCGAACCAGCCACTTCTTTGGTGCCCGGAGGATTCTCAAAAGCAAACAGCATTTTCGCCAGTTTTTCCGGGTCGCCACTCGGCAGGGCGGTGCGCCACAGCTCTATTGCTTTTTTGCGCGTGCTGCTCGACATGCCGCTGCGGTCGTTGAACTCGTGGGTGGGCTCCAGACTGATGGTGAGCACAGGACCCGGACAATGTTCCGACACCCAGGGCTGGTCGAGCCAGCCTCCCGCCAAATCGAGCCGGTATGGTATGGTGCATTCCACCCTCAAAGCCGTGGTGCTGCGCGTGGGCAACCCGCCGTGTGGTTTGCGTTTGGCGACCACATAGGCTACGCCACGGGCATGGCAAAATTGTTCTTTGTCGGGCGTATGGCCGTCTTCGTTTACAAAAAACACATCGGGCTTTATTTCCGCCATTTCCCCTTCGAAATCGAGGATGCCCAAACCTTTGTTGATGCGCACTTCGTGAACACAATTAAGGGCCTGAAGCATGTATTGTCTTTCGGTTTGCGGATTGATGGGGTACCGGCCTTTTAGGTTGTATACATTGCCATCGCTGCCGATGCACACGTAGAGCTCGCCGAGTTGGGCGGCTTCCTGCAAAAAAGCCACATGCCCGCTGTGAAGCAGGTCGAAGCAGCCGCTGACCATGATACGTTTTGCCATATTTACCGCAAATTTACGCCATGAATTTGAACATGCTCCTGCGCGGGGTTCCGCTTTTTGCATTGTTGCTGTACGGCCTGATCCGGCTGGTTACGGGTTTCAACGGTTTGTTTGGTCAGGACAGCCATGCTTACCTGCAACACGCGGAAGCTCTGGCGGCGTTTTGGCAAGGTAAGGCGGCGATGCCTGGTGGTTTGGTGGCATCTGAATTTGCCCCGGGATACCCTGCAGCGGCGGCTTTTTTACGTTTTTTGGGCATCCCCACGGTTTGGGCGTTGGGTTTGTTGAGTATGGTGGGCGCCGGTGTTGTGCTTGCTTTGTTCATGTCGTTGCTTAGGATCAACATGCCCGGTGCGCGGTTGCAAAGCCGGGCTTTGTACGCTGTGTTGGGTCTGGCACTGGCGCCTACATTTGTGAAAAGTACGCTGGTAAGCATGTCCGACGCCATGGCTCTGGCCTTGATGTTGGCTTTCTTGTTTTTCAGTGTTCGAAGCATAGAAAGATTGCGGCCATGGGATGCCGTTGCGGCTGTTTTTTTCGGGGTAGCGACGGTGGGCACACGGTATGCTCTGGTGCCTCTTTTGGCGCCCATGTTGCTGGCCCTCACCTTGTTGTGGATCCGTGAAAAACGTTACAGCCACCTGGCACTCGGCGTTTTGGTTGCCATACTGACTGCCTTGCCGCTGGTTTTATGTACAAGCAATGCGGCACACGGTCCATTGCAACATTCACTGATCGGCGACTGGTCGGTGTGGAATTTTTTCAAAAGAACTTTCCTTGACCTAAACGGCGCTGTTACGTACCCTTTGCCCAACATCGTTTATGTTTTTTACCCGCTTTTCCACCCTGCGTTTTGTTTCATGCTGCCGGGTTTGCTTTTGTTGTTCAAACGCACCGACGTTGCACTTTCTTCCAGGCGTGTCTTGTTGATTTGCCTTGTTTTTTACCTGTTTTTTCTCTGTGGATTTACCCGCCAAAACCTGCGTTTCCTAATGCCGGCGTATGTGGTTTTGCTGGTGCTGCTTTTCCCAGCTTGGGATCGTTTTTTTGCCTACGGCAGCTATTTTTTTAAAAAACTAACGTACGGTTTGCTTGGCCTTGCGTTGTTGTTGCAAACTGCAGGCATTGTTTGGACGTTGCGGCCGGTGGTGAAACGCCACAACCTGGAACGCACAACGGCAGAGGTTTTAAAACAACACCTCGAACCGGGCGATGTGCTTTACGGCTTCGACCTCGATGTGGCCATGCGCACCTACCTGCCCGAAGTGCAACACCGCAACCTTTGGATTCAGGTGTATCCAACCTTTGAACCGGGCGCCTGGGTGTTGTTCAATGAACCGCGGCTCCGGGAACAGTGGAAAGGGAAAAATCCGATGATCAACTGGCAGGCGCTGGAGGCATCGGGCAGGTTGAAGGCTGTGCAGGAAATGCCAGAAGGCTGGACATTGTATCGGCTTGAGTTTTAACCCTTGTCATCCCAATGCCATTGAATTAAGATTTTAAACAGTTCCTATCCCACCCTCTTTTCGCTTCCGGTAAGTCACCGGGTGACGTGCGTGCTTGGGCAAACCTTGTCTCCCTCGTCACCGGGAGACTAACCAAGCTTAAAAAGGGATTGGGTTAAGCGTTGTTGAGGACCTTAAGTCAATGTCTGGACTTCATCCCCAACATGTCTTACCAACCGATTTATTAAACCTTCGTCAACATTTGTAAAAAATCCCACTGCATACCCTCGGAAAACTATCTTTGCCCGGCATCAAACCCAGTCCACCACTGCATGTATCCAGATATTTCCTACCTCCTCCATGCCGTACTTGGCACACCGGTCGACAACTGGCTGTCCATTTTCAAAACCTTCGGCTTTTTTCTTGCCCTTGCTTTTTTGGCCAGCGCTTACGTCTTTTCCATCGAATTGCACCGCAAAGCCAAAGAAGGTTTTTACCAGCCCACTACGGTGGAGATGACCATCGGCGCTCCGGCAACCTGGATGGAAATAGCTTCCAATGCCCTGGTTGGATTGCTGCTGTTCGGCAAAGGCGCGTATGCCTCCCAACATTTCGCCGAATTCAGAACGGACCCGGCGTCGGTCATCCTTTCGTCGAAAATGCACTGGCTGGCCGCCATTTTGGGCGCTTTGGCCCTCGGCGGACTCACCTGGTGGGAAGCCTGGCGCAAACGCAAACCACAGCCTGAGGTGGTCAAACGCACCGTGTATCCGCACCACCGCGTGAGTGAAATGACCGTTTGGGCGGCCGTGGGCGGCATTTTGGGTGCCAAAATTTTTGATCTGTTCGACAATTGGGAATCTTTCCTGGCCGACCCGATCGGTAGCCTCACATCCGGCGGTGGCCTGGCTTTTTTCGGCGGTCTGGTGCTCGGATTTGTAGCTGTAGCAACCTACCTGTACCGCAACAACATTCCGTTTTGGCCTACGGCAGATGCCGTTTCACCGGCACTTGTGACCGGTTACGGTGTGGGCCGGATGGGCTGTCAGATGTCGGGCGACGGCGACTGGGGCATCGCAAACAATGCTCCTAAACCCGACTGGATGGGTTTCCTGCCCGACGGTCTTTGGGCTTCCACTTACCCACACCACGTGCTCAATACTCCCCACACCGACCCGGTGCCCAGCGTCCCCATCGATGGCTGTACATGGGACTATTGCATGCAACTTTCCCAGCCTGTGTACCCAACTCCTTTGTACGAAATCCTGATGATGACGGTGGTTTTCGGCATCCTCTGGTCGCTGCGCAAACGTTTGAAAGTACCGGGAGTCCTCTTTTTCGTCTACCTTTCCCTCATCGCTCTCGAACGTTTCATCATCGAAAAAATCCGTGTCAACGTGGAGCACAACGTGCTGGGCATCACACTTACCCAGGCCGAAATCATTGCGCTGGGCTTGATGCTGGTGAGTGTCGGTGGCGTGGTGTGGCTGTATAAAAGCAGGCAAAAATGATTGACGAATGATGATTACATGATTTTTGATTTTTTTGGGCTGGGGTGGGCTTGAAATAGCATTTCACCGCAGAGTATCGCAGAGTTACGCAGAGGAAGGCGCAGAGTTAATCCGTTAGCTGGACAAAACTCTGCGCCTTCCTCTGCGTAACTCTGCGATACTCTGCGGTGAAATGCTATTTCAAGCCCACCCCAGCCCAAAAAAATCAAAAATCATGTAATCATCATTCGTCAATCATTTTATTCCCAGAAAATCTCCTTCACGCCCCTTGTGATCCCGTACTGCCCTGCGATGTAGGTGACCATTATTGCGATGCCTGCTCCCCAGAAAGGAGTTACGAACCGGGCGATGCCGATCAGGCTGTCGGACAAAACGAAAAGAAGCGCTCCTGCTACCACCATGCGGTAGCCTCGGAGGGGCACATGGTCGCGCAGGTTCACTGCGGCAATGGCCATTACCGTGATCATCAAGCCGTAAAACGCAACAGGGATGTGAATACCGTTGGGGATGCCCGGCCAAAGGATGTACAGGAAGAAGGCTAGGTACAAAGCAAATGGAAAAACGAGCCACCAGTTGCGGCGCAAATACTCTGCCCGGGCGCCTGCCATGGAAAACAAAGCGGCTGCATAGCAAATGTGGGTACACAGGAAAGCTCCCAGTCCAAACAAAAACCAACCTTTCCCTTGGTATTCGCGGTCGAGCATCAGCAAGGTATCGCCGAAGGATGAAAGTACCAACCCAACGATGATGAATGTTCTCGCCTTTTTATGAAAGTTCTCATCGGCTGTTTCTTTGGCAAACCAAACGGCCAGCAACGGCATCATCAATGGCTTAGAGGCGTAAATGAGCGGTTGTATTCGGGTTATTTCACCCAGTATTTCAGCGCAGGCAAATATCCAAAAGGCATAATGCCAACGGTTTGCGCGTTCATGCATCACTTGAAGGTGTTGGTTAGGTTATATGGACGCCAAAGTAACCCGAACACACAAATTATGCAAGAAATTTGCTCAAAATCAATGGCCTTCAGCAGCTTTCAGCCAATTGTGGATCAAATCCAATCCATGCTGGCTCAATACCGACTCCGGGTGAAACTGAACGCCCCAAAGGGGTAAATCCGAATGTTCAAGCGCCATAATCTCTTCGGTGGGGCTCCATGCCGTGGTGTGCAGTGGTGTGCCGTTGAGTGTGCTGAGCAACAGCGAATGGTAGCGCATAACTTCAAATTCGGCGGGCAAACCGGCGAAAAGAGCTGAACTGTTGTGCCGTATCAAAGATGTTTTGCCGTGCATCGGCAATTCGGCACGCTGGAGCGGCGCGCCGAAATATTCGCCCAAGGCCTGGTGTCCCAGACAAATACCCAAGATGGGTTTTTTTTGATGGAAAAAATCGATGGCCGACATCAGGCAGCCGGCATCTGCGGGTCTTTTCGGACCGGGCGACAACAGCAAAGCATCAAAGTCGAGGTGTGGAAAGTCGGCGATTTTCAGTGCGTCGTTGCGAAACACTTCACAGGTGGCGCCGGTTTGCAACACGTAATCGTACAGGTTGTACGTAAATGAATCGTAGTTGTCGAGCAGTAAAACGCGCATGGTCAATATTCATCCGCCGAATCACCCGCGCGGCGCGGATCACCGTCTTCCGGATCTTCTTCGATGCCTTTCGTTTTGGGTGCATCGGGGTCGTAAAACCTACTTTTAGAGTCCTTCTGTTTTTCGTTGCCGTATGCTTCAAGCCTGTCGATCCAAACCATGGAGGAGCCCCAAAAATCCTCGGCCAAGGGCCGCACTCGGGCAAACATCGTACGTGCTTGCGCAGGCATCCGTTCAAGGTAGACATACGTGGCCGATCGCGACATCTCCTCCTGGCTGAGCAATTGCGCGCGGTCGACAAACCAGATCAAAAAGCTTAAAACCATCACCGAAAGGTATCCACTCAGCACCCCACCGGCAACACGGTTGACCACATTGATGTACATGGCCGACAACATGCCTTCGATGCTGCGTGCGGCTGTGCGCAGCAGAAAAACTATGAAAAGCAGGTTGATGAAAAAGGCGGCAGGAAAAACCAGCGGGTTGTTTTCTTCGAAGAGTCGTTCGATGACCACCACGGTGAGCGGCGCCATTTTATAGGATACTATGGCTCCGAACAGGTAGGCGAAGATGTTGAAAATGGTACCGATGACCCCAAGCCTGTAACCCTTAAAAAATCCGAAACCGAAGACGGCTAAACAAATAATGTCAATGGCCATGGTTGCTGTGTCGCAGTACGGGTGTAAAAAGAATTTGCGACCCCTTAGGGCACAAAGTTACGTGCATTTGTCGGTTTTTTGCCCATGTTGTCTTTCACAATATAAACTATGCAGCTTTATACTTGTTGCACTACTTCAATAAGCCTATATTTGGAACCAAATACTCGTTTATGTTGAGGACGGTGCTGCTCAGTTTTTTTATGCTTGGTTGGATGCTCGCAGAGGTTCATGCTCAGGGTATGTTGCCGCCCGCTACTGGCGTGGGTATCCTCTACAACCGCGAAACCACATTCAACATCAAATTAAGCACCAACAGGGGCATTATTCCCGGTATTGAGTTCGGACGGCTGCGCACGTATTACAAAACTACCACGTTCAACCTGAGCATCGGCGAAATCAAACACGTTAAAGAACAGCGCCAAAGCGCCGACCCTACCCTCAGCCGTTCCTTTCGTCCTTATGTTTTCGGCAAACAAAACAATTTCATCGTGGTGCGCAGCGGATGGGGGGTCAAACGTTACTTCTCTGAAAAGGCACGCACCAAAGGTGTCGCCGTGGGCATGAGCTACTCCATCGGCCCAACGCTCGGTCTGCAAAAGCCCTACTATCTCGCCCTTACTTACCAGGGCGATGTGCCCGGCAACAACCGCATCGTACACGAAAAATATTCTGAAGAAAACGCCAACGTTTTTCTCAACGAAACCCGCATCCTGGGCGCTTCTCCGTACTCCAAAGGGTTCAACGAACTCAAAGTGGTGCCCGGAGGCAATGCCACCATTGCTTTTCACATGGACTGGGGCGCTTTCGACGAAGTTGTCAAAGCTTTTGAAATCGGCGCGATGCTCGATGTTTTCCCCAAAAACATACCCATCATGGTTTCTGAAGAGAATACCCCGTTCTTCTTCAACTTCTTCATAAATTTGCAGCTCGGTAAACGCCGCTAATTTCTATACATGATCGAACTTCCCATTGCCGACGCCAAGCCGGTGAACGATACGCGACCCAAACGCCCTGAATGGCTTAAAGTGCGCCTGCCCATGGGCGAAAATTACCGCCAAGTACGCAGCATTGTCGACGACTTTAAACTGCACACCATTTGCCAAAGCGGCAACTGCCCCAATATGGGCGAATGCTGGGGCGCTGGCACAGCCACTTTCATGATCCTAGGAAACGTTTGCACCCGCTCCTGCTCGTTCTGCGCCGTTAAAACCGGCCGGCCCAACGAATATGACGAAGACGAACCCCGCCGAGTGGCCGAAGCCATTTGGCTCATGAAGGTCAAACACGCCGTCATTACCTCCGTCAACCGCGACGAGCTCAAAGACCGCGGCTCCGAAATATGGTATCAAACCGTGCGCTCCGTCAAGGAACTCAGCCCGGACACCACCATCGAAACCCTCATCCCCGACGTCAAAGGCACTTGGGAAGCCCTGGAACGTATGATCTCGGCCGGACAGGAAGTGGTGTCGCACAACATGGAAACGGTACAAAGTCTCTACCGCAAAGTGCGCCCCCAGGCCAGATATGAACGCAGTCTGGAACAAATACAACGCACCAAAGATTACGGCAAACGCACCAAAAGCGGCATCATGGTTGGCCTCGGCGAAACCAAACAAGAGGTGTTTAAAATCATGGACGACCTCGCCGCCCACGGCTGCGACATCCTCACCATCGGACAGTACCTGCAACCCACCAAATTGCACATCGCAGTGGCTGAATACATCCACCCCGATCTGTTCGCCGAATACAAAGAAGTGGGTCTGCAAAAAGGACTGCTGTACGTAGAAAGCGGACCGTTGGTACGTTCGTCGTACCATGCGGAGAAGCATGTTTTTTAAACGTCCCGAAAGGGGAAGTTGCGTGGAATTTGATTAACGAGATACCGTTGTTCCCATCCCCAATTCCCGATCCGACAAAAGAAGCACCCCCGGCGTCTTCCCTACCTCCAAACTTCCCAGCGTATCGTCAAAACCCAATGCCTGCGCGCCGTTGAGCGTAGCCCAGCGCAGGATGGTTTCGAACGGCACATAGCTCTGGAAACGCGCGATGGTTTTCATTTCCTCCAGGATGCTGAGCTGCCAGTTGGAGGTCAGACTGTCGGTACCGATGCACACCCGCGCACCGCAGTTGATGAAGGCGCTGTAGTCGGGCAAACGGTTTTCAATGTACAGGTTGGCGTTCGGACAAGTGGCCCAAAACACCCCTTCGCTCCATGCCTGTGCGGCCAAAATATCGGCGCGCGTGCTCAGGGTATTGTGCACAAAAAGGGTGCGTTGCGATGGGTCGAGGTGTTTCAGGGCATGGTGGATGGACGTTTGTCCGGTATGCTTGAACTCCTCCAGCGAGATGCCGAATTTTTCATAAAAACCATAAAAACTACCCGTTCCATGCTCGAATAACTGATTTTCGGGCGGCGTTTCCTGGTTGTGGATGCTCACGGTGGTTTTGCGGTCGCGGTTGGCGGCGTTCACCAGGTCGAACAAATTTTCACTTACCGTATACGGCGCATGCGGCACAAACGATTTGGCACTTCCCACTACAGGATCCAACGCATCGTACACTTTTTTGCCTTCGGCAAAAACCGTTTTGGCGCGGTCATTTTGCAAAAAATCGAATACCTCAACAAACGTATGGGAACGCATGCTACCACTTTGTTTGGCAGCAAAACTGTTGGTCACGTTGGAAATATCGCCCAGGCCTACGATACCGCCTTCCAGCATGTCGGCATACGCCTTTTGAATGGCTTCATCAATCATCTCCGCCGTAGCGTTGCGTTGGGTCACCACACCGGTAATGAATGGTATGAGCCCGGTGCCAGTATCCACCTTGCCAAGCATGTGCGACAGCTCCAGGTGGCAATGGGCATTCACAAAACCCGGGATCAATATGCCCGAACGCACATCCAGACTTGCCGGGTCGTGGTCTTCACGCCTGCCGACAGCAAGAATGACACCTGCGTTGTTGGTTACCACGACACCATGTTGGATGGGTTCGGAGGCGATGGGATAAACCCAGTCGGCGGATATTTTTTTCATAAGACAAATAAGGGTTTCATGATATCCCAGGCAAACCTAAGCACTATCCCCGCAACAACCACCAGAAACACCTTGCGTACAAACGTGTTTCCGCGCAAAACGGCCATTCGGCTGCCGATATACGAGCCTGCAACATTGCAAACCATCATGGGAAACGCGAGGTTGAAAAGGATGTGTTTGTGGATGAAGAAAAAAACCAGCGATGACACGTCGGCGATGACGTTAACCACCTTCGAAACCGCCGATGCCCGCAGGAAGTTGTAACCCATCACCCGCACAAACCCAAACACCAGCAAACTTCCGGTTCCTGGTCCTATCATGCCATTGTAAAAACCCAGCAGCCCGCCGAGCGCCATCGACCACAAACCAAGGTGTTTCAATGCGGGTGTTTCACGCTCTTCAGTACCAAAATCCTTTTTTTTAAACGTATAAATGCCAATCAAAACAATGAGTACCAAAATGATGGGTTTCAGCACTTCCGATGAAATCATGCTTTGTACCGTAGCGCCGAGGTAAGAGAGTGGTATGGCTCCCGCAGCAGCAAAAAATACCGTTTTCCAAGGAATGCTGATGTGCCGGGCATAGTTGATCGCCGCTACCGAGGTGCCCACCGCAGAGGCCAATCTGTTGGTACCGATGATGTTGGGCACCGTAAGTTGTGGATACAAAATGAAAAACGCAGGTACCTGCACCAGTCCGCCGCCGCCGACAATACTGTCGATGAAGCCAGCCAAAAAAGCGAACAAGCAGAGCAGGTAAATTTCCAAAGAGGGGATCAGGTAATGGATGAAACGATCGGTGGTTCGTTTTGCTTTTTACTGCGGTTAAGTTTGGAGGCAATCCATGCAGGCACCACGATGGCGCCGAGCAAAAGGTAGCCGTAATAGGCCATGCCGCGCCACAGCAACGCCACCACCATGCCGATACCTTCCGGTACGTAGTCGCTGATGAAACCCACCAGCGCCATCTCCGCCAAACCTGCACCGCCGGGTGTTGGACTGAAGGCCATGATGACAAACATGGCCAGCAGACGCGCGTAAATAAACGCCTGGGTATTGCCGTCAACAGGCGTATCGGGCACAATCGCGATGATGATGCAATTGATCATGGCAAACTTACACGTCCATGCACCCAGCGTGCTTGCGATCACACGCAGGTGGTAACGCCAGTCCTGTTGTTTGATCTCGGTTGCAGCAAGTTCAAATTCTTCGCCCAGTTTGTTGAGTTTCGCCGACCAGCGGTGCAGCAGGGGCCGATCGGCCAGCCAATGCATGGCTTTGCTTGCGTATTGTGGACGAATAAAAACAAAAAAGATCAGAAACAACCAATAGGTGGCAAAGGTGGCGAATGTAAAGAAAAAAGTACCGGAAGCCAATCCAACGTCGCCGTAGGTTTGCATGCCTGGATAAAGCATGGGTGGGCCGTAAATCCACAACATGACGGGCAAAAGCAGCACAAAAAAGCCTGTATCGAGCACCATGGTGTAAAAAACGGCGGCTGCTGTTCGTCCTGCTGCGAGTTTTTCGCTGGTAAGCACAAACAACATCACAAAAGGACCTCCTTTACTGGTGGGTGTAAGCGCCGAACTGAACTCCCAAATGACCATCAGTTGCATGCATTTCCAATAGGAAAAAAAGCCGCGTGTGAGGCTGTAAAGGCGGAAAGCATAAAGAAAATGGCGCAAAACAAGCAAAACAAACGCCGCAACCAGCCACAAGTAAGCCTGTCCGGTCCATTGAATGGTTTTGAATTGATCAGGGTCAAATTTGCGGTAAAACAAATATCCTATAGCCGCCATTCCCAACAACATGGGAAGAACAATACGCGAGAGCCGCATGGATTTCACAAATTTTTGCTCGTCGGCAGCAGTCAGGGGAATTTGCGGAGGGGCGATCAAGTCGTTGCGTAGTGTTTGCTGACTTTTCAAACTTGAAAAGTTCATTTTGTAAAGGAAGGCAAAGGTACTCCAAACTTCGAACTCCGAACTTCGAACTATTCTCAAACAACAGGGCCATCACTGCGGTTTGCAGGATGGCCCGGAAGAGAACACCTTGAAAATAATATAGTATAGCGTATGAAATTCAAAAGACAACCGGAGCGCAATGATTCTGTATCCTGTCCTCCCCGGTTGCGGGTACAATACTTTTTTAAAGGGTGTCGAACGCTGCAATGCCCGGCATGGAAGGCAAAACTTCGTCACGGCGCAAGATGTAAGTATTTGTCTCCTGTTCCTTCACCTGCAAACGCGGGTTTAGCACCTCAAATTCAGTTTCATCGTATTGGTAAATCGACCATTTACCGTTCACCATTTCAAGGGAAGTAAGGTGCTCCACCCAGTCACCACTGTTCATGTAGGTAACCACATGTCCGTTGGATGTGGTTACATCACGCATTTGTGGACGATGGATGTGGCCACAGATCACGCGGTCGTAGCCTTGCTCTCCTGCCAACTCGATGGCGGTATCTTCGAAATCGCTGATGTATTTAACGGCGCCTTTAACGCTTTTTTTGATTTTCGCTGCAAACGAAACCGGTGCAAAACCAAACAAACGGCGTGTGTTGTTGATCATGCGGTTGATTCGGATGAGTAAGTCGTAACCTTCGCCGCCGAGTCGTGCCAGCCAGCGTGCCCTATGGATGCTGGCGTCAAACACGTCGCCGTGAAAAACCCAATGGGTGTGACCATCAACCTGGAATACAAGTTTGTTGCGCAGGTGGATGAGTCCGAGCGACAGTTCGCCGAATTTGCGCAACATGTCGTCGTGGTTGCCGGTGAGGTAGTATACTTTGGTGCCGTTGACAGCCATTTTCAGGATTCGGCGAACCACTTCCATGTGATCTCGGGGGAAGTAGCTCTTTTTAAAATTCCAGATGTCGAAAATGTCGCCGTTGAGGACGAGTGTTTTGGGTTGAATACTTTTCAGGTAATTGTGCAGCTCGTGGGCATGGCAACCGTAGGCGCCCAAATGGATGTCGGAAATAACGACGATATCGAGTTCGCGTTTCATGGGCTCAGTGTGCGGAAAGGTTGTGGATGAGGTTGAAAAACCAAACCAACCCAATACCGCTGACAATGGCAATGAGCAGTTGGATGGCTGTTGCCCGCCGGGAAACCTGATGCAATGGCTGGTCGGGCGTATGATTGGGATCAAAAAAGTCTAAAACCCGCGCCTCATGATGCATCCTGTTGGTGAAGAAACCTGAAGCAGAAAAAGGTGAGCGCCGAAGCGTATTGGAAAATCGATCGAATACCGAACGGATGGAGGAGAGAAGGCGCGGGAGCAATGACATACTTTACAAAAAATTGTTGATGCAAAGTTATGCCCGCACACCGACAAGGGTGTTAAGCCATTATGAAATTACCATTACGTTTGATGGTTTGACAGCGGATGGGGTTATCCTTTTTTTTGAACATCCGATCGGATGCGTTGCCACAAATCAGAGGAAGGTTTCAGTTTGGGCAACCTGCTTTGGAGCAAAGCGCGGAAGGCGAATTCTTCGGAGGGACTGGATTGGCGGGCCGGAGTGCCGCCTGGTTGTTCGGTCACAAAAGAGAGGTCGGTGGCCTGGGGTTTATCCTGTTGTTGAATCAGATTTTTCATGGTACATGAAAGCATTTGTCGTCAACACTTTCGCGAAGGGTTGCTGCCGACACAGGATCCTGAGGAAAGACAGCCGGGCGCACACTCCTGCAGTCCTCGCTTGCTAAGCGGGTTGTTGCTATAAGAAGGGACGTCTTGTTTTGCGAACTGTTTCATCGGAAGGATCCGGCGCAGGAGCAGGCTTTTTATGGCCTGCGCTTCTCCGGTTACTGGTGTGACGGGTGAAAAAATTTTGTTGGCTGTTTATTGTTGTGCAAAAAAAAGGGGTTTGCCGCGCGTTCTCTTTTGAGACGACATCGGCAAACCCCAAGGTTTACGCCATGGAAGGCGCTGTAACGTTGTATGTTTCCTCATCCTGGGCACGGTATCCTTGTCCGCGAGCGTAATCGCGCAGTATTTGGGCAAGGATGTTGCGCGCGCGGTGTAGCCGCGAACGCACGGTGCCTAAGGGGATCGACGCGATGGCGGCGATTTCCTCGTAGGTAAAGTCCTCCAGGTCGAGCAGCACCACCAGTCGGAATTCCGGACGCAGCGTGTTGAGCGCCATCATCACTTCATCGCCGATCAGTTTGCCACCCAATTCTTCGTGTAAACCAAAGTAATTCTGGGCTACTGGCTCATCCTCGTTGTGGTACACCACAATGTCTTCGTAATTTACTTTGTACGGCTGACGCACTTTGGAGCGGTAGTCGTTGATGAAGGCATTGCGGCAGATACGGAACAACCAGGCTTTGGCATTCGTGTTTTCGTCGTAGCGGTGAATGAAACGCCAGGCCCTGAGGTAGGTATCCTGTGTCAAATCATCCGCCTGGCTGGCGTCGCTGGTCAGCCGGTAGGCAAACGTGTAGACCGCATCCAATAGGGGCTGGAATTCCAGCTCGAAGATGCGGTCGTAGCGCGTCTGCGCGACTTCGTTTGCTGTCAGGTGTATGGTTGCCATGGGTTGGGTTGTTTTCAAAAACGGGTAAACAGCGCTTAAGAGGCGCAAAGTTCCCTGCAATTGCATTTTGTTGCAAGTTTTTTTTGGGACATGCACATTGGCCTGTTTTCCCGATAACCATGTGGCGACCAGTTTTACCGATTTAGCACCTGCAATTCCAATCCAATCATCCCAATCCAAAAAATCCAATCCCCAAAAATCCAATCCAATCATCCCAATCCAAAAATCCAATCCCTAAAATCCAATCCAATCATCCCAATCCTAAAATCCAATCCCTAAAATCCAATCCAATCATCCCAATCCTAAAAATCCAAGTAAAATCCCAATCTCAAAATCCTAAAAATCCTGGTCAAAAATCCAATCCCTAAAATCCAATCCAATCATCCCAATCCTAAAAATCCAAGTAAAATCCCAATCTCAAAATCCTAAAAATCCTGG